>DATNAR010000192.1:0-4654 GCA_035607385.1 Casimicrobiaceae bacterium
AGTTGCGAGAGCTCCGCGCGCAGCGCGTCCCTGGCGACGAGCCCGGCCGGCGTTCGCGGAGCGTAGTGCGAACCGAGCGAGCCCGATGCGCGCGGCGCCGCGGCGTCCCGCGCCACCGGCAGTCGGCCGAGCACTTTCGCAATCGCATCGATGTCGATGCCGCCGGGCCGCAACAGCATCGGCGCGTGCCCCGTGAACGCGATGATCGTGCTTTCGATGCCGACGTCGCAGGCGCCGCCGTCGAGGATCAGATCGACGGCGTCTCCGAGATCATCGGCGACATGCCGCGCGGTCGTCGGCGACACGAGACCGAAGCGGTTCGCCGACGGCGCCGCGATGCCGTTGCCGAATTCCGCAAGCAACGCGCGGGCGACCGGATGCGCCGGCGCGCGCAGTCCGATGCTCGCCTGGCCGCCCGTCACGGCGTTCGAAACGTGCGCAGCGCGCGGGACGATCAGCGTGAGCGGACCGGGCCAGAACGCGGCCGCCAGCGCGCGCGCGTCGTCGGGCATCGACAGCGACCATCGCTCCGCCGCCGCAATGTCCGCGACATGCACGATCACAGGATGGTCCTCGGGTCGTCCCTTCACTTCGAAGATTCGCCGCACGGCGGCGGGATTGCCGGCATCCGCGCCGAGCCCGTAGACCGTCTCGGTGGGGAATGCGACGAGCTTGCCATCGCGCAGCAACTGCGCCGCGCGCGCGATCGACGCGCGGTCGGCGCGCACCATGCTCATTGAACGACCCTTGCCGCGGTCGCCCCGATTCGGCTCGCCCGGCGCGGAGTCCGCGGACAGCGTCTGCTAGAATTCACGCCTACGCCGCGCCCACGCGCGGGCCAAGAAAAACCAGCGAAGCGGAGCGGCAATGGGCGATTTCCTGTTTACATCCGAATCGGTGTCGGAAGGGCACCCGGACAAGGTCGCGGACCAGATTTCCGACGCGGTGCTCGACGCGATTCTAGAGCATGACCCGACAGGACGGGTTGCCGCCGAAACACTGGTGTCCACCGGTCTCGTCGTGATGGCCGGCGAGATCACGACCAGCGCGAATGTCGATTACGGCCGTGTCGCGCGCGACACGATCCGGCGCATCGGCTACAACGATCCCGAATTGCGCTTCGATGCCGACGGTTGCTCGGTGATGGTCTGTTACGGCAAGCAATCGCCCGACATCAAGCAGGGCGTCGACCGCGCGTCCGACGACTACCTCAACCAGGGTGCAGGCGACCAGGGGCTGATGTTCGGCTACGCCTGCGACGAAACGCCCGCGCTGATGCCGTTCCCGATCTATTACGCGCACCGGCTCGTCCAGCGGCAAAGCGAAGTGCGCCGCGACGGCCGCCTGCCGTGGCTGCGTCCGGACGCGAAATCGCAGGTCACCGTCCGCTACGTCGACGGCAAGCCGAAGAGCGTCGATACGGTCGTGCTGTCCACGCAGCATCACCCGAGCATGAACGAGCGTCAGAAGGAGCTTGCCGAAGCGGTCATCGAGGAAATCGTGAAGCCGGTATTTCCCAGGGAGATGCTCGCCGGAACGCGCTTTCTCGTGAATCCAACCGGTCGCTTCGAGATCGGCGGACCGCACGGCGACGCCGGCGTCACCGGCCGCAAGATCATCGTCGATACGTACGGCGGAGCTGCGCCGCACGGCGGCGGCGCCTTCTCGGGCAAGGATCCGTCGAAGGTGGATCGCTCGGCGGCATACGCGGCGCGCTACGTCGCGAAGAATATCGTCGCCTCCGGCATCGCCAGGCAATGCCAGGTGCAACTCTCGTACGCGATCGGCGTCGCGAAGCCGATCAACGTGACGGTGTACACCGAAGGCACGGGCCGCGTTCCGGATGCGCAGATCGTCGAGCTCGTGCACGCGCATTTCGACCTGCGCCCGAAGGGCATCATCCGGATGCTCGATCTCTTGCGTCCCATCTATCGCAAAACTGCGGCATACGGGCATTTCGGCCGCGACGAGCCCGAATTCACCTGGGAAGCCGCCGACAAGGTCGAGGCGCTGCGCGAGGCCGCGGGACTGTGCGAGCCCGCGTTTGCCGCGGACTGATTGAACCTGTTCGATCCGATCCGGTTGCGCGGGGTAGCGCTCGCCAATCGCGTGGTCGTTTCGCCGATGTGCCAGTACTCGGCGATCGACGGCCGCGCGACGGACTGGCATCTCGTCCACTGGGCGCAGCTCATGATGTCCGGCGCCGGCATGTTCACGATCGAGGCGACGGCCGTGACCGCGCAGGGGCGCATCAGTCCGGGCGACTTCGGCCTGTACGACGACGCCTGCGAAAGCGCGCTGACGCAGACCCTCGCGCGGGCGCGGGCGCAGTGCCCGCCGATTCCGGTCGCCTTGCAGCTTGCGCATGCCGGCCGCAAAGGCTCTTCGCACGTGCCGTGGGAAGGCGGCCATCTGATCCCCGTCGGCGAAGGCGGCTGGATCACGGCGGCGCCGTCGCCTGTTGCGCACGCCAGCGGAGAGACTGCGCCGGCCGCACTGGATCACGACGGGCTCACCCGCATCCGCGACGCGTTCGCGAACAGTGCGCGCCGCGCCGAGCGTGCCGGCATCGACGCGCTCGAGTTGCACATGGCGCACGGCTACCTGCTGCACGAGTTCCTGTCGCCGCTCGCCAATCGCCGCAGCGACCGCTACGGCGGCAGCTTCGAAGGGCGAATCCGCTTCCCGCTCGAAGTGTTCGACGCCGTGCGCGCCGCGTGGCCCGAACGGAAGCCGCTCGGCGTGCGCCTGTCGTGCACCGACTGGATCGAGGGCGGGTGGACGCTCGACGAGTCGATCGAGTTTTCGCGGCGGCTCGCCTTGCGCGGCTGCGATTTCATCGATGCGTCGAGTGGCGGAATATCGCCGGCGCAGAAGATTCCGCTCGCTCCCGGCTATCAGGTCGACTTCGCCCGCGCGATCAAGCGCGCGGCCGGCGTGACGACGATCGCCGTGGGGCTCATCACGACACCCGTGCAGGCGCAGGCGATCGTGGCCGCCGGCGATGCGGACATGATCGCGATGGCGCGCGCGTTCCTGTGGGACCCGCGCTGGGTGTGGCATGCGGCCGCGGAGCTCGGCGCATCGGTGGTTCCGCCACCGCAATATTCACGCGCGCCGCCGCGCGTCGCTGCCGGCGTGTTCGCGGGTGCTGCGATCGGGCAGCGGTAAGGCGAGTGTCGGTATAATGACCGGTTTTCCGCGGATCTCTCTCGCGGGCCACCCATCGACTGGAGAAACGCATGGCTGAACGCAGCCGCACCCGCCGCAACACGCTCGAGCGCCGTTGCCTTCCGAAGACGTTCAAGCGCATGTTCGTCGGCGCGCCGAAGGGCATTTTCAAGATGCTCGAGAAGATAAAGAAGGCCTGAGACGCGGCACGATGTCGTCGGTCGGGGCCGCGTTTGCGGCCCCGATGTTTTTCGGCGTTTGCCGGCGGGCGACGCGCAAGCAAGCTGCCATCATGCGTTTCGCGTATTACGATCGCCTGTCGCCATCCCGCAAGCGCGTCTACCGCAAAAGTGACGGCATCGAAGCGCTTGCGTTGCCGCCCGACGTCATGCCGGGCCTCGACATCATCGGCCTTCGCGCCGCGCTGTCAGCGGAAGATCGAACGGAAGCACAACGGCGCTGCCAGCGGATCGTCGATGCGCTGACGTCGGGCTATCACGTCCCGCCGATTCGCGTGCGCGTACTGGCGCAACGCCCCGCCGACGGCTATGGGGAGCTGCACGGCCTCTACGAGCCCGCCGAGACTGGTACGCCGGCGCGCATCAGCGTCTGGATGCGTACTGCGCGCAAACGCCACGTCGTCGCGTTCAAAAGCTTTCTCCGCACGCTTTGCCACGAGCTGTGTCATCACCTCGACTACGAGCTCTTCGCCCTCGAGGAGACGTTCCACACCGAGGGCTTCTACAAGCGCGAATCGGGCCTTGCCAACGCACTGCTCGCCAGTGACGCGGGACAGCCGCCGATCCGATGAATCGCCGCGGCGGTATCGGCGTCCCCGAGGCGCTTTGCTACAATCGCTGCCTCAGCGCCTCGAGGAGCGTTGCGACCCGGTTAGTCCGGGCCAGGCTCGAGGCGGGGTATCCGCCGGATTCCCCCATGTGCAACCGCGCTCGTTGAACCGCGACTTCTCTGCGGCCAACGGGCGGTCACGCCGACCCGACATCCGCAGCAAGTCGCCCGTTAACGAACGGAGTGACCGATGAATGCTGTCAATGAAACCGGGCGATTCGCCGATTACGACATCGCCGACCTGTCGCTGGCGGACTGGGGCCGCAAGGAAATGGCGATCGCCGAAACGGAGATGCCCGGCCTGATGGCGATCCGCGAGGAGTTCGCGCCCGAGCAGCCGCTGCGAGGCGCGCGCATCGCCGGCAGCCTGCACATGACGATCCAGACGGCGGTGCTGATCGAGACGCTGCAGGCGCTCGGCGCCGACGTCCGCTGGGCGTCGTGCAACATCTACTCGACGCAGGACCATGCGGCGGCCGCGATCGCCGCGCGCGGCACGCCGGTGTTCGCGTACAAGGGCGAGACGCTGGAGCGCTACTGGGAGTTCACGCATCGCATCTTCGAGTGGGGTCACCCGTTTCAGGGGCCGAACATGATCCTCGACGACGGCGGCGACGCGACGCTGCTCGTGCAC
>DATNAR010000193.1:0-3769 GCA_035607385.1 Casimicrobiaceae bacterium
AAATCCTGCCATACTTTTCGTTTCCCCGGCCGCCAGCTGGGTGAAGCTTTAGTCCAGGCGCTGGCGGCGGGCTACCCTCACGGGTTCCAAAACTGGCCGCCGCCGATAGTTGCCGCAGCGGTCAAGTTGGAGAGTGTTGCAATGATTCAGATGCAGTCAATGCTCGATGTCGCCGATAACACCGGCGCCCGCCGCGTCATGTGCATCAAGGTGCTCGGCGGCTCCAAGCGCCGTTACGCGCACATCGGCGACGTGATCAAGGTCACTGTCAAGGATGCGGCGCCGCGGGGCAGGGTCAAGAAGGGTGAGATCTACAACGCGGTCGTCGTGCGCACGCGGCAGGGCGTGCGCCGCGATGATGGCGCCAAGATCAAGTTCGACAGCAATGCGGCGGTGCTGCTGACGCCGAAGCTCGAGCCGATCGGCACGCGCATTTTCGGGCCGGTGACGCGCGAGCTGCGCACCGAGCGTTTCATGAAGATCGTATCGCTGGCGCCGGAGGTGCTTTGACCATGCGCAAGATCAAGAAAGGCGACAACGTCATCGTCATCGCCGGCCGCGACAAGGGCAAGCGCGGCAGCGTCACCCAGATCGTCGATGACCAGCACGTCGTCGTCGCCGGCATCAACCAGGTGAAGAAGCATGCGCGCCCCAACCCGATGAAGAACCAGCCGGGCGGCATCATCACCAAGGAGATACCGATCCACGTCTCGAACGTGGCGGTGTACAACCCGGTCACGCAGAAGGCGGACCGGATCGGATTCCGCACGTTGAACGACGGCCGCAAGGTCCGCTTCTACAAGTCCAACGGCGAAGTGCTCGGAGCATGACGATGGCGCGTCTGAAGGAAGTCTACAAGAACGAAGTCGTGCCGGCGCTGACCGCGCAATTCGGCTACAAGTCGGCGATGCAGGTCCCGCGCATCTCCAAGATCGTGCTGAACATGGGCGTGGGCGAGGCGATCGCCGACAAGAAGATCCTCGACAACGCCGTCGGCGACATGCAGAAGATCTCCGGACAGAAGCCGGTCGTCACCAAGGCCAGGAAGTCGATCGCCGTGTGGAAGATCCGTACCGGCTACCCGATCGGCTGCATGGTGACGCTGCGCCAGCAGCGGATGTACGAGTTTCTCGACCGGCTGGTGTCGATCGCGCTGCCGCGCGTGCGCGACTTTCGCGGCGTATCGGGCCGCTCGTTCGACGGCCGCGGCAACTTCAACATGGGCGTCAAGGAGCAGATCATTTTCCCCGAGATCGAGTACGACAAGATCGACGCTCTGCGGGGCATGAACATCACGATCGCGACGACGGCAAAGACCGATGCCGAGGCGAAAGCGCTGCTCGCCGCGTTCAAATTTCCGTTCAAGAACTGAAAGACTGAGGACGCCATGGCTAAAACGGCTGTCATCAACCGAGATCTGAAGCGCCGCAAGACGGTGAAGAAGTACGCCAAAAAGCGCGCCGAGCTGATCGCGGTCATCAACAACTTCAAGCTGTCCGAGGACGTCCGTCTCGATGCGCGGCACAAGCTGCAGCAGCTGCCGCGCGACGCCAGCCCGACCCGGCTGCGCAACCGCTGCAAGCTGACCGGCCGCCCGCGCGGCGTCTACAGCAAGTTCGGCCTCGGCCGCAACAAATTGCGCGAGATCGCGATGCGGGGCGAAATCCCCGGCGTGGTCAAGGCCAGCTGGTAGGGGTGACTCATGAGCATGACTGATCCGATCGCCGACATGCTGACGCGTATCCGCAACGCGCAGCTCGCGGAAAAAGCCACCGTGCAGATGCCGGTGTCGAAAGTGAAGCTGGCGATCGCCAAGGTGCTGAAGGACGAAGGCTACGTCGAGGGCTTTGCCGTCGTCGGCGACGAAGCCAAGCCGCAGCTCGAGATTTCGCTCAAGTACTACGCCGGCCGGCCCGTGATCGAGAAGATCGAGCGCGTGTCGAAGCCGGGTCTGCGCATCTACAAGAGCAAGGACGATATCCCGCGCGTGATGAACGGGCTGGGGATCGCCATCGTATCGACGTCGCACGGCGTGATGACCGATCGCAAGGCGCGCGCCACCGGGGTCGGCGGCGAAGTGCTTTGCATCGTTGCCTGACGGGGAGCCAAGCGAAATGTCCCGTATCGGCAACAATCCGATCAAGCTGCCGGCCAAAGTCGAAGTGACGATCGCCGGCGGCGAAATTTCGGTCAAGGGTCCGCTGGGCTCGCTGTCGCGCCGCTTCGGTCCGACCGTCAGCATCGAGCAGTCGGGCGACACCTTGACCTTCAAGGCGGCGAACGCCGAGGCGGGCGCGATGCACGGGACGATGCGTGCGCTGGTCGCCAACATGGTCAAGGGCGTCACCGACGGTTACCAGAAGCGGCTGACGCTGGTCGGAGTCGGCTACCGGGCGCAGGTCGCCGGCGACAAGCTCAACCTGTCGCTCGGCTATTCGCATCCGGTCGTCCATCAGATGCCCAAGGGCGTCAAGGCCGAGGTTCCGGTCCAGACGGAAATCATCGTCAGGGGTGTCGACAAGCAGCAGGTCGGACAGGTCGCCGCGGAGATCCGCGCCTACCGTCCGCCGGAACCGTACAAGGGCAAAGGCGTGCGCTACGCCGATGAGCGAGTCGTGATCAAGGAAACCAAGAAGAAGTAAGCGGCCTGGCCGAGAGACTGGAGACCTGATTGATGAACAAGAGTGAAGCTCGTGTCCGCCGCGCCCGCAAAACCCGGGCGCGCATCGCCGAGCAGCGGGCAAACCGGCTGGTGGTCAGCCGGTCCAACAGCCACATCTATGCGCAGATCATCGCGCCGGAAGGCGACAAGGTGCTGGCCAGCGCCTCGACGCTCGAGGGCGAGATACGCGCGGGCACCAAGAACGGCGGCAACCGCGCGGCCGCGACCTTGATCGGCAAGCGCATCGCCGAAAAGGCGAAAGCGCTGGGCATCGAGACGGTCGCCTTCGACCGCTCGGGGTACAAGTATCACGGCCGCGTCAAGGCGCTGGCCGAGGCCGCCCGCGAGGGCGGCCTGAAGTTCTAGCGCCAAACAGAGGACGGGACCGAACATGGCAAAGCCGATGGGCAGGCAGCAAGGCAGGCAGCAGCAGGACGATCGCGGCGACGGCCTGCGCGAAAAGATGATCAGCATCAACCGCGTCACCAAGGTGGTGAAGGGCGGTCGCATCCTGGCGTTCGCGGCGCTGACGGTGGTCGGCGACGGCGACGGGCGGGTCGGCATGGGCAAGGGGAAGGCGAAGGAAGTGCCGGTCGCGGTGCAAAAAGCGATGGAGGAAGCCCGGCGCCGGATGATCAAGGTGCGTCTCAAAGGCGGGTCGCTGCACCACGCGGTCGTCGGCCGGCACGGCGCGACCAAGGTCTTCATGCAGCCCGCGTCGGAAGGCACCGGCGTCATCGCCGGCGGCCCGATGCGGGCGGTGTTCGACGTCGTCGGCGTGACCAACATCCTGGCCAAGTGCCATGGATCGACCAATCCGTACAACGTCGTGCGCGCGACGCTCAACGCGCTCGAGAACTGCAGTGCGCCGGCGGACATCGCGGCCAAGCGCGGCCTGACGGTCGAGCAGCTGACGGAGGCCTGAACATGGCGGCAGACAAGAATGCCTCGGCTGCACCGAAGCGACTGCGCGTGACGCTGGTGCGCGGACTGATGGGCAAGAAGCCCGATCACCGGGTGACGGTCGCGGGCCTCGGTCTGAAGTGGCGCAGCCACTCGGTCGAAGTCGCCGACACGCCGGAGATCCGCGGCATGCTGGCCAAGATC
>DATNAR010000197.1:0-6619 GCA_035607385.1 Casimicrobiaceae bacterium
TTTGCGCGCTTCCTGCTCGACGCGGCGCGCGAGCAGGGCTTCAAGGGCATCGTGACCTCGCAGGGCGTCGCAGCGCTTGCGCTGGCCAGCCAGTTCCATCCTTCGGCGATCAGCCTCGATCTCTTCCTGCCCGACATCAACGGCTGGCGGGTGCTGCACCGGCTGAAGAACGACAGCGCGACGCGGCACATTCCGGTCGCCATCATCTCGACCGACGAATCGCGCGAGCAGGCGCTCGATGCCGGCGCGTATTCGTTTGTCGCGAAGCCGCTGCAGAACAAGGACGTTCTCGACTCGCTGCTGGCGAGCCTGAACCGGTTCGCGCAGCGTCCCGAGAAACGCCTGCTGGTCGCCTCGGCGGACCCGGAGATGCGCGACCAGGTCGTCGCCTATCTCAATGCCGACGATGTGAGGATCATGTCGGTCGGCGACCGCCGCGCCGCGGCGGCCATCGTCGAGCGCGAGGGCGTCGACTGCCTGGTGCTCGACGCCAGGCTGTCGATGGGACACGGCGCTCCATCGTCCGCCGGTGAAGACGACGGCGAGCCATCGCTCGACAGCCTGCCGATCCTGCTCTACGGCGGCGAAAAAGGCGCGATGGCACTCGACGGCTGGCGCAGCCTTGCCCGCAACGTCGTCGTGCGCGACGTGCAGTCGCTCGACCGGCTGCTCGATCAGGCGAGCCTCTTCCTGCATCGCGATCCAGAGCGAATCCCCGAAGCGCACCGGACCGTGCTGCGCCGGCTGCACGACTCGAACCACGTGCTCAAGGACAAGCGCGTGATGATCGTCGACGACGACGTGCGCAACATTTTCGCGCTGTCGTCGCTGCTCGAGGATCAGGGCATGGCTGTCGTATCGCACGACAACGGGCGCGACGCCATCCGGCATCTGCAGGCGCAGCCCGATATCGACGTCGTGCTGATGGACATCATGATGCCCGAGCTCGACGGGGTCGACACGATCCGGGAGATCCGCAAGATTCCCGCCTGCCGCGACCTCCCGATCATCGCCGTCACCGCCAAAGCGATGAAGGGCGACCGCGAGAAATGCATGGAAGCCGGGGCGTGGGATTACCTGTCGAAGCCGGTCGATACCGAGCTGATGGTCGGCGTGCTGCGCGCCTGGCTGTCGCGCTGATCTGGTTAACGGATCGTCGGAAAGGATGCGCACAGCAGGCGCCACCGGTCGAAGGAGATGCATCGCGTGAGCGACGCAGGCAAAGCGAACATCCTGGTCGTCGACGATCGACCGGACAAGCACGTCGTCTTCCGGGCGATACTCGACGAGCTCGAGCAGAACCTTTACACGGCGACGTCGGGCGAAGAGGCATTGCGGCACGTGCTGCAGCGCGACTTCGCCGTCATCCTGCTCGACGTCAACATGCCGGGCCTGGACGGCCTCGAAACGGCGGCGCTGATCCGCAGCCGGACAAAATCGGCGCACATCCCGATCATTTTCATCACCGCCGACTACACCGACGAGATGCGCATCAGCAAAGGCTATTCGCTGGGCGCGGTCGACTACCTGAGCTCACCGGTCGTTCCCGAGATCCTGCGCTCGAAGGTCAAGGTGTTCGTCGACCTTTACCTCTTGGCCGAGCAGGCGAAGCGCCGCGCCGAGGAGCATCTGGCGCTGGCCGAGGAGCGCGCCGCGCGCTCGGCGGCCGAACGCGCGAACGCGCGCTTCGCCTTCCTGGCGCAGGCCAGCGCCGCCCTGGCGCGGTCGCTCGAATTCGATCCGACGGCAAACGAGCTGATGCGCCTGGCGGTTCCGTTCCTCGCCGACGCCGCGGCGCTGACCTTTGCCGGCGAAGAGGGTATCGAAGCGCGCACCGAACTGGCCTGGAACAGCGCGCTGACCGGCGAGCCGCTGTGCCGCGAATCGGTTCCGGCGATCGAGTGCGGCTGGTGGCGCGACGCCATCGCGCGCGTGCAAGGCAGCGGCGTCAGCGAATCCTTCCCCGATCTGTCCGGCCCACACCCGACCAACGGCCCGGCCGGCCCGCAGCCCGAGATCCCGCGCGGATCGCCGCTGCATTCGCTGGTCATCATTCCGCTGCTCGCGCGCGGGCGGACGATAGGCGTGATCTCGCTGGGCACGACTTCGGCGGGGCGCACGATCGATGCCGATCTTGTGGCCGTCGCAAGCGACGTGGCCAGCCGCGCGGCGATCGCGCTCGACAATGCGCTGCTGTACCGGAAGATCCACGACCAGGACCGCCGCAAGAACGAATTCCTCGCGATGCTCTCGCACGAGCTGCGCAACCCGCTCGCGCCGATCACCAACGCCGTGCACGTCCTGCAGACCAACGACACCGACGCGAAACGGCACGATTGGGCGCGCGAAGTGATCGGCCGCCAGGTCAAGCAGTTGTCCCGCCTGGTCGACGACCTGCTCGACGTGTCGCGGATCACGCAGAACAAGATCGAGCTCAAGATCGAGGCGGTCGACGTCGCCGCCGTCGTCGCGGTCGCCGTCGAGACGGTGCGGCCGCTGATCGATGCGCAGGAGCATGCGTTGAGCGTGCTGCTGCCCGAGCAGCCGATGCGAATCCGCGGCGACTTCGCGCGACTGGCGCAGGTGCTGGCGAACCTGCTGAACAACGCGGCGAAGTACACCGATCGCAAGGGGAGGATCGCGCTGATCGCCGAGCAGGAGGGCGCCGAAATCGTCCTCCGCATCCGCGATTCGGGCATCGGGATACCCGCGTCGGCGCTGCCGACGATCTTCGAGCTTTTCACCCAGGTCGAGCAGACGCTCGACCGCTCGCAGGGCGGCTTGGGCATCGGGCTGACGCTGGTCGAGCGGCTGGTCAAGATGCAGGGTGGAAGCGTGTCTGCGTCCAGCGCCGGCAGGAATCTCGGCAGCGAATTCACCGTGCGCCTGCCGGCGATGCCGGTCGACCAGCGCGTTGCGGCCGGGCGCCGCGCGGCGGAGCGCTACAACGCATCGAGCCCCGGCGAATTCTCGGTCCTGATCGTCGACGACAATCGCGATGCGACCGACAGCATGGCGATGCTGCTCGCGATGGAAGGCTACGACGTTCGCGTCGCCTACGACGGACCGCAGGCGCTGGACTCGGTGCGCACCGCGCGGCCGGACGTCATCCTGCTCGACATCGGGCTGCCGGGCATGGACGGCTTCCAGGTCGCGGAGCGCGTCCGCGCCGATCCCGAAAACAGCTCGATCGTCATGGTCGCGGTATCCGGTTACGGCCAGGAAGAACACCGCTCGCGCTCGACCCAGGCCGGCTGCGACCACCATCTGGTCAAGCCGATCGAGCCGGCGGTCGTCAGCGAGCTCCTGGCCTCGCTGCACTCGACGCGGCACGGGACCTCGTCCGACAACATCGTCCGCTTGCGCCGCAGCGCCGACTAGCAGGCGATTTCAGCCCCGGCATCGCGCCGGCGCGGTTTTGCGATAGCTTGCAGCTATCGTTACGATCCAATAAATAAACTTGAACTATCGCCTGGGGTCGGTGATCATACGATCGTCAATCGACCAAACTATGGAGAGCACGATGCCCCACACGACCCATCTATTCCCGAACCGCGAGGGCGAGCGGGTACCCGACGTTTCACTGCGCGTGCGCCGCAACGGCGAGTGGGCGACGTTGACCAGCGCCGACCTGTTCGCGGGCAAGAACGTCGTCGTATTTTCGCTGCCGGGCGCATTCACGCCGACCTGCTCGTCGACCCACCTGCCCCGCTACAACGAGCTCGCGCCGGCGTTCAAGGATGCCGGCATCGACGCTATCGTCTGCATCTCGGTCAACGATCCGTTCGTGATGGAAGCCTGGGCCAAAGACCAGGAGGCCGCCAACGTGACGCTGCTGCCCGACGGCAACGGCGAGTTCACGCGCAAGATGGGCCTTCTGGTCGACAAGAGCGATCTCAACTTCGGCCAGCGTTCGTGGCGCTACTCGATGCTGGTTCGCGACGGGCTCATCGAGAAGATGTTCATCGAGCCGGACGAGCCGGGCGATCCGTTCGTCGTGTCGGATGCCGACACGATGCTCGATTACGTGAACCCCAAGGCGAAAAAGCCCGACCAGGTCGCCATTCTGACCCGGAACGGCTGCTCGTTCTGCGCCAAGGCGAAGCGGCTGCTGACCGAAGCCGGCATCGCCTACGCCGAGGTTCCCCTCGACCACGCCATCCGCACCAAGGTCGTCGGCGCGATCACCGGCGCGCAAACGGTGCCGCAAGTCTTCATCAACGGACGGCTGATCGGCAATGCCGAGGACCTCGAGCGCCATCTGAAGCGAGCGGCGTAAGCTCAAGGTGCTCGCAACCGACTTTTGGTTGGAGGACACGTGCCCATGCAGATTCTTGACACCGACGTCGCCATCATCGGCGCCGGCACGGCCGGGCTCGCCGCGTATCGAACGGTAAAGGCGGCCGGACAGCGCGCGCTGCTGATCGAAGGCGGCCCCTACGGCACCACCTGCGCGCGGGTCGGCTGCATGCCGAGCAAGCTGCTGATCGCGGCCGCCGAAGCCGCGCACGCTTTCTCGCGCCTGCCGGCGTTCGGCATCCGGCCGGCGGGCCCGATCGCCATCGACGGCAAGGCAGTGATGGATCGGGTCAAGGCGGAGCGCGACCGTTTCGCCGGGTTCGTCGTCGACGACGTCGAGGCATTTCCGGCGGCTGACAAGGTTCGCGGCCACGCCCGTTTTGTCGACGACCATACGCTGCAGGTCGGCGACGCGCTGACGATACGCGCGCCGCGCATCGTCATCGCGACGGGCTCGTCGCCGGCGCATCCGGCGGCATGGGATGCGCTGGGCGACAGGCTGATCGTCAACGACGACGTGTTCCAATGGGAGACGCTGCCGGAAAGCGTCGCGGTCTTCGGGCCCGGCGTGATCGGGCTCGAAATCGGCCAGGCGCTGCACCGGCTGGGCGTGCGGGTGAAGGTCTTCGGCCGCGGCGGCGGCGTCGGTCCCCTGTCCGATCCGGCGCTGCTGGATCTCGCCCGCCGCACGTTCGGCGCCGAGTTCTACCTCGACACGAATGCGAACGCCGAACTCGCCCGTCATGGCGATTTGATCGAAGTCAGGTATCGCGCGCCCGACGGCGGCGCCACCGCGGAAAACTTCGATTACCTGCTCGCCGCCACCGGGCGTCGTCCGAACCTGTCCGGACTGGGGCTCGACCGGACGTCGCTCGCACTGGACGCCCACGGCGTGCCGCTGTTCAATCGCCGCACGCTGCAGTGCGGACGATCGTCGTTATTCATCGCCGGCGACGTCAACAACGAGCTGGCCCTGCTGCACGAGGCCGCCGACGAGGGCCGCATCGCCGGCGAAAATGCCGCCCGTTATCCCGATGTCCGGCCGGGCTTGCGCCGCGCCGGCCTCGCCGTCGTCTTCACCGATCCCGAAATCGCGATCGTGGGCGGCGGCTGGCGCGATGCGCAACCGGTCCCGCACGTGACGGGTGCAGTCTCGTTCCACAATCAGGGCCGCTCGCGCGTCATGCTGCGCAACAAGGGTCTGCTGCACGTCTATGTCGCGATCGAAGACGGCGCGTTCCTCGGCGCGGAAATGCTCGGTCCCGACGCCGAGCATATCGGCCACCTGCTGGCGTGGGCGCTGCAGATGAAGCTCACCGTGCAGCAGATGCTGGACATGCCGTTCTACCACCCGGTCATCGAGGAAGGCGTGCGCACGGCGCTGCGCGATGCGCGCGCCAAGCTGGCGACGGCGCAGGCCCAGCGCCGCGCCGCGTAACAAGCGTCGCCCCGGCGCAAGCGTCGCCCCGGCGAAGGCCGGGGCCCAAGCAGCGATGCTCGTCGGGCGGAGATGCTGCAACCTGGATCCCGGCCTGCGCCGGGGATGACAGTTGTGTTGCCTCCCATCGCCTAAAGGCGGTATCCCTGGTCGCCGTCGCGAAAGCCGACGAGCTCTTCGTCGAGTCCGCGGATCAGGGCAAGCACCTTGAACAGCTCGCCCATCTCGGCCGGCGAGAGAAGCTTCTGCACCGCCGCCGCCTGGCGCAAATACGCGGTCGACTGCGGGTCGCCGCAAGCGGCCAGCGCATCGAGAATGCCGCAATTGATCAGGAAGCGCGCCTGCGTCGTGTAGCCGCCGACCGCCATGCCGCCGGCGACGCCGGCGCGCGCGATGGCGCTGAAGTCGACATGCGCCGAAAGGTCGGCGAGTCCGGGCATGAACAGCAGGTCGTGCACGACGCGATGACGGTAGTGCGCGACCAGCGTGCCGCTCGCGCGTTGCGGATGATAATACTCGGCCGCGGGAAATCCGTAGTCGATGATCAGCAGCACGCCGGCGTCGCAGCGCTCGGCCAGAGTTCGGACCAGCGCCTGCGCGGCCGGGTTGATCTCGCTGACATAATCGCCTTCGGGCGGGAACGCGGCCTTGGCGGCCTCGCGCAGCGCACCCGGAGGCAGCGGCCGGTCGGACAGCACCAGACGATCGCCGGCGAGGCCGACGCCGCGCTCGAACCACGCTCCACGCTGCCGGGCGATCAGATGCGGCGGCACGGCATCGAGGACTTCGTTGGCGAGCATCAGCCCACGCCAGCGCGCCGGAAGCATCTCGATCCATTCGACGCGCGGCAGCGCCGCCGGCGCTCGCTCGAGCAGGCATTCG
>DATNAR010000201.1:0-2021 GCA_035607385.1 Casimicrobiaceae bacterium
GAGCCGTTTCACGCTGTTCTATGGCAACCGCTCGTCGAGCGCGGTGATGTTTCGCGAGGAGCTGGCCGACCTCAAGGATCGCTTCCTCGACCGGTTCAGCCTGATCTACGTGATGAGCCGCGAGCCGCAGGACATCGACATTCTCAACGGCCGCATCGACCGCAAAAAAGCCGATGCGCTGATCGAGCACTGGGTCGACCTCACCGACATCGACACCGCGTTCGTCTGCGGGCCCGACGGCATGATGCAGGCGGTGGCCGAGTCGCTGCAGGCGCACGGCATGCCCAGGTCGCGCATCAAGATCGAGCTCTTCGCGGCGAGCATCCCCAAGCATGAGCGGAAAGCCCAGCCTCTGCCCGAGGCCGGCCACGCCGAGTGCGAGGTGACCGTCATCATCGACGGATCGGTGCGACAATATACGCTCGAGAAAACCAAGGAGAACATCCTCGACGCGGCGTTGCAGCGCGGCATCGAGCTGCCGTACTCGTGCAAGGGCGGCGTGTGCTCGACCTGCCGCGCCAAGCTCATCGAGGGCGAGGTCGACATGGATGTCAATTTCGCGCTCGAGGACTACGAGGTCGCGCGCGGGTTCATCCTGTGCTGCCAGAGTTATCCGGTCACCGACAAGGTCGTCGTCGACTTCGATCAGGGCGCATGAGCCTGCGGCGGACGCCGCAGCGATGCAGCCGTTGCTATTGTTGAAGCAGAATCAGGAGAGACCGTGTCCCATCCGTTATTCGAGCGCCACCGCCCATTGCTGGACCAGGCGCTGAAGGCGATCGCCGAGCGCGGCTACTGGTCGGCATTCCCCGAGTCGCCGAGCCCGAAGGTGTACGGCGAAGGCGCCGCCGACGCCGGCAAGGCGGCGTTCGACGCGCTGGCGAACAAGCCGTTTCCGATCAGCCTGCCCGCGACCGTCGGGACCGTCGGCGGCGAGCGCTCGCCCTACGGGATCGCGCTCGGCGTTACCTACCCGCGCGTCGACCTCGATCGGCTCTTCGCGGCCATCGCCATCGCGGAAAAATCGTGGCGCAAGGCCGGTCCCGAAGCCTGGGTCGGCGTTTGCCTCGAGATCCTCGCGCGCATAAACAAGCGCAGCTTCGAGATCGCGCACGCGATCATGCACACGACCGGACAGGCATTCGTGATGTCGTTCCAGGCCGGCGGCCCGCATGCGCAGGACCGCGGGCTGGAGGCGGTCGCCTACGCCTGGGACGAGATGCGGCGTATTCCGGCCAGCGCGTACTGGGAAAAGCCGCAGGGCAAGAACGAGCCGCTGAAGATGGAAAAGCGCTATGCGATCGTGCCGCGCGGCGTCGCGCTGGTGATAGGCTGCAACACCTTCCCGACGTGGAACGGCTACCCGGGCATGTTCGCGAGCCTCGCGACGGGCAACGCGGTCGTCGTCAAGCCGCATCCGAACGCTATCCTGCCGCTTGCGATCACCGTCGCCATTGCGCGCGAAGTGCTGGCCGAGGCGGGCTTCGATCCGAACGTCGTGACGCTGGTCGCGCACAGCGCCGACGACGACACCGCGCAGACGCTGGCGCTGCGGCCCGAGATCAAGCTGATCGATTTCACCGGCAGCAGCGCGCACGGAAGCTGGCTCGAGCGCAATGCCCGGCAGGCGCAGGTGTACGCCGAAAAGGCGGGGGTCAACCAGATCATCATCGACTCGGCCGACGACTTTTCCGGCGCGGCGCGCAACATCGCGTTCTCGCTCGCGCTGTACACCGGCCAGATGTGCACGGCGCCGCAGAACATCTACGTTCCGCGCGACGGCATCGAGACCGGTGATGCACATCTGTCGTTCGACCAGGTCGCGCAAGGACTGGGCGCCGCGATCCAGAAGCTGGTCGGCGATCCGGCGCGGGCGGTGGAGATTCTGGGCGCGGTGGTCAACGACGGCGTCGCCGAGCGGATCCACGCGGCGCGCTCGCTGGGCGCGGTCGTGCACGACAGCCAGGCGATCGTCCATCCGCAGTTCCCCAGGGCGCGCATCGCGACGCCGCTTTTGGTCA
>DATNAR010000218.1:0-3099 GCA_035607385.1 Casimicrobiaceae bacterium
CGGAGCCAGATCGACCAGCCGCAGGCGCTGCACCTTGCCAGACGCTCCTTTGGGCAGCTCGGCGACGAAGCGGACGTAGCGCGGCGCCTTGTAGCGGCCGAGGAGGCGTTCGCAGTGCTCGCGCAACGCCGCCTCGCTGCACGTGGCGCCGGGCTTGAGGACGACGCAGGCGAGGATGTCCTGCCCGTACATCGGGTCCGCGACGCCGACGGCGGCGCCTTCGAGCACCGACGGATGCGCCAGCAATGCCTCGTCGATCTCGCGCGGCGCGATGTTCTCGCCGCCCTTGATGATGAGCTCCTTGAGGCGTCCGGTAATGTAGTAGCAGCCGTCGACGTCGCGATAGCCCAAGTCGCCCGTCGCAAGCCAACCGTCGCGATCGACTGCCTGCGCGGTGGCGTCGGGCGCCCTGTAGTACCCGATCATCACATTGTCGCCGCGCAGCTGGATCTCACCCCGCTCCCCGGCCGGCAACACTCGTCCGTCCGGGGCGACGACACGCGCCTCGAGGCCGATCGGCCGGCCGGGCGAGCCTATCCTTCGCTCTTTCGGATCGAGCGAATTGCAGAATGCCACTGACGCGCATTCGGTGAGGCCCATCGCCTCGATCACCGGGACGGCGAACCGTTCCTCGAACGCGCGATGCTGCTCGGGGGGAAGCGGGGCCGAGGCCGAGCGCGCGAAGCGCACGGCACGGATCGCCGCCGCCTGCGCGGGGCTTGGAGCGGGCCCGTGCAGCAGATACGCGATGATCGTCGGCACCACATTGAGCCAGGTCGGGCGGTAGCGCTCGACCAGCGGCCACCAGCGGGACACGCTGAAGCGGTGCGGAAGCACGATGCTGCCGCCCGAAACCAGCGGACTGACGACACCGATGCACTGACCGTTGATGTGATAAAGCGGCAGCGACGAGAGAACCCGATCCGCCGGTGTCAATGCATGCGCCGCGCTGACCGTACGACCGGCATGCAGCATGTTTGCGTGCGAGAGCAGAACGCCCTTCGGATTGCCCGTCGTGCCGGAGGTGTACATCAGCATCGCCGGGCTATGGCTTTCCAGCGCGTCGACGTCGCCCGTCTCGTCTTCCGGCAGAACGAGGTGATCGGGATCGGTCGACAGGATCGCCGCCTTCAGTCCGATGCGCGCGGCCAGCGCGGACAGCCGGTCGAAAAATTCGGGCGCTACGAAGAGCGCATGCGGCGCCGCGTGCGCGAGCGTGTATTCGAGCACGGCGTCCTGAGCGAGCAGGTTGATCGGCGATACGATACGACCGGCCGTCATCGAACCGATGAAGATCGTGGCCGCCGCGAGCCCGTTGGGCAGCATGAACGCGACGACAGCCTGCTCGGGTACGCGCAAGTCGCGCAGGAGCGCGCCGAAGCGGCGCGTCATACGGCGCAGCTCCGCATAGGTCACCGATACGCCCGGCTCCGGCGCAAGCAGGAACGTCGCGTGCGGCTGCTCGTCCGCGTGCTGCTCGACGACCTGCCGGAACGTCGGAAAGCGCGCAGCGCCCGGGCTCACGTCCCGAACTTGCGCCGCCATGCGCCAAACAGCTCGTCTTCGGTCGGCTCGTGCACCGACTCGGGAGGAAGCGGACGCACGACGGTCGTGATGTTGAGGAAGTGCCGGTAGTTCAGGTTGTCCGAGAGGCTGTTGCCACCCCAGGTGCCGCAACCCATTGACAGCGAGAAAGGCAGCGCGTTGTCGAAGCTGCCTCCGGTGGCGAAACAGTGCGCCTGGTTGACGATGACACGGCATACGGGCAGCGTGAGCCCGAGCTCCAGCGCCCGCTCGTCGTCGCGCGAATGCAGGCCCACCGAGTGCCCGGCGCCCTGATAGTCCAGCAACCGCGCCGCGAGCCTCGCCGCGGCGGCGAAATCGGGCACTCGATAGAGCGCGAGCACCGGCGCCAGCTTTTCGCCCGAAAACGGATGCTCGGGTCCGACGCCCGTCTGCGCCACCATCAGGAAGCGCGCCTGCTGGAGTGCGGCGCGCGCAAGCCCCGCCAGCGAGCCGATCGCCGGGGCGGACTGGGCGATGAACGCCGGCGAGAGCTTGCCGCCGGCAAACATCGTGCGCTCGAGCGCACGGGTTTCATCGGGGGACAGCAGCACGCCGCCTTGCGCTGCGAGGGCCTCCACCAGCGGACCGTACACCGCTTCCACCGCGATCACGGCGTTCTCCGACGAGCAGCTGGTGGCGTTGTCGAAGGTCTTGGAGCTCGCGATCCGCGCGGCGGCTGCTTTGACATCGGCCGTCTCGTCGACGATCACGCTGACGTTGCCGGCGCCGACACCCAGCGCCGGCGTTCCGCTCGAGTATGCCGCCTTGACGTTGGTCTGCGAGCCCGTCGCGACGACCAGATCGGCCTGGCGCATCAGCTCGAAAGTCTGCTCGCGCCTTATCGGCGCCGGCAGCGCCTGCACCAGATCGCGCGGCGCGCCGACGCGGTCGAGCTCGGCATGGACGTAGTCGAGTAGCAGCGCGAGGGTCGAATAACCCTTGGGGGAGGGCGCCAGCACGATCGCGTTGCGGCCCTTGAGCGCGTTGATGATGTTGTTCGCCGGCGTGGCGCCCGGGTTGGTGGACGGCGTGATGGCGGCCACGACGCCGACCGGACGGGCGATCTCGATGATGCCGCGCTCGCGATCTTCCGCGATGACGCCGACCGACCGCGCGTGCTGCAGATCGCGCAGCAGCCCCATCGTCTTGCGCCGGTTCTTCGCGATCTTGTCCGCCACGTTACCCAGGCCCGTGTCGCGTACCGCGATTTCGGCAAGTGCCCGGTTGCGCGCCGGCTCGACGATCGCCCAGCCGGCGGCCATGACCACCTCATCGGTACCCGCCTGCGACCAGCCGTCAGCCACGCGCTGCGCGGCGCGCGCCCGCAGGACCAGCTCGCGAACTACGGTCGCCGGCTGATCCTGTGTCCGGACGTTCTCCTGCTGCATCGACACTGCCTTCACCGATCAAGTGTTCCACAGCGCTGCGCGCGGCGCAACCGTCAATCCAGGGTCAGAGCGCTCGCGCCGGTTTACGCAATAGATCGACGCGCATCGGCTGCAGAAATCTCGCGCCCTGCGGCGTGACATGTCA
>DATNAR010000230.1:0-13176 GCA_035607385.1 Casimicrobiaceae bacterium
ATCCCGAAGTCGAGGGCACGATGGGCCAGGCCGACGGCGGCATCCAGCTGGTCGAATCGGTTGCGGACGTCGATCGCCTGGTCGTCCGCGACGCCTCGCAGCTCGCTTACGTAACGCAGACGACGCTGTCGGTCGACGACGCCGCCGCCATCGTTGCGGCGCTCAGGCGGCGCTTCCCCGCGATCATCGGCCCGAGGAAGGACGACATCTGCTACGCGACGCAAAACCGGCAGGACGCGGTCAAGTTCATGGCTGCGCAATGCGACGTTGTGATCGTCGTCGGCAGCCCGAACAGCTCGAATTCCAACCGCTTGCGCGAGGTCGCCGCGCACCGCGGCATTCCGGCCTACATGATCGATCGCGCCGAGGAGCTGCGGCCCGAGTGGATCGACGGCAAGCGGCACGTCGGTGTGACCGCGGGCGCTTCGGCACCGGAAGTCCTGGTGCAGCAGGTGATCGAGCGGCTGCGCGAGCTCGGCGCGGGCAAAGTGCGCGAGCTCGATGGTGCGGTCGAATCGGTGATGTTCCCGCTGCCGCGGGGCCTCACTGCCCACGGCGAGCACGGCACGCGCTGACGGTTCAGGCCGGAGGGCGCGCCGGGCGTCGCTGGGCGCGAAACCAGCCGAGTCCCGCGGTGAGGGCGGCAAGGGCCAGCGCCGCGGCCGCGCCCGCGCACACGGCTTGCCGGCCGGTTTCGCTGAACGCGCGCACGACACCCTCGGCGACATACCAGGGGAGCAGCAACAGCGTCCATTGGCGCGCACGCAGCTGAGCGCGCGCGACGCCGGGTGTCAGCGCAAGCAGCGGCAATGCCTTCAGCGCCAGCCACGATCCTCCGGGCTTCAGCGGGCCGAGCCACAGCTCCCAGAGCAACTCAAGCAGAGCGAGCGCGAGAACCGACGCGGCGGCCGCGCGCCGCCAGGATGCGCTGCCGTCACGCGACGGCGACATACTCGAATAGCTCGAAGCCCGGGCCTTGATCGACCAGCTTGGTCAGCACCGCGGTGCCGACCGATTTGTCCCGATGCAGCGCTATCGCCTGCTCGAGCTGAAACACGCCGGCCGGGACCAGCGCCATCGGCGGCGACTCGTCCTGGCCGCTGTCCGGCAACAGCACCATCGGCAGCAGCGGCGCGCCGTCCAGGCCTTCGGCGCGGCCGGCCGCCGCCTCCGGGCTGTCGGTCAGGAGCTCGCAGCCGAACTCGAGGCCGGTCCCGCGCATCGTATTGCGGAACCAGCGGACCATCGCCGCCTGCAGCGCAGTCCGCCCCTCGACGCGCAAGGCGATCAAGTCGCCGACGCGCAACGGCGCATGCACCGAATCGATCTGGCGCAGCGCGTAGCCGGCCGGCGTGTGGTTGATCACCTGGCACGCGGTCATCGTCGGCAGGCCGGGCGGCGGATGGAAGATATCCAGATGCGCGCCGGGACTGTATTGCCAGACCGCGTTCAAGCCGGCGCACATGACGACGCGCGCTCGCGACGGCAACCGGTTGAATTGCCGCGCCGGCGGTATCGCCCATTGCCGCAGCAGGCGACGCAGCAGCGTCATGTATTGCGCGACCGCCGCCGTATCGGCGGGAAAACCCGCCGGCGCCTTGCCGCCGGTATCCAGCGTGCGCAACTGTTCCTGCAGTTGGAAAGCAAGGTCGAAGGTCAGCAGAAACAGCTTGTTGCCCTCGAGATTGCCGCCCTTGTTCGACGAGAACGGCGGGAAATCGTGTCCGATAGGGACGATCGCCACGGCCTTGGCCAGCCGATGCACCGGCGCCTGGTCGGTGAGCTTCGCCCAGTGCGAATGCTCCTGCAGATACTGGATCACGTGGCTGAGCTGCGTCGGCAGGAAGCCGTAAGGATTGGCCAGCGCCAGCAACAGGGCCTGCACATAGATCCGTTCCGGCGTGGCTTCCGGGTTGTCGCTGGAGATCGGCGTCTGATGCAGGCCGCGTGAACGGGCATGCACATAGATCGCATGCGCATCGTGCCACGTTCGCGCCGGCACAGGCGCGTACGACATGTAGCTGTTCGTCAGCACGCGGGTCGTGCACTGCAGGCAGCGATGTATCAGCGCGACCAGCAGCCGGTTGCCGCCGAGCAGGATGCGCTTGTCGGCTTCGTGCGCAAGCAGCCTCTTGTACGCGGTGGCGAGCTCGGAGGACAGGGTCAGCGCGACCTTGGCGGCTTCCAGCGCGCTGCCGGTCAGCGGATGCGCGGCGCGTGCGAAATTGCGCTCGAGTACCGGCCAGAGCGTGATCGCGGCCGCGTAGAACTTCTCGGCGAGCTCCAGCCGGCGTGAGTCGGAGATCGCGGCCCGGTTGGTAGCCGCCAGCGCGTCGCCGATCACGCCCGCCGCTTCGATCGATTCCCGCTTCATCGTTTCGTCGATCCACGTCTGGACTTGCGCCGGCCTGGTTTCGGGCGGGTGCGCCGGACGTTCGTTGATCGGCGGAAGGCTGAGGGCGAGGCTCAAGAGCGTGGCGTCGGAAGGGATTAGCGCTCGATTGTAGACGATGCGACCGGGGATCGCGGCATGGGCTCTACATCGCGTCGAGAAAGGCCGCAACCGGTGCGATCTGCTCGGCGTCGAGCAACATGGGAGCGTGTCCGATGCCGGCAAATTCGATCAGCGCAGGCTTGGGGCCGCGCGCGCGCATCGCCGCCGCGGTCTCCGCCGCGAGCAGATCCGACTCGGCCCCGCGCAGGATCAGCGTCGGACACGCAATCGCGTCCCATATCGGCCAGAGGTCGCCCGATTGCTTCGCCTGGACGCGAAACGGCACGGCGATGCCTGGATCGTATTTGAGCCGCCAGCTGCCATCGGCGAGTTGCCGTGCCGTCGTCCGTGCGAGCGTCTGCCACTGCGCGTCGGAGAGCGCGCCGAACGGCGCGGATACGGCGCGGATATGGGCTTCGAGCGCGGCGAACGACTCGAATTGGGGATCGGCCCCGACGTAGGAGGCGATGCGCGCCAGTGCCGGCGACTCGATTACCGGTCCGACATCGTTGACGACGAGTCTCGCGATCGGCGTATTCTTCTGCGCGGCGAGCACCATGCCGAGCAATCCTCCCATCGACGTGCCGACCCATGCGCAGCGCTCGACCGCCGCGTTCGCCAGCAGCGCGGTCAGCGTCGTCAGATAGGTGGGAAACGTGTAATCGTTCGGATCGGCCAGCCATTCGCTGTCGCCGCGTCCCGGCATGTCGGGGCACAGGACGCGGAAACGGTCGCCGATGGCCGCCGCCAGCGCGTCGAAGTCGCGCCCATTGCGCGTCAAGCCGTGGACGCAGACGACCACGCGAGGATTGTCCGGATCGCCCCATTGCCGATAGACGACGCGATGGAAGCCATGCGGACTGAGACTGGCGAAGTGGCGTTCTTGCTGAGGGGGCATGCTGCTCGTTGCGCGAGAGTCGATGCGCGGCGTCAACGCATCGTCGGGGAAAACGCCAATCGCGTCAAATCGACACTCCGGTCTAGCGAAACAGCGCAATCGGAAATGCCGGTGCGAAAGCCGGACTGTCGCTGCCGAGGAAAGCGTCGATCTCGTCTCGCCGCGCCATCGCGTCGGCGTGGCCGAGGGCCATCAGCGCGCGGCAGTAGTGCCGATCGAACAGCAGGTAGGAAAGGAGGTTGCTGCCGGTGCCTTTGGTGCCGCCGAGGCCTTTCAGCAGATATCGCACCCCGGTCGGCAGATGCTGTCCATAGGCCAGCGCAAGCTCGGCCAGGTCGCGACTCGGTCCCAGTACCAACGCATCGACGTGCGCCACGTTCAAGCCGTGCTCGCTCAGGCGCTCGGATGAGACGAGGTCGGCCAGCCGGTTGATCTGCCACATGCGCTCGAGGTCGGCGCCCATATTGTCCAGAAAGATGCTCGACAACGCATGTCCGGCGACTTGCGCGAACGACGGATAGCGGCGCGCCGCACCGCGGGCCGGTGAGGGCCGCTGACCGGTGAACTGACCGACGGCGATCACCAGCAGTCTGCGCGCGCCCAGATGCAGCGCCGGCGACAACGGGGCGATCTGGCGGACCGAGCCGTCGGCAAAATAATCGTTGCCGACGAGGGCCGCGGGAAAAATGAAGGGAATCGCCGTCGACGCAAGCAGATGCTGGACGCCTATGGTTGCCGTCTCGCCGCGTCGCCGCATCCGCTGCCACGGCTGGATCGCCGGATCGCCCTGGTAGAAGGTGACCGCGTGGCCGGTCGCATAGCTGGTCGCGTTGATCGCCAGGGCGCGCAGGCGCCCCGCCGCGATGTGCTTGGCGATCCGCTCCGCGTCCAGCTCGCGGCGCAGCAGGCTCCGCAGCGGACGATTGTCGAACATCGATGCCGCGTTTGCCTGGCCGTCACGGCCGGTCAGAACGGACGCCAGCCAGCGCGCGCCGTGCGCCGATAGCGTCGACAGGTCGGCCTTGTACACATCGCCGACGTCGATGTTGCGCCACAGCCGCACCAGGCGCGCGACGCCGTCGCGGAATTTGTCCGCGTACACCGCCAGCGCCGCGGCATTGATCGCCCCGGCCGAGGTTCCGCAGATGACTCCGAAAGGACCGGCTGCCGTCGGGCGCAGGATTCGTGCAACGGCGCGCAGCGCGCCGACCTGGTACGCGGCGCGCGCGCCGCCTCCGGAGAGGATGATCCCGGTGCCGGTGCGCGCGTCGCCGAATGGGATCAGGCTCGCTACTCCGCGCGCAGCGTCCGGTCGAGTATCAGCAGCATCGCGGCGGTTGCGCCCCAGATATAGCGTTCGCCGTACGGAATCGCGTGGTAATCGCGCCGCAGCGCGCCGAGCATGCGGAAATGACGTTGCTGATTGCCGGGCTCGAGCAGAAAGGCGAGCGGCACCTCGAAGACCGAAGCCACCTCGACCGGATCCGGGGTAAGCACGATCGGCGGCTCGATCCAGCCCACGACAGGCGTCACGCGATATCCGGTCACCGTCTCGTAGTCGGCAAGGCGCCCCAGCGGGAGCACGCGGTGGCGCGGCAACGCGATCTCTTCCTCGGCTTCGCGCAGCGCGGCGGCGACGGCGTCGGTATCTTCCGGCTCGATGCGGCCGCCGGGGAAGCTGATCTGTCCCGCATGGTCGGGGAGATCGGCGCTGCGCTCGGTGAACAGCACCGTCAGGCCTTCCGGGCGATTGATCAGCGGCACCAGAACCGCCGCGGGGGTGGTCGCGCCTTCGCGGCCCGGCAAACGGAATCCGTCGGAAAGATTGGTCGCCGACCCCGGCGCCGGTCGCTCGAACCGCTCGCGCAGCCATGCCTGCTGCTCGGCGGGCGACAGGTGGAAAAGAGGTAACGGCATCGGGCGCGGTGCCCGAATCCGGGCGCGGCGACCATTGTAGCGCGCAGTGCAAGCCCGCCGCTTGACCCGATCTTTAGACGCCGCTGCCGCCAAGCGCGGCAGTCTCCCGTTCCTGACAAAGGCCCGTCATCGGCCGGAGCGCGGACGAAGCGAACCACGCGACTTCGACCATCGCCGCGACAGCGGGCGGGCTCGTCCTATCGGCCGGAACGGGCGCGCCGGCGATCGTCGATCGCCCGATCGACACCGTCGCCGCCGGCGGAGGCCTTTGCCGCCGCCTGATGCGCGCGAAATTGCGCGCCGATCAGGATGACGGCGGGGCCGGTCAAGCCGGCATCGCCGATCCGCGGCAATGTCGCGATCGTCGAATAGATCGCGCGTGCATTCGGCAGCGACGCGTTCTCGACCACCACCACCGGTGTCGCCGGGGACTTCCCCGCGGCGATCAGCGCCGCCGCGATGGCGTCCGCCTGGCCCACGCCCATGTAAATCGCCCCGGCGTCGGCGGCGGCGATGCTTCGCGCCCATTCGTTGGCGGCTTCACCTTCACCGACGCGCGGCGTGACCAGACTGATCGTGCGCACGAGGCCGCGCTGTGTCAGCGAAATGCCGATCTGGGCACTCGCCGCCAGCGCCGCCGTAATGCCCGGCACGACTTCGTAGCGCACGCCCGCCGCCTCGAGCGCGGCGATTTCCTCCTGTGCGCGCCCGAACAGCATCGGATCGCCGCCCTTGAGGCGAATGACGACCGCGTGCCGGGACGCCGCATCGACGAGGCGTTTGTTGATGAATTGCTGCGCCGTCGAGTGTTTGCCGCAGCGTTTGCCGACGGCGATCTTGCGCGCGTTCGCCGCGAGCGCGATCGTGTCGGGATGCACGAGGGCGTCGTAAAACACGATGTCGGCCTGTTCGAGCAGCTTGGCGGCGCGCAGCGTCAGCAAGTCCGGTGCCCCCGGACCCGCACCGACCAGATAGACGATGCCGCTGCCGCGCGTACTCATTGGGAAGGCAGCGCGGCCATGGCGGCGATGCGCGCGTCGATGGTCATCGGGTCGAACCGTCGCCCGATGCCGACGCGGCGGGCTGCAGGCGGCGCCGGAAAAGCGGCACCGGCCGCGCGACGGTCGCCTGGTAGCTATCGCTGAAATCGTCGAACGCGGCCATCGCTTCGGCGACGCTGCGGCCGGGCCGCAGCGCGAAGGTGTCGAAACCGCACTGCCGCAGGTAATACAGCTGGTCGCGCAGGATGTCGCCGATCGCGCGCAATTCGGCGGTGTAGCCGTATTTTTCGCGCAGCAGGCGCGCGGTCGAATAGCCACGACCGTCGCCGAACTTCGGGAAGTCGACGGCGATCAGCGGCAGGCGCGCGACGTCGCCGGCCAGCGCATCCGGGTCGTCGTCGGGCTTCAGCCAGACGCCGATATCCTTCCTGATCGAGAGCGCATCGTGCTGCGCCGACCAGAGAGCGAGCGGAACGATGGCGGGCGTCGACGCCGGAACATCGGCGAGCGCCGCCGTTTCGGGCAGCAGCGCCCAGCGGTCGTCGATCAAGGTCCGGTCCTTAGTGAGCAGAGGCATAGACGCGCTCCTTGAACGGCTCGAGGCCGATACGCCGCACGGTGTCGATGAACCGCTCGTCGTCGTGGCGCCGTTCGATGTAGGTATCGAGCAGCTTGGCGACGACGTCGGGCATCTCGCGCGCGGCGAACGACGGACCGATCACCTTGCCCAAAGACGCGCGCTCGCCCTGGTCGCCGCCGATCGACACCTGATACCACTCGTCGCCGCCCTTATCGACACCGAGCACGCCGATGTTGCCGACGTGGTGGTGACCGCAGGCGTTCATGCAGCCGGAAATGTTGAGGTTGATTTCGCCGATGTCGTGCAGGTAATCGAGATCGTCGAACCGGCGCTGGATCGCTTCGGCGATCGGTATCGACTTCGCGTTGGCCAACGAGCAGAAGTCGCCGCCAGGGCAGCAGATGATATCGGTGAGCAAGCCGATGTTCGGCGTCGCGAACCCGAGCGCCTTGAGCTCGCCCCAAAGCGCGAACAGCGCGGCCTGCTTGACGTGGGCGAAGATCAGGTTTTGCTCATGCGAAACCCGGATTTCGCCGAAGCTGTAAGCGTCGGCCAGGTCGGCGACCATGTCCATCTGGTCCGAGGTCGCATCGCCCGGGGGCACGCCGGTCTTCTTCAGCGACAGGGTGACCGCGGCGTAGCCCGGGACCTTGTGCGGGAAGACGTTGCGCTTGACCCAGTTGGCGAACGCGCGGTTGTCGGCGACGGCGGCGCGGAAGCCCGTGTCGTCGCCCGGTAAACGTTCGTACGGCGGCGGCGCGAAAAAGGCGGCGATGCGCTCGATTTCCTCGTCGGGCACCGTCGCGGGGCCGCCTTGCAGACGTTGCCACTCCGATTCGACGTGGCGGGTGAACACCTCGAGCGTCATCTCCTTGACCAGGATCTTGATGCGCGCCTTGTAGATGTTGTCGCGCCGCCCGAAGCGGTTGTAGACCCGAAGAATCGAGTCCAGGTAATTGAGTATCTCTTCCCGCGGCAGAAATTCGCGAATGACGTGGCCGATCACCGGGGTGCGGCCGAGTCCGCCGCCGACGAGTACGCGGAATCCGATGTTGCCCGCCTCGTTGCGCACCGCTTGGACACCGATATCGTGCACCAGCGTCGCCGCGCGATCGGTCGCCGAGCCCGAGACCGCGATCTTGAATTTGCGCGGCAGGTAGGCAAACTCGGGATGGAACGTCGACCATTGCCGGAACAGCTCGCTGTACGGCATCGGATCGATGATTTCGTCGGCCGCGATGCCGGCGAAATGATCGGCGGTGATGTTGCGCACGCAGTTGCCGCTCGTCTGGATCGCGTGCATCTGCACGGTGGCCAGCTCGCCCAGAATGTCCGGAACGTCCTCGAGCCGCGGCCAGTTGAACTGGATGTTCTGCCGCGTGGTGAAATGTCCGTAGCCTCTGTCATACTTTCGACCGATGTGTGCGAGCTTGCGCATCTGGGTCGATGAAAGCAGTCCATAAGGAATCGAAATACGCAGCATCGGCGCGTATTTCTGGATGTACAGGCCGTTCCGAAGCCGCAGCGGCCGGAATTCGTCCTCGGTCAGCTCCCCGGCGAGAAAGCGCCGCGTCTGGTCGCGAAACTGGGCGACCCGCTCGTCGACTAGGCGCTGATCGTGGTGGTCGTATCGATACATGGGGCGGATGAGGGTGGTCCAGCCGCCAGCGTAGTGGGGCGGTGTTATGCGTACAAGGAATGAGTGGCGATTAGTTGATAGCCGAATCGCATAACGCGGGATACGAGATGAAAAAGCGTGGCTTGGTTCTTTTCGCGCACGGAGCACGGGACCCGCGCTGGGCCGAGCCATTCGAACGCCTGCAGCAGCGGGTCAGGGCGCTGGCGCCCGACGCGGAAGTCCGCCTGTGCTATCTCGAGCTGATGCATCCGAACCTCGAAGGCGCGATCGACGAACTGGTGGCGCTGGGCGTCGAGTCGGTCCGGGTCGTGCCGGTTTTCCTCGGCCAGGGCGGGCATGTGCGCCGCGATCTGCCGGGCTTGATCGCCGGGGTTCAAGGCCGCTTCGCCGGGATCACGATCAGCGTTGCCGCACCAGCCGGCGAGGATGGGGGCGTGCTGGACGCCCTGGCGCGCTACTGCGTTGGCCGGCGGGGCGACTGATCTTATCGAGGCAAGGCGATGCGCGAGCCCCTTTCCGCAGATCTCTTAAGGCGTATCGATGCCTATTGGCGGGCCGCCAACTATTTGTCGGTCGGACAGATTTACCTGCTCGACAATGCCTTGCTGAGGAAACCTCTAGTAATTTCGCACGTAAAGCCGCGCCTGTTGGGGCACTGGGGCACCACACCCGGGCTCAATTTCGTCTACGTCCATCTGAACCGGATCATCAAGCAGTACGACCTGAACATGATCTTTGTCACCGGCCCGGGGCACGGCGGTCCGGGCGTCGTGGCGAACACCTACCTGGAGGGAACGTACAGCGAGTTCTATCCCGGCATAACGCGCGACGAGGAGGGCATCCGGCGGCTGTTCAAGCAGTTCTCATTCCCCGGAGGCATTCCCAGCCATGTCGCCGCCGAAACACCCGGATCGATCAACGAGGGCGGCGAGCTTGGCTATTCACTGATGCACGCGTATGGCGCGGCGTTCGACAACCCCGGGTTGATCGTCGCATGCGTCGTCGGGGACGGAGAAGCGGAGACGGGGCCGCTCGCCACCAGCTGGCACTCGAACAAATTCCTCAATCCGGCGCGCGACGGTGCGGTGCTGCCGATATTGCATTTGAACGGCTACAAGATCGCCAGCCCCACGGTTCTTGCCCGGATCCCTCGCAAGGAACTGGAAGCGCTCTTTCGCGGTTATGGCTATACGCCGTATTTCGCCGAGGGAAGCGATCCCAAGCTCGTACACCAGGCGATGGCCGGCACGCTCGACCGGGTTGTCGCCGACATTCGCCGGATTCAGTCGCATGCGCGAAACAAGGGATCCGTCGAGCGGCCCGCGTGGCCGCTGATCGTGCTGCGCACGCCGAAAGGATGGACCGGTCCGAAGACCGTCGACGGATTGATGACCGAAGGATCGTGGCGCTCGCATCAAGTCCCGCTGGCGAACCTCGCAGAGAATCCCGAGCATCTGGCGGCACTCGAACAGTGGATGCGCAGTTATCGCGCCGAAGAGCTGTTCGACGAGGCGGGCGGGCTCGTCCCCGAGCTCGCCGAACTGGCGCCGACGGGCGAGCGCCGCATGGGCGCCAATCCGCACGCCAATGGCGGGCTGCTGCTGCGCGACCTCAAGCTGCCGGACTTCCGCGACTACGCGGTCGCCGTGACCGATCCGGGCGGGACGGCGGCCGAGTCGACGCGTATCACCGGACTGTTGCTGCGCGACGTGCTGACGCTCAATGCGGAGGCGCGCAACTTCCGCATGTTCGGCCCGGACGAGACGACGTCCAATCGGCTGATCGCCCCGTTCGACGTCACCGACCGGATGTTCATCGGCGAGATTCTGCCCAGCGACACCAAGCTCGGGCCGGACGGGCGGGTGATGGAAGTCTTAAGCGAGCATTTGTGCCAGGGCTGGCTCGAAGGCTACCTGCTGACCGGGCGCCACGGCTTTTTCTCCTGCTACGAAGCCTTCGTCCACATCGTCGATTCGATGTTCAACCAGCACGCCAAATGGCTGAAGGTCTCGCGCGGGATTCCCTGGCGGCAGCCGATCGCCTCACTGACTTATCTGTTGACCTCGCACGTCTGGCGGCAGGATCACAACGGTTTCAGCCATCAGGACCCCGGCTTCATCGACCACGTCGCCAACAAGAAGGCCGAGGTCATCCGCATCTACCTTCCGCCGGACGCCAACACGCTGCTCGCCACGGTCGATCATTGCCTGCGCAGCCGCGATTACGTCAATGTGATCGTCGCCGGCAAGCAGCCGCAGCCGCAATGGCTGGATATCGATGCGGCGGTCAGGCATTGCACGGCGGGACTGGGCATCTGGCCGTGGGCGAGCAACGACGAGGGCAGTGAGCCAGACGTCGTCATGGCATGCGCGGGGGTCGTGCCGACGCTGGAGACGCTGGCCGCCGTCGACATCCTCCGCGAGCATCTGCCCGAGCTCAAGATCCGCGTCGTCAACGTCGTCAACCTGATGTCGCTGCAGCCGCGCAGCGAGCATCCACACGGCCTCGAGGACAGCGCGTTCGACGCGCTTTTCACGACCGACAAGCCAATCATCTTCGCCTACCACGGCTATCCCTGGCTGATCCACCGGCTGACCTATCGCCGGACCAACCACGACGGCCTGCACGTCCGAGGCTACAAGGAAGAGGGAACGACGACGACGCCGTTCGACATGACCGTGCTCAACGACATCGATCGCTTTCATCTGGTCAACGACGTCATCACGCGCGTGCCGGCGCTTGGCGCCCGCGCCGCGTATCTCGGCCAGCTCGTTCGCGACAAATTGATCGATCACAAGCGCTACATCCGCCAGTACGGCGAAGACATGCCGGAAATCCGCGACTGGAAATGGGGAGCGCGCGCTGCCGCGGCGCGTGAGGGTCCTGACGGCAGGACCTGATCGATCGCCCGAACCCACGGTGGGGCGGCCCGCCGGAAGGGCCATTCCCGGGCGTCGCCTGACCGGTTTGATCGCCGAATCAGTGATTTGACATAATATACATTATACGCAGCAGGACAATTGTTCCGTCGCAGCCAGCAGGGTCCGTGATACCACTCGTCCTCAGCCCGGTTGCTGCCAGCGCGCCCGGACGCGCGCCGCAATATCCGCCACCGGGACCGGCGCCGCACCCGTGACGACGTCCGGAGCTTCGGCTTCGGGCGCCGGCCATGAACACGATTCAAAAAGCGGTGCCAGCGCGTTCGGGATAAAGCGGCTGCGGGATGCATAGACGTGACGATCGCCGTATGCCGTCTGCTGATGCACGTAAAAGCGTTGCGGCACCATCAAGTGCAACTCGTCCCTGGCCCGGGTCATCGCAACGTAAAGCAGCCGGCGCTCTTCCTCGATCTCTTCGGCCGATCCAGTGCTCAGGTCCGACGGAATGCATCCATCGACGACGTTGAGGACATGGACGCTGCGCCATTCCTGGCCCTTGGCCGAATGGATCGTCGACAGGATCAGGTAGTCATCGTCCAGGCCGGGCGCGCCGGCCTCGTCGCTGGTCGCGGCCGGCGGGTCGAGCGTGATCTCGGTCAGGAAGCGCTCGCGCGAGGCGTAGGTCGACGCGATCCTGGCGAGCTGTATCAGGTCCGATACCCGCACGTGTGCATCGTCATAGATCCGGCGCAGGTGCGGTTCGTACCAGCGCGTGACCAGGTCGATGTCCGCGGGCCAGCCTGCCTTGTGCGAACGGAGCGCACCGAACACATCGCGCAGGACGTCGAAATCGGCGGCGGCAGGTGTGGGCATCCGGAACTCGCCCATGGCGGCGACGGGATCAGGCGCGCCTTCCATCGCATCGAGCAGCTTCGCCGCGATCGCCGGCCCCACTCCGGGCAGCAGCCGCGCGATGCGAAAGCCGGACATCCGGCTGCGCGGATTGTCCGCCCAGCGCAGCACGCACAGGACATCCTTGACGTGCGCTGCGTCGAGAAACTTGAGTCCGCCGAACTTGACGAACGGGATGCCGCGGCGCGCCAGCTCGAGCTCGAGCTGCGCACTGTGGCTGGAGCTGCGGAACAGCACTGCCTGCGATTTGAGCATCATCCCGCACTCGCGTTGCGCGAGCACGCGCTCGGCGACGCAACGCGCCTGGTCGGCTTCGTCGCGAACGCTGATCAGTTGCGGCTTCTGCGCCGCCATGCGCTCGGTCCACAGGTTCTTGCTGTAACGCTCGCTGGCCAGCGCGATGACCGCGTTCGACGCATCGAGGATCGGCTGCGTCGACCGGTAGTTGCGGTCGAGCGTGACGATGCGCGCCGGGGGCTCGAACGCGCGCGGAAAATCGAGAATGTTGCGCACGGTGGCTGCACGAAACGAGTAGATCGACTGCGCGTCGTCGCCGACGACGGCGAGCCCGGCGCCGTCGGGTTTGAGGCCGAGGAGGATAGCCGCCTGAAGGCGGTTGGTATCCTGATATTCGTCGACCAGGACGTGATCGAAACGTGCGCCGATCTCGCGGCTCAGCGCCGGCACCGCGACCATCTGCGACCAATAGAGCAGCAGATCGTCGTAATCCAGCGCGTTCTGCGCGCCCTTCTCGGCGACGTACGCGGCGAACAGTCGATTGAGCTCGGCTTCCCACGGCGCGCACCAGGGAAACGTCGCGGCGAGCACGGCCGGAAGCTCGGTCCCGCTGTTGATC
>DATNAR010000238.1:0-6959 GCA_035607385.1 Casimicrobiaceae bacterium
GCGGCCGGCGCGAGGTCTTCTGCTATTTCGACAATACCGACAAGGTCGAAGCCCCGGCGAATGCTCGCCGGCTGATGGAAAAGCTCGACGTCGCCTGGTCAGCGCCGGATCGACCGGCGTCGCCATAAAATGAAATAGACGATCAGGTTGAGCAGCAGCGCCGCGGCGCCGAGCGCCATCTGCAGCTCGCGCGTCAACCCGGCCGGATAGATCAGTGAGACCAGGTAGTGCTCGATGAAGTCGCCGCCGTATCCTGCCTCGCCGGCGCCGCGACGCAGCGTGACTTCCAGCGGCGTCAGCGGGCAGATCGATCCGCTGAGCTCGACGAAGGCGCCCCACGCCACCGCGGGAAGATGCAGCCACGCCAAACGCGGCGTGCGCAATACCAGCAGGCCGCCGCAGACCACGAACAGCACGAATGCCAGATGCGCTGCCAGGACGGCATCGGCGGCAAGGCGGTAAAGCATGAAGATCAGGAGAGATCTTGCCGCACCCGCCGCAGCTTGCGCCGCCGCGACGACTCGCGGGCGCTATTTGCCGGCGGGCACCGCGATCTTGCGGTCGGCCATGTGCCGCAGGTAGGCCAGCAAATCGGTCAGATCACGGTCGCTGAGCAATTTCGGCTCAAAGGCGGGCATCTTCGCGGCCGGCCAGCGGCGCAGCGTTTGCGGATCGCGAATGAGCCGGCGCAGCGCATCGACGCGCATGTACTCGGTCGGGTTGTACGGCACGTTGAGGTCAGGGCCGATCGTTGCATCGCCCCCGAGGTTCAGCGTATGGCAGACCGAGCAGTTTTTTTCGAACACGGCGTATCCGCGCCGCACCGTTTCGTGCGCAGACGCCGCCGGGGCAAGCATCGGATAGCGCTTGACCAGTGGCAGAACGTCCTCGATGCGGGCGATCTGGTACGGCCACTGCTCGGGCGTGATGCGGGACTGTTGCGGGTTCAGCCAGACCAGGTAGAACGGCCCCGCGCTCGGCCCGCCCTCCGGCTTGAGCGCCGGCCACGGCGCACCGGGGGGTTCGACCGCGATATAGGGGACCGCGCCGCCGTGTGAGAGCAGCAGTGCCGCGGGAATAGTCGCGACGAAGCCATCGCTTGCGACGAAGCGCAGCGTGTCATCGGGCCCGGCGCCGGCGAGCAGGCGTGCCGCAGGCACCGCGCGAAAGCTCATATCGCGCTTGTAGGCGACGTCGTTCGGTACGGTGATGCTGGCCGCTGCCGGCATGCCCAGCAGGCTGGCCGGCGCGTAGGTCGTCGTGCGTCCGGCGATGGTGACGGCAAGCTCCGCTTCGGCTGCCGCCGCTGCGCGGACCACCGCCAGGCCGATGACGCACGCCAGCGCGAGACGCGGGCAGCGGATCGGCATCACTCTTCCTGTGCCGCCAGGTGGACGATATAGCCGCCGGATTTTTCGTCGCGCTCGAGTCGAAGGCTTCCCGCCTGCTCGGCGGCTTCCAGCATGCCGTTGAACGAGCGGAAGCCGTAATACGATTCGTTGAAGCCGGGACGCACGCGCTTGACCGCCTGTTTGACCATCGACCCCCAGATCTTGTCGTCACCGCCGCGCTCGGAGGCCAGCGCCTCGATGGTGCTCACGATGATGTCGATCGCCTCCTGCTGGCGGGCGGCGTCGCCTTGTTTCCCGTCCGGCCGCGCCTGGGCCTGGGAAGCGTCCCTGCCGTCGACGTGCGCGGGAAGCGCTTCGCTCTTTTTCCTTGCGCCGGCCGCCCCTGCCGCTTTCCTGGCGCCGGCCTTGCGCGACTCCGCCTTTTTCTGCTCGCGCACAAGGTCGTCGTAAAAGATGAACTCGTCGCAATTCGCGATCAGCAGGTCCGAGGTCGAATTCTTGACGCCGACGCCGATCACCACCTTGTTGTTCTCGCGCAGCTTGGACACCAGCGGCGAGAAATCGGAGTCCCCGCTGATGATCACGAAGGTCTCGACGTGCGACTTGGTATAGCAAAGATCGAGTGCGTCGACGACCATGCGGATGTCGGCCGAATTCTTGCCCGACTGGCGGACATGAGGAATTTCGATCAGCTCGAACGAAGCTTCGTGCATCGGCGCCTTGAACGCCTTGTAGCGATCCCAGTCGCAGTAGGCCTTCTTGACGACGATGCTGCCCTTGAGCAGCAGGCGTTCGAGCACCTTGCCGATGTCGAAACGTTCGTACTTGGCGTCCTGGACGCCGAGCGCGACATTCTCGAAATCGCAGAAGAGCGCCATGTTGGTGACTTCGGGAGCGTTGGCCATGAGGATCTCAGGAAATGCCGGCGAGCGAGGCTCGTTCAACCGGGCATCATAGCGCAACGACCGCCGGGCGGGCGCCTTTGGCAGCGATGCCGCGCATTCCGCACCGGACAAAGGCCGGTTTAGACTTACGTTTTCTTCCCGTCGACCGCCCGAAGGAGGGATGATGCTTCGCCGTTTGCTGTGGGTCGCTGCGCTGCTGCCCGCTGTCGCGTTTGCCGCCGGGTCGTTCACCTTGTCGAGCGCCGAAATCAAGCCGGGTGCGACGATAGGCGAAGCGCAGGTGTACAAGGGTCGAGCGGGGCGCTCGCCGGCTTTCATGATCAACGCCAATCAGATCGGCAAGGCGACATTCACCGGCAAATACGGTCGCAAGTGACACAGCCGTCCAAGAGCAAGACGCGCAGCGTCGCCGCGATTGGAAACGGCTGCGTCATCCCCGCGAAGGCGGGGATCCAAGATTGGGCCCCGGCCTGCGCCGGGGCGACATGTTTCTGAGCTTGCGATGAATCCACCCGCCTTGTCGCTGCTCGAGGCGCGCATTCTCGGCGTGCTGGTCGAAAAGCAGCACACGGTACCGGACATCTATCCGCTGAGCCTCAACGCGCTGACCGCCGGATGCAACCAGAAAACCAGCCGCGACCCGGTGCTGCACGCGAGCGAGAGCGAGGTTCAGGCCGGCATCGACCGGCTGCGCGGCGAATCGCTGGTTGTCGAATCGAGCGGCGGCCGGGTGATGCGCTACGCGCACAACATCGAGCGCGCGCTGGGTCTGCCGTCGCAGGCGGTGGCGTTGCTCGCGGCGATGATGCTGCGCGGACCGCAGACCGTCGGCGAGCTTCGCATCAACTGCGATCGCCTGCACCGGTTCGCGGACGGCTCGGCGGTCGAGGGATTTCTGCACGAGCTCCAGCAGCGCAGCGCCGGAGCGCTGGTGGCCATGCTGCCCAGGCTCCCCGGTGCACGGGAAAACCGCTGGATGCATCTGTTGTCGGGACCTCCGGTCGAAGTTCCGGTCGACGCCGGCGCCACCGAGGCTCCTGGGCGCAGCGACGCGCTGCAAAGCGAAATCGCCGCGCTCAAGCAAAGCGTCGGCGAGCTTCGTGACGAGATCGAAGCGCTGAAGTCGGCGCTATCGCGCTTGCATCGCGGCGTCTGAAACAATGGATCTTCGACCGCGCCCCGATGGAGGCCGAGCGCGCTGCGACGCCGCCGCCCGGGCCGGATACCGTCGGACCGGAAGGTGTAAACTGGCCGCCAGAGCCGCTCGCCGACGATGTGGCGGCATGCCCTGACCCATACCAGAAGGAGTTCGCAATGCGCTTGACCGGGATTTTGTCGCTTGTCTTTGGCGCGATGGCGCTCGCAGCAGGCGCGCAGGCGCAGGTGCCCGCCGGCTATCCGGCCGATTACAAGGCGATCGTCGACGGCGCGAAAAAGGAAGGCAAGGTCGTCGTCTACTCGACCACCGACGCCAAGCTGGTCACGCCGCTGATCAAGGACTTCGAGGCGGCGTTTCCCGGCGTCAAGGTCGAATACACCGACTTGAATTCGACCGAGGTCTATAACCGCTACATCAGCGAAAGCGCCGCCAAGGCGGCTTCGGCCGATGCGGTCTGGAGCTCGTCGATGGACCTGCAGATGAAGCTGGCCGCCGACGGCCTGGCAGCGGTCTACAAATCGCCGGAAGCCGCGGCGCTTCCGGCCTGGGCGCACTGGAAGGACACGATCTACGCGACGACGTTCGAGCCGATCGCGATCGTCTACAACAAGCGCCTCGTGCCTCCCGAGGACGTGCCCAAGACGCACGCCGACCTCGTCAAGCTGCTCAACACCAAGGGCGACAAGTACCAGAACAAGGTCACCGCCTACGACCCGGAAAAATCGGGTGTCGGCTTCATGCTCGCCAACCAGGACGCCAGGCTCGATCCGCAGTTCTGGGATCTGGTCAAGGCGCTGGGCGCGCGCAGCCTCAAAGTGCAGTCGTCGACCGGCACGATGCTGGAGCGCGTTTCCTCCGGCGAGAATCTGCTGGGGTACAACGTGCTCGGGTCGTACGCGCTCACGCGGGCGAAAAAAGACCCGTCGCTCGGCGTCGCATTCACGACCGATTACAACCTTGTGCTGTCGCGGTTGATCTTCGTGTCGAAGAACGCCAAAAACCCGAACGCCGCCCGCCTGTGGCTCGACTATGTGCTGTCCAAGCGCGGACAGACGATCGCCGCCGAACAGGCCGAGCTCTACTCGGTGCGCACCGACATGACCGGCAAGGACTCCGGCGTCGGCTTCTCGAAGGACCTCGGCAGCGCGGTCAAGCCGATCGCGGTCAGCGACGATCTGCTGCAAGGGCTCGACCAGACCAAACGGCTGGCGTTTCTCAAGCAATGGCAGACGGCGCTGGCGCGCAAATGAGACCGATGGCGTAGCGTCGATCGGCGTGCGCTGCTGAAATCGGTCGGCGGCGACGTCGGCACTCGAAGGGGCGGGCGGGACCCGGGATGGCAACCAAGATCCATCAGCGATGATCGCCCGCAGCTTCAGCTTGCCGCGCACGTCGGTCGTCGCGGTCACCGCGCTGGTGGTGCTTACGCCGCTGGCGCTGATCTTCTGGCAAAGCTTCCTCAACGCGCCGTTCTTCAACCCGGAGCGGCACCTCGGGGTCGATGCTTACGCGTTCATATTCGCCGACCCCGATTTCTGGACGTCGCTGTTCAACTCGGTCGTGATCGCCGCAGGCATGGTATTGATCGCGCTGCCGATGGGCGCGGCGCTGGCGTTCCTGCTGACCCGCACCGATCTTCCGGCGCAGCGGCTCATCGAAGTGCTGGTGCTGATCCCGGTGTTCGTCTCGCCGATGGTGCTGGCGTTCGGCTACGTCGTCTCGATGGGGCCGGTCGGCTTCTATTCGCTGTGGGCGAAACAGATCGTCGGCGACGTGCCGTGGAACGTGTATTCGCTGACCAGCATCGCGGTCATCGCCGGGCTGACGCACGTGCCGCACGTCTATCTGTACTCGTCGGCGGCGCTGAAGAGCCTGGGCTCGGACGTCGAGGAGGCGGCGCGGGTCGTCGGCGCCAATCCGCTGCAAGTCGCGCTCAACGTCAGCCTGCCGATGACGATGCCCGCGCTACTCTACGCCGGCGTCCTGGTCTTTTTTCTCGGCTTCGAGCTGTTCGGGTTGCCGCTGGTGCTCGGTGACCCGGAAGGCCATCTGGTGCTGTCGACGTACCTGTACAAGCTCACCAACAAGCTCGGCACGCCCTCGTATCACCTGATGGCGGCGGTGGCGGTGTGCATCGTCGCGATCACCTTTCCGCTGGTGCTGCTGCAGCGATGGCTGCTGCAGACCGCCGGCAAGTATGTCTCGGTCAAGGGCAAGGCGACGCGGCAGAAGCTCCTGCCGCTGGGCGCGTGGAAATGGCTGGCGCTGGCCATCGTCGCGCTCTGGCTGATATTCACGATCGTCGTCCCGATCTCGGGCATCGCCTTGCGCGCGTTCGTCGAGCAATGGGGCGAAGGCATCAAGCTCGGCGACGTGCTGACACTCGCCAATTTCCAGCAGGTGTTCGACCAGAGCGATCAGGTGCGCGCAATCGTCAATACCTTCCTGATCGGCACGATAGGCGGCGGACTCGCGGTCGCCTGCTATACGGCGATCGGGCTGGCCGGTCATCGCCAGCACGGCGGCGTGGCGCGCGTGCTCGACTACCTGGTGCTGATCCCGCGCGCAGTGCCCGGATTGCTCGCCGGATTGGCCTTCCTGTGGATCTTCCTGTTCGTGCCTGGCTTGAAGGAGCTGCGCAACACCGTCTTTTCGGTGTGGCTCGCCTACACCGTCGTGTGGCTCGCCTACGGGCTGCGACTGATTTCCAGCGCGCTGCTGCAGATCGGGCCGGAGCTCGAGGAGGCGGCGAGCACCGCCGGCGCATCGCGCGCGCAGGTGATGCGCGAAGTGACCTTACCGCTGATCCGCTTCGGATTGCTGGCCAGCTGGCTGTTGGTGTTCATGATCTTCGAGCGCGAATACTCGACCGGCGTCTATCTGCTCGGGCAGGGAACCGAAGTCATCGGCTCGATGCTCGTTTCGCTGTGGGGTGCCGGCGCGATCGACCAGGTCGCCGCGCTGTCGCTGATCAACATCGCGCTGGTCGCCGCCGGTCTCGCGGCGGCGCTGCGCTTCGGAGTCCGTCTCCATGAATAAGCCGGCCAGCAAGCTCGTCGTCGAGGACCTGCATTTGCAGTACGGCGACAACAAGATTCTGCAGGGCGTGTCGATGACGCTGAACCCGGGCGAAGTGGTCGCGCTGCTGGGGGCGTCGGGCAGCGGCAAGACGACCTTGCTACGCTCGGTCGCGGGTCTCGAGCAGCCGAGCCGAGGCCGGATCGCGATCGGCGACACCGTCCTCTACGACGGCGCCGCCGGCATCGAAATGCCGGTGGAAAAGCGCAGCCTGGGCCTGGTCTTCCAGTCGTACGCGCTCTGGCCGCATCGCAGCGTCTTCGACAATGTCGCCTACGGTCTGCGCCTGCGCGGCATACCGGCGAGCGAGATCGACGCCCGCGTCAACCAGGCGCTGGCCAATCTCGGCTTGAGCGCGCTTGCCGTGCGGCTGCCGCATCAGCTCTCCGGCGGACAGCAGCAGCGCGTCGCGATCGCGCGCGCGCTGGTATACAACCCGCCGGTGGTGCTGATGGACGAGCCGCT
>DATNAR010000240.1:0-7775 GCA_035607385.1 Casimicrobiaceae bacterium
GCCGACGTACCCGACGATCGGCACGTCGACCTTCACGCGCTTGGAAATCGACGACGGATCGATGTCGATGTGGATGATCCTGCGATCGGCGCGATAGAAATGCGCCGGATTGCCGATGACGCGGTCGTCGAAGCGCGCGCCCACCGCGAGCAGCACATCGCAATGCTGCATCGCCATGTTCGATTCGTACGTGCCATGCATGCCGAGCATGCCGGTGAACTGCGGATCGGTCCCGGGAAAGCCGCCGAGGCCCATCAGCGTGTTCGTGCACGGAAACCCGGTGAGCCGCACGAGGCGCGTGAGCGCGTCCGAGGCGTCGTTCAGGATGACGCCCCCGCCGGCATACACCATTGGCCGCCTGGCCTCGAGCAGAAGCTGCACGGCCTTCCTGATCTGGCCCGCGTGGCCTTTCGTTACCGGGTTGTACGAGCGCAGCGACACCGACTTCGGATAGCTGAACTCGGTCCTCAATTGCGAAACGTCCTTCGGAATGTCGACGAGCACCGGCCCCGGCCGGCCGGTCGTGGCCAGGTAGAACGCTTTCTTCATCGTGACCGCGACATCGGCGACGTTCTTCACGAGGAAGTTGTGCTTGACGCACGGACGCGTGATGCCCACGGTATCGCATTCCTGGAACGCGTCCTGGCCGATCGCCGCCGTCGGCACCTGCCCGGTGATGATCACCAGCGGGATCGAATCCATGTACGCGGTCGCGATGCCGGTGACGGCGTTCGTTACGCCGGGCCCCGACGTCACGAGCGCCACGCCGATCTTGCGCGACGAGCGGGAATAGCCGTCCGCCGCGTGGACCGCGCCCTGCTCATGGCGAACGAGCACGTGCTTGACGCGCGTCTGCTTCAGGAGCTCGTCGTAGATGTTGAGTACCGCGCCGCCGGGGTACCCGAAGACGTACTCGACCGATTCTTCCTGAAGACAGCGGATCAGGATCTCCGCACCGGTCAATTCCATAGGTTGTCGCCTCGTGCAGTGTTCCGTCGCCGGTCGTGGCAAACGGTTCAAGCAATAGTGCCGGTCGCACCCGCTTAGGAGCGCGCGCCCGCCAAGGCTCGATCGGGTAGAAAGCCGCGAATGGGGCATCAAGGCCGGCTCCAGGGGGACTCGTTGACGCTTGTGGCGTCGCGGAGGGAGCACCATCGGCCCTTCCTGCTATACAACGCCGGGCCTCGCGACCCGGAAACCGCACACTACCGGGAAATGCCGCATCCGGTCAAGAAGGGCGACGTCGGCTGGGCTTCCAGCATCGCCGGACATGGCGCCGGCGCAATGACCGCTCAATGCCGGCCGCCCAACCGCTTTTATTGCGCCCAACCGCCCTATAATCGCCGCGCCTATTCGGGAACCCCGCAAACTGGCTCATCATCAGGAAATTTCGGGCTTTCTCGCCAATGTCGAGCGCCGCGCCTTCAAGCAGGCGATGTTCGCGGTTCGCGACGAGGATGCCGCGCTCGACATCGTTCAGGAAGCGATGCTGAAGCTGACCGAGAACTATTCGGGCAAGCCGGCCGGCGAGTTGCCGATGCTGTTCCAGCGGATCCTGCAAAACGCGATCCACGACCACTTTCGCCGGCAGAAAGTGCGCTCGACATGGACGACGCTGCTTTCGGCGCTCGGACACCGCGACGAGAAGGACGACGATTACGATCCGCTGGAAACTTTGCAGCCGAAGACCGAATCGAATGCGCCGGCGGATCCCGCGGCGCATGCCGAGCAGCGTCAGACGATGCGGATCATCGAGCAGGCACTCGCGCGGCTGCCCGCGCGTCAACGCGAGGCGTTCCTGTTGCGTTACTGGGAGGAACTCGACGTTGCGGAAACCGCGGCCGCGATGGGCTGCTCGGAGGGCAGCGTCAAGACGCACTGCTCGCGGGCGGTCCACGCCCTGGCCGAGATGCTGAAGGCAAAGGGAATAACGTTATGACCGACCGTGAATCCGAATTCGCCCGGAAACTCACGCGCTACCTCGACCGGGGGGTGGCCGACATGCGCTCCGGCACCCTCTACCGGCTGCAGCAGGCGCGCGCTGCCGCGATGGCGGCCGCCGCATCGCGCGTCCCGGACGTCGAATTGGCGACCGCCGGATTGGCCGGCGTCACCGGCAGCCGCTTCAGCCTGCGCAGCGCTCCCGTGCGCTGGGCCGGCGTCGCGCTGTTGGTCGCCGCCGTCGGCTTCGGTTATCAGCAGTGGCACGCGGTGCAGCAGGTGCGCGAATTCGAAGAGCTCGACCTTCATCTGCTCGCGTCGGATCTGCCCATCGACGCCTACCTGGACCGGGGATTCCAGAATTGGCTCCGGACCGCGTTCGATTACTGAGGCTCTTCGTCGCGATCGTCGCGCTGGCCGCCTCGGCGGCGCAGGGCCAGATCACGCTCAAGTCGCCGTCCTGGAACGAGCTGTCCGCGCACGACCGACAGGTGCTGGCGCCGCTTGCTTCCGACTGGAATGCCCTCGACGCGCAGCGCAAGACCAAATGGCTGGGGCTCGCCAAGCGCTATCCGACGCTGCGCGCCGACCAGCAGGAGCGCATCCAGGCGCAGATGCGCGAGTGGTCCCGCCTGACGCCCGACCAGCGCAACGCCGCGCGCGAGCGTTACCGGTCGCTCAAGTCGATGCCGCCCGATAAGACCGGCGACATGCGCCGCAAATGGCAGGAATACCAGAACCTGCCGCCGGAGAAAAAACGCGAGCTCGCGGCGAAAGCGCCGCCGCCGGCAAGGCCGCCGGGCACGGTCCGCGCACCGGCGCACCCTGCGCCTGGCATCTCGATAAAGCCGTCGCCCATCGCGCGCCCTGTGGCACCCGCCGCCGCGCCCGGTGCCGCGTCCTCTCCAGTGCCTCCTGTGGCGCCCCCTGGCGCACGCGCTGGCGGATCGTCTGCGGCACCTGCCACGGCGTCCCCGGCTGCACCGCGCGCTGCGACACCGCCCGCAGCGCCGCCAACCTCCGGCGCCCCGGGCGCGCCCGCGGGTCCGCGCGCGCAGTGACCGGTCCGCGCCGACCGCGACCCGCCGCTTCTCCCGCCCGAGTCACTTCCGCCGTCAACCGAGCGCCTCGCGATAGCTTGACCGCCGAGCGCGCAGACGCTGAGCGGACGGCGCTCGATCCCGAGCGCGCTTCGTTCCTGCGCCGGATTGGCGCACTCGCGTATGAAGCGTTGCTGCTCGTCGCCATGGCGTTCGTCGCCGGCTTCCTTTTTCTGCCACTCGTCTCGCCATGGGGAGTCAGCCATCGCGCGCTAACCGTTCCTCCGGTATTCGCGCGAACGATGATGTTCTGCGCGCTGGTCGGCGGCGCCGCTGCCTATTACGGCTGGTGCTGGAGCGGCGGTCGCCGGACGCTGCCGCAAAAGACGTGGCGGCTGCGCGTCGTCGATCGGGGTGGCGGACCATTGACGCGCCGGCAAGCGCTGATCCGTTACGCAGCGGCGTGGACAGGTCCCACGCTCGCGCTGCTCGGTTATGGCGTGCTGCATGCCTCCGCCTACGGGCGGAACGCGCTTGCCTTCGCCGCACTCAACTATTGCTGGGCGATCATCGATCCGGACCGGCAATTCCTGCACGACCGCATCGCCGGAACGCGGGTCGTCAACGACGCAATCAAGGCGAGGCGATGACGGTTCTCACTGGCGCGAAGGAAGATCGGGCTGACATCGCGCGGGCATTCGCCGATCCCGCGCGCCTCGTCGTCGTGTCGTTTTGCGCCGCGTGGTGCGACACCTGCAACGAGTTCCGCGCATCCTTCGAGCGTCTGGCGCAAGCACGGCCACAGATGGCGTTCGTGTGGCTCGACATCGAAGACGACGCCGCGTTCGCGGGAGACGTCGACGTGGAAAACTTTCCGACGCTCGCCGTGTATCGCGGCGGCGACGTTCTGCATTTCGGTGTCTCGGTGCCGCACGAACCGACGGTGGGGCGCCTGATCGACGCGCTGTGCGCGCGGACGGACGCGCTGCGCGAGGCGCCCCAGCCGGTACGGGCGCTTCCGGAAAACTTCGTCGAGCGTTAGGGCCTGTTCACACTATGTCCACAAGTGTGAACAGGCCCTAACGTCGACGCGCCAGCGCGACGCCGATGCAGATGAGGATCATGCCGGCGATCGCGAGCGCGTCGAGCCGTTCCCCGAATAGCGCATACGCCATCAGCGCGGTCACCGGGGGCACGAGATAGAAGAGCCGCGCGACGTCCGCCGCCGCGCCATGGCGAAGCATCCAGTACAACAGGCTGATCGCGCCGACCGACAGTACGATCACCGACCAGCCGAGCGCCAGGACGAACTCGATCGTCCACGCGATCGGCCGCGGCTCGAGCCACCAGACGATCGGCGCGTACAGGACGACACACGCGGTGAACTGGACCACGGCGCCGCTGCGCAGATCGACGTGCGCGGCGAATTTCTTCTGGTAGAGCGCGCCGATGCTGATGCCGACGAGCGCCACGATGATCGGCAACAGCGTGACGAGATCGCCGTCCAGCGCGACCTTGTGCCGAACGACGAGATAGACACCGGCAAGGCCCAGCATGAGTCCGCTCCATTGGCGCGCGCTGATGCGCTCGCCAAGCCACGCGCGCGCGAGAAGGACGGTCAGGATCGGCTGCAGGCCGACGAGCATTGCGCTCGTCCCTGCCGGCATGCCGCCCGCGATCGAGACGAATACGCCGCCGAGGTAGAGACCGTGCACGAGGCATGCCGCGACGACGACATGGGAGATCTGGCGAAGGCCCGCCGGCCACCGCGCGCCCGTCGCGAGCGCTACGACCAGCATCAGCGCGGCGGCCAGCGCAAACCGGACGAGCAGGTACTTGAGCGGCGGCGCGTACGGCAGCCCGTACTTCGCGGAGATGAAGCCGGTGCTCCAGAGAACGACAAACAGCGCCGGCAGCAGCGGATGGGCGCGCGCGCGCAGGCTACGCTTTTCCGCGCTGCGCGGCGACGCGGAAACGATTGACGCTGTCGACAACCTCCCGCTTCGCCTCGTCGGGACCCGTCCAGCCGGCAAGGCGGACCCATTTGCCAGGCTCGAGATCCTTGTAGTGCTCGAAGAAATGCGCGATCTGCGACAACTGGATTGGTGGAAGGTCGTCCGGCGATTCGATCGCCCGGTACATCGACGACAGGCGGTCGATCGGTACGGCGAGGATCTTCGCGTCGCCGCCGGCCTCGTCGTTCATTTTCAGCATGCCGATCGGCCGGCAGCGTACGACGACGCCGGTGATCAGTGCGACCGGCGAGAGGACGAGCACGTCGCAGGGATCGCCGTCGTCGGACAGCGTCCGCGGGATGTATCCATAATTGCAGGGATAGTGCATCGACGTCGACATGAAGCGATCGACGAACACCGCGCCCGTTTCCTTGTCCACCTCGTACTTGATCGGCTCGCCATGCATCGGGATCTCGATGACGACGTTGCAATCGTTCGGCACGTCGGCGCCGGCGGGAACGCGATCGAGGCTCATTGATGTACCCCCTCGAAACGGCGCGATTATACCGGCCGTTGCTGCACACATTGACGCGGGCAGCGCTGCTTGTGCTGACGGTTGCGGACCTCGCGAGCGCCGCCGAGGCGCCGGTACCGCCGACAGCCGCGGAGCCGGTGCCGTTTTCGCGCATGCGCCCGGGCGACGTGCTCGCGCCCTGGATGCCGATCACGATAGCGTTCGGCAAGCGGGCCACGCATTACGATCTCGCCGAAGATGCCGGCAAGGTCGTGCTGCACGCGGTGGCCGACAATGCGGCGAGCGGGCTCGCGTATCGGACGGATGTCGTGCTCGCGAATGCGCCGGATATCACGTGGCGCTGGAAAATCGCCGGCCTGATTCGCGATGCCGATCCGTACAAGGCGTCGCGCGAGGATGCGCCGGCGCGCATCGTGCTCGAATTCGACGGAGACAAGACGAAGCTGCCGCTGGTGGAACGCGGCATCTACCGCATCGCCGAGCGCGTCTCCGGCCGCACGCTGCCGTACGCGACGCTGATGTACATCTGGTCGAATCGCGGAAGCGTCGGCACGATCATCCCGAACCCGCGCACGCGTCGCGTGCAGATGATCGTCGCATCGAGCGGTTCCGCGGGCGTCGGCACCTGGCAATCGCTGACGCGCGACGCGCTTGCCGATTTTCGGCGCGCCTTCGGCGAGGAGCCGGGACGGCTGATCGCCGTCGGCGTACTGACCGACACCGACAACACCGATGGACATGCCGAGGCGTGGTACGGCGATATTCGTCTCGAGCGGGTGTCGCAGCCGGCGACCAGCCCCAGACGATAATTATCGAGTTGCCCGGTATTCGCGGGAATAGCCGACGTAGATGTCGCGTGCCCGCGCGAATTCGTGGATCTCGGCGCGCTTGAGCTGCCGAAAGGCGCGCGCCGGCCGTCCCGCCCAGATCCATCCGGCGGGAACGAATGTGCCGGGCTCGACCCACGCCCCGGCGCCGATGCACGCACCGCGCTCGACGACGACGTTGTCTCCGACGCGCGAGCCCATGCCGATCAGCGCATCGTCTCCGACCGTTGCCGAGCCGAGCTGCGCGTTGTGGCCGATCGTCACGCCCGCGCCGAGCACGAGATCACCGCGACGCGAATCGGTGGCGAGAATGCAGTTGTCCTGTACGTTCGTCCGCGTGCCGATGACGACGCGTCCGTCGCCCGCGCAAACCGCGCACCCGAAGAAAATGCCCGCATCGTCGGCGATAGTCACGTCGCCGGCGACGATTGCAGTCGGCGCAACGTACGCGGCGCCGACGCGCGGCGAGCGGCCATGCAGCGAATGCAGCGGTCCGCCCGGCTGCTGCGCCAGCGCTTGCACGACATCCGCCCACGCCGGCAGGTGCGTCGATGCGAGCTCGGCCGGCGGACGGCCGTCTCGCATCGCCTGTGCATGACCGGCCGTTTCGTCGCGCGCGATCTCGCGCAGCGGCTTCGCCGGATGACCCGCGTAGACGAATCCGCCCGGCAACGTCTTGCGCGGCGGCACGACGCTGTCGGCGGCGATCATCGCGTACGCGCCAACGCTTGCGCCGTCCATGACGACCGACGATTCGCCGATCACGACGCCGTCGCCCAGCGTGCACGCATGCACGACGCCATAACGTCCGACGGTGACGTCATCTCCGATGACCGCGCCGAGAATCTCGTCGGCGATGTGCGCCGTCGCGTGATCGGCGAACCATGCGTTGGCGCCGATACGGATGTTCTCGCCATCGGCGCGCACGGTCGCATAGTCGCCAACGCCCGCATGCGGGCCGATCGCCGCGCGGCCAATCAGCGCGCCGCGCGCGGCCATACGCAGCGCGGCTCCGACGTCGGGTCTGTAGTGCAGGTAATCGAGGATCAGGCCCTGCTTCATTCCTGGAGTCCGCCGGTGCCCAACGCTCGCGCGGCGTACTTTCCCATCCGGCATCCGTAAATCATCAGAAGACCGGGCTCTCGCGGTAGGTTCCCCATAGCGTCTTCAGCTTCTCGATGATATCGCCCATCGTCGCGCCAGCCGCGACGAGCTCGATCGTGACCGGCATGAGGTTCTCACGCTCGTCTTTCGCCACGCCGACCAGCCGGTCGAGCAGCGCATTCACCTTCGCATTGTCGCGCTCGCGCCGGACGCGCTGCAGGCGGTCGATCTGCCGCTTCGCCGTCGTCGCGTCGTACGGATGCAGCGCGATGTCGAGCTTCTCCTGCGGATCGACGTACTTGTTGACGCCGATGACAGGCTTGTCGCCGTCCGCCTTCTTCAATGCCGTTTCGTAGGCGAAGTCCGCGATGCG
>DATNAR010000248.1:0-8384 GCA_035607385.1 Casimicrobiaceae bacterium
CGCATCGCCTGGCTGCCGGCGGCGTCGTCGATCGCTCGCGCACACTGGGCTTTTCGTTCGACGGCGCAGCGTACGAAGGTCATCCGGGCGACACGCTGGCGTCGGCCTTGCTGGCCAACGGCGTGCATCTGATCGGCCGCAGCTTCAAATATCACCGGCCGCGCGGCATCGTCACCGCCGGCGCCGACGAGCCGAACGCGCTGGTCCAGCTCGCGCGCGGCGCGCGCACCGAGCCCAATACGCGCGCCACGCAGCAGGAGCTGTATCAAGGCCTCGTCGCCGAAAGCCAGAACCGCTGGCCGTCGCTGTCGTTCGACCTCGGCGCGCTCAACGACGTGTTTTCGCCGCTGTTCCCGGCCGGCTTCTACTACAAGACCTTCATGTGGCCGCCCGGCCCGCGCTGGTGGCTCAAGTACGAGCATCTGATCCGGCGCGCCGCAGGCCTCGGCCGTGCGCCGCGCGAGCCCGATCCCGATCACTACCAGCATCGCTTTGCGCACTGTGACGTTCTGGTGATCGGCGGCGGCCCGGCAGGCCTCGCGGCGTCGCAGGCTGCCGCAGGCTGCGGCGCGCGGGTGATGCTGTGCGATGAAAACGCGGCGTTCGGCGGCAGTCTGCGCGGCGACGCGACGCTGATAGACGGCGCGCCGGGCACGAGCTGGGTCGATGCGCGCATCGGCGAGCTCGGCGCGAATGGCGACGTCACGCTGCTGCCGCGCACGACCGCGTTCGGCTACTACGATCAGAACCTGATCGGCCTGGTCGAGCGCGTCGCCGACCATCTGCCCCAGCCGCCGCCATTCACGCCGCGCCAGAGGCTGTGGCACGTGCGCGCCGGCGTGGTCGTGCTCGCCAGCGGCGCACTGGAGCGCGGCATCGCCTATGCCGGCAACGATCTCCCCGGCACGATGCTTGCCGGCGCGGCGCGGGCTTACGTGACGCGCTACGGCGTCAAGCCCGGAACGCGCGCGGTGATTTTCGCCAACAACGACAGTGCCTACGACGCGGCGATGCGCTTGCACGAGGCGGGTATCGCCATCGCCGCGATCGCCGATCCGCGGCCCGAAGCGGCACTCTCGGGCGAATACCCGCAACGCGCGCGGGCTGCCGGCATGCCGATCCTGCCCGGCGGGGCGATCGTCGCGGCGCACGGCAGGCTGCGCGTCGCCGGCGTCGATCTGGCCCCGCTTGGAGGCGGCGCGGCACGGCGCGTCGATTGCGATCTGGTGTGCGTCTCGGGCGGCTGGAATCCGGCCGTGCATCTTTATTCGCAATCGCGCGGCAAGCTTCGTTACGACGACGCGCTGGCGACGTTCGTGCCCGACGCCTCGCCGCAGGCGATCGTCGCCACCGGCGCGGCGAACGGCAAATCGGATTTGAGCGCGGTGCTCACCGATGGCCACGCCGCCGGCCTCGCCGCTGCCGCGCGGGCGGGCTTTGCCGCTCGCACGGCGCAGTCCGCGCCCGTGGCCGCCGCCGTGTCGACCGGACCGCTGCAGGCGCTGTGGTCGGTGCCGTCGCGCCGCAGCGCCAAATGCTTCGTCGATTGGCAGAACGATGTGACCGTCGCCGATATCGCGCTCGCGGCGCGCGAAGGCTACCGCTCGGTCGAGCACCTGAAGCGCTACACGACGCTGGGCATGGGCACCGACCAGGGCAAGACCGCCAACATCGTCGGCCTTGCGCTGCTGGCTGCCGAGCTCGGCGTGTCGATTCCGGAAGTCGGCACGACGACGTTCCGGCCGCCGTACACGCCGGTGACGATGGGAACGCTCGCCGGACACGAAGTCGGCGCGAATCTCGAGCCGACGCGCTATTCGGCGATGCACGACTGGCACGTCGAGCACGGCGCCCGCATGCTGAACGCCGGCCTGTGGAAGCGGCCGCACTCGTATCCGCGGCCGGGAGAATCGGAGGACGACGCGGCCAACCGCGAAGCGAAGAACGTGCGCAGCAACGTCGGCGTGGTCGACGTGTCCACGCTGGGGAAGATCGAGCTGCAGGGACGCGACGTCGCCGAGTTCCTCAACCGCGTCTACATCAACCGCTGGGATACGCTGGCGGTCGGGCGCTGCCGCTACGGCGTCATGCTGCGCGACGATGGCATGGTGTTCGACGACGGCACGACCTCGCGTTTCGCCGCGTCGCACTACGTGATGACGACGACGACGCTCAACGCGGTCAATGTCATGCAGCATCTGGAATACCTGCTGCAGGTCGAATGGCCGGAGCTCCACGTATTCGCCACGTCGGTGACCGAGCAGTGGGCGGCGGCAGCGCTGTCGGGCCCGATGGCGCGCGAGGTACTCGCCGGACTCGTATCGATCGATGTTTCCAACGCCGCGTTTCCTTTTCTCGCCGTCGGCGAATGCGAGCTCATCGCCGGGGCCGCGCGCATTCCGGCGCGGCTGTTCCGCATGAGCTATTCGGGCGAGCTCGCCTACGAGATCCACGTGCCGGTGACGCACGGCCGCGCGATGTGGGAAGCGGTCATCGCCGCCGGTGCGCCGTTCGGCATCATGCCTTACGGCACCGAGGCGATGAGTACCTTGCGCATCGAAAAGGGGCATGTCGTCGTCGGACCCGAGGCCGACGGCCGCACGACCGCCGACGACCTGGGGCTGGGCAAGCTCGTCAGCCCCGCCAAAGCGTGCATCGGCAAGCCGCTGCTCGCGCGGCCGGCGCTGACCGCGCCCGAGCGCTGGCAGCTGGTCGGGCTCACCGCGATCGACGGAACGATTCCGCGCGGCGGCAAGCTCGTCGCCGATCCGGAACAAGCAGCGCCGATCCCGATGCAGGGTCACGTCAGCTCGTGGTGCTGGAGTCCGAATCTCGGCGCGTCGATCGGGCTTGCGTTGCTGGCGCGCGGCCGGGCGCGGCACGGCGAGACTTTGTGGGCGGTATCGCCGCTGGCCGATGCGCGGGTCAAGGTGCGCGTCGGGCCGCCGTGCTTCATCGATCCCGAAGGCGAGCGGCTGCGTGTCTGAATCGACCAACGCATCGATCGGCTCGATGACGCCAGGGCATTACGGCGCTGCGGGCTCGGCGGTTCTCTTGAGCAAAGCGACGATCGCGACCGCGTGGAACGTGCAGGGCGATGCCGCGTCGGCGTCGTTGGCCGCCGAAGTGCGGCGGATCGCAGCTGTCGCGCTGCCGAGCGCACCCAATACGGCCAGCAAGGGCGACGGTGTCGTTGCGCTCTGGTTGGGTCCTCAATCGTGGCTGCTGGTCGCCGCCGACGCTTCCGCGCTCGGCGACTTCACCGGCGCGCGCGACGCGCTGAATGCCGTCGGCGGCGCACTGTTCGACGTTTCGGCGAGCCGCGTCGCCTACGTCATCGAGGGGTCGCGCGCGGCAGACGTGCTGGCCGCCGGCTGCCCGCTCGACTTCGATCCGCGCGTTTTCAGCGCGGGACAATGCCGGCAAAGCCTCTACGGCCGGGTCGCCGCGCTGTTCTATCGTCATGACCAGCCGCCGGCTTGCACGGTGCTGGTGCCGCGGAGCTTCGCCCGCGACGTCTGGCTTTCGCTGTGCACGGCGGCCGCGCCGTGCGGCTACGCGGTGCGCGCCGACAAGCCGTTCGCTTGATGCATCGTGTCGCCGCAGCCGCGGCGACAGGCCGGCTAAGCGACGACGCCGGCGTGGCTCAAGTGGATGTTGGCGAACAGGCCCCACGACTTGTTCATCTCGAGCGGGATGCCCGCCGTCGCCTTGGTGGTGCCGCTCGCGACCTCGCCTAAGCGGTATTCGAATCCGTTCGGCAGATCGATTCGGGCGCGGTGCTCGGCGCCGGTGACCGGATTGCGGATCGGCTCGCCGACGGTCTCGACCACGCCGGGGACGACCAGACGCGCGCGGCGGGCATCGACGTCGACCTCGAATTCGATCGGCTTGAACAGCGGCTCGAGCTTGGTTGGGCACATGGCCGCATAAACCCACCACACGGTCGCCATGTCCTTGGTTTCCTTGCCGCTCATGACGCGCAACAGCGCATCGCGCTGCTTGCCGTCGGCGCGCTCATCGATGATCAGCTGCATCGTGCCGTTGCCCTGGTGGACGGCGCCGGGCCACTTGTACGTCGCGACGGCGCGCAGGCCATCCAGCTTGACGTCTCCAAAGCGTCCTTCGTCGATCTGGTAGCCGATGGATGCCATGCAATTGCCATGCGTTGGCAGGGCATTGAACTGGCAGGGACAGCCATACGAGCAATTGCAGTTGCTGAACTCCCTGGCCTTCACGAACCACTCGGTCATCGCCATACTCATTTCTCCGATGTCGAACCAGAACCTTATGATAAATCCGGCCGCGCCGAAAGTGGACCCCTCCTGCGATGGATCGCTCAGCCCAGCGCCATCAGCATCGCGCCCGCACTGATCATGGCCACCGCGCCGATACGCCCGATCAACGCGCCGGCCGGCGTGACTTTCTCCGCCAGCACGAAAACCGCCAGCACCGCCACCCACACCAGATTCATCACCCCAAACGCGAACAGGAGCACCATCAGCGCCCAGCAACAGCCGATGCAGTAAAGACCATGCCGCAAGCCCAGCGACAGCGGCCGCAGCGGGCCCGGCCGGTAGTGCCGGGCGAGGAATTCAGCCGGACTGCGGCATTGCCTGAGGCATGCCGTCTTCCAAGGCGTGAATTGGTAGGCGCCGGCAAGCACCAGCAGGACGCCACCGAAAACGGGGTTGGCGATCATCGCCGCCGAAAGCAGCTTCGCCGCGCTCAGCGCCCACTGCGCCGTCGCCGCGAGGACGCTGAACGCGCCCCAGGCGAGCACATATCCGGCGCCGAACGATGCCGTCGCATGATGGCGAGGAGCACCGCGTTGCATCTCCAACGCATCGAACAGCAGCAAGGTCGGCGCCGCGCTGGGAAGCATCATGCCGACCATCATCACCATCCACATCGCCAGCGTCGCTGCAAAGTAGCGGACATCCCAGACGGGCGGCGGCATCGCGGCCATCGCGATCGCATCCATGTCCATCGCAGGATGGGCGACGACGATGTACGCAAGGTACACCCACGCCAGCGCGACCACGGCCGCCAGCGCGGACAGCACGACCCAGCGATTGCGGCTCAGGACCTTGTCCATCAGCTCCAGGGAAAAGGACTGCGACTCACCGGATGCAGCTTGCCTGCGGCGTAGCGCGAAAACCGGAACGGCTCGAGCAAGGCGGAATTATCTCCCAGCAATTCGGCGGCGACCAGCTTGCCGACGCCGATCATCTTGTAGCCGTGATTGGAGTCGGCGATCACGTAGACATTGTCGCGAAACCGGTCGAATACCGGAAAGCTGTCGGGCGTGAAGCAGCCAACGCCGCCCGACGGCTCGTTGCGGTACACGCCGTGCTTGCCTTCGAAGCGCTTCTGGCAATGCGCCAGCGCCGAGGTCCACATGTCGGCGAAGTTGTCGTCGACGACGAACTCCGGCGACTTCGGACCATAGGGATCGACGCGCACCTGATCCGCGTCGCGCTCGACGGAGGCCGGCATCGCCCCGCCCTGGACGCCGCCGAAGTGGAAGTCGGGCTTGTAATACAGTCCCCACAACTGGTCGGTGATCAGCTTTCCGTCGCGGTCCGAGTAGAGCGGCGCGTCGGTGTCGACGTGTATCACCGGCGGCATCGCGCCGTCGTTGGTTTTCTGGAAATCCGGATCGACGCCCAGCGTGCCTTCCTGCAGCGCCATGTAATGCCACATGCGCACGCCCTGGTGCGTCGCGCCATCGCGCCCCTTGACGGCGATTTGCTTCGGCAGCGCGAGCATGTTCCAGATTGAATTGATCCACGGCCCGACCGCAACGACGACCTGGTCGCAAGCGATCGTTCCGGCGTCGGTCTCGACCGCGCGCACCGCGCCCGAACCGCCGTCGCTGCGGAATCCGGTCACCGCGACACCGGGCACGATGTCGACGCCGAGGGCCCGGGCCTTGCGCTCGAGGCCGGCGAGCGAGGCCTTGTTGTTCGCATAGCCGCCGCGCTTTTCATGCAGCACCGACGTGATGTTCTTCGCCTGCCAGTCGTGCAGCAGACCCTGCATGTAGCGAAGCGAATCGGCTTCGCCTTCGACGAACGTCGACTCGTAACCGATCGCCTTCTGCTGCTCGTAGATCGTGCCGACCTGCGTGCGCATGACCTCGGGGCTGATCTGCATGTAACCGACCGGGTGATAGCTGTAGGCTTCCGCGTCGCTTTCCCAGACCTCGACGCATTGCGCCATCAACTCGCGCATCGCCGGCTGATAGTAATTGTTGCGCACCACGCCGCAGGCGATACCCGAAGCCCCGGCGCCGACGCCGGTCTTGTCGAGCACGACGATCCGAACGCCGGCCGGGCCGACGGTTTTGCCGAGCGACTTGAGCTTTTGCGCAAGGTGCATCGACGTCGACAGGCCGTGGATGCCGGCGCCGATGATGACGTAATCCGCGCGGTCAGGAAGTCGAGGCATTGCGATTGTCCTTGGTTGGGGTTTCGATCATCGATCATCGCGGGGTCGTTCGGCAGCCACCGCCCCGAACGCGACGCCCTCTGGCGCGAAGGCGACGCCGTGCCGAATGAGAATCCTATCTTACGGATGCGACGGCGGCGAGATCGGTCAAGTTGAGGCTGGTCGCTCGACCTTCGGGATCTGCGGCGCCGAGACGGCGTGCTGCGACACGCCTGGCACCGGCGCCGTTATCGCGATCAGGGCCTCGTGCTTTAGCTCCTGCCAGAATTCCGATGGGATAGGACGGCGGCAATGCGCGATATTCTGCGCCACTTCCTCCCGGGTGCGCATGCCGGTTACCACACTGGCGACCGCCGGGTGCGCCAACGGAAACTGCAGCGCCGCAGCCGGCAAGGCGACGCCATGGCGCTTGCAAATCCGCTCGATCGACCGCGTACGTTCGACAATCTCCGGTGGCGCGTCCGTGTAGAAGAAAGTCGCGCCGGGCGCGGCGCCGGTGGCCAGAATGCCGGAATTGTACGGGGCCGCCATCAGTACGGCGATGCTGCGGCGTTCACACTCAGGCATGAAGCGATCGAGGGCCGTATGGTCGAGTAACGTATAGCGACCCGCCAGCATGAAGCAATCGAAGTCGCCGTCGGCGGCGAAGCGCAGCAGGATCTCCCAATCGTTGACACCGACGCCTATCGCGCCGATCTCGCCGGTTCGACGCAGATCGTCGAGGGCGCGATAAGCGCCCTCCATCGCTTCGCGATAACGCTGCTCGAGGCGATCGCCCTGCCAGCGTCGATTGACGTCATGAATCAGAACGATGTCGACGTGACTGCTATCGAGGCGCCGGAGACTGTCCTCGAGCGAGCGGATCGTGGCCTCGTAGGAGTAGTCGTACTCGTAGTCGAACGGGCGCCCGCGGTCGATTGCGGCGGCTCCGCGCGGCTGAGCCCGGCGGGGCTTGAGCAGCCGGCCCACCTTGGTCGATATGACCTTTTCCTCGCGCGCGACGCTGCGCAGACATGCCCCAAGCCGATGCTCGGCCAAGCCCAGACCATAAAGCGGCGCCGTGTCGAAATAGCGCAAGCCCGCATCGCTCGCCGCATCGAATGCCGACCGGGCGGCGGCCTCGGCCGCGCTGGCAGCATCGCCGAACGGAGCCGTCCCGAAACCCAACCGGGAGACGGCGACACCGCGCGCGCCGACGGGTCGCACGGCGGCCGGATCGAAACTCATGTCGCCTGCGTCAGGCGGGGGCATGCCGCGCACGCTGGCTGGCCAGGTTATGGACGTGCACGTGCTCGCCGGCGGCAATCGGGGCAATCGCCCGCCCGATCGACTCTCCGTATTTGCGGATGACCGTTCCCGAGGGAAGAGCAGATAGCGCGAATTTGTGGCCAAGGGCGATCGGCTGGAGCACCGCAACGGATTCGACGGCGCCGCCGCGACGCACTCGCACCGTGCCCGCAGGGCAATCTCGGAGCGCGACGGCGACATTGTCTTCCGCATGAATGACGATCGCATCCCAGTCGCGGGATGCCTTGGCGCTCGCCGGTGTCGCGCTCATCGACCTGGCAGTCGCACGCGGACGCCGACTTGTTCCTCGCGCAGCTTGAGCAACGCACCGATGTCGTTTGCTCCGAGACCCTTGGCGAGCCCTTCTTCCAGGCTGGCAAACGCGGCCCGGCCCACCACTGCGGGTGCGCCGAGGCTTTCGTAAAGCTCCAGCGCCAGACGGCAATCCTTGTGCCCGAGCTTCAGCATGAAGCCGGGGTCGAAATCGCCGAGCAAAGGCCGTTTCTGCATCGCCACGGCCAGCTGGTTGTTCCAAGCCATCGTCGTCTTCATCACGCTGAGCATCGTATCCATCGACAAGCCGGCTTTGGTACCGGCCACCAGCGTCTCCACCGAGGCTTCGAGCAAGGCGGCCGCCAACAGAT
>DATNAR010000255.1:0-4005 GCA_035607385.1 Casimicrobiaceae bacterium
GCGCGCCCGCCGGCCGGATATTCGCGACCAGCGGCGTCTTGCGCGCGAGCGCGTCGAAGCGGTCGAGCGTCAACGCCACACCGGCGCGGCGGGCGATCGCGATCAGGTGCACGACCGAGTTGGTCGAGCCGCCGAGCGCCAGCGCCGTCGTGATGGCATTGTCGACGCTGCCGGAAGTGATGAAGTCGCGCGGCTTCAGATCCGCCCAGACCATGTCGACGATGCGCCGGCCGGTGTCGGTCGCCATCCTGCCGTGCCGCGAATCCGCGGCCGGGATCGACGCCGCGCCCGGCAGCGTGAAGCCCAGCGCCTCGGCCGCCGACGTCATCGTCGACGCCGTGCCCATCGTCATGCAGTGTCCGGGCGAGCGGGCGATGCCGTCCTGGAGCTCGAGCCATTGGCGGTCGCTGATGTTGCCGGCGCGCTTTTCCGCCCAGTATTTCCACACGTCCGATCCGCTGCCGAGCTCCTGGTCGCGCCAATGTCCGGACAGCATCGGGCCGGCCGGCATGAAGATCGCGGGCAGGTTCATGCTGATGGCGCCCATCAGCAACGCCGGCGTCGTCTTGTCGCAACCGCCCATCAGCACGGCGCCGTCGACCGGATACGAGCGAAGCAGCTCTTCCGTCTCGAGCGCGAGCAGGTTGCGATACAGCATCGTCGTCGGCTTCTGGAACACCTCGGCCAGCGCGATCGCCGGCATCTCCAGCGGGAATCCTCCCGCCTGCAGCACGCCGCGCTTGACCTCCTCGGCGCGCTGCCGGAAATGCGAATGGCAGGCGTTGATATCGCTCCAGGTGTTGATGACGGCGATGATCGGCTTGCCGATGTAGTCGGCGCGCGAGTACCCCATTTGCGCGATGCGCGAATGATGTCCGAACTGGCGCATGTCATCCGAGCCGAACCAGCGGTGCGAGCGGAGCTCGCTAGCCTGCTTGCGCCTTGCGCTCACCTAGTGCCTCTAAGGACCGGACATGAGAGATCGGCCGAATCGACGGCGCTCGTCTTCAACGCTTTTTCTCCAGACAGGACGGCAAAGTGCCCGCATTATAGCGACCGGAACCCGGCTGCTGTGGTCGCGGTCCAATCGCTGGAATCGTGCGAGGGCTGAGAAGCGAACCGCCGGCGCCACGGCGGCGCGGCAATCGCAAGGCGCCGCCACGGGCCGGATGTGACGAGGAGGCCGCCGATGCTCGGACGCCTGGTCAGTGATCGATGCCGCCGGCTGATCGGCGGCATCGCCGTTGCCCTCTGTTGCATGTTCGTCCCCGCCGTGTACGCGGCGGACCGCGCCGCCGACACCGCCGGCGACCCACCGGGCATCGACGCCGAAAAATTCTTCTCCGCCCTGGTCAAGGTGCGGACCCATGCGGTTCCCAACGCGCGCAGCGCCGACACACTGGGCACCGATCGCGAAGGAACCGGCATCGTCATCGACGACAAGGGGCTGATTCTGACGATCGGTTATCTGATCGTCGAAGCGGACCAGGTGGAGATCGTCGACGATCAAGGTCGTACGCTGCCGGCGCGGGTCGTCGGCTACGATCATTCCAGCGGGCTCGGACTGGTGCGGCCGCTGGTGCCGTTGAAGGCGACGCCGTTGGCGCTGGGCGACTCCGACAAGCTCGCCGAAACCGATCCGGTGTTGATCGTCAATCATGCAGGACGCGAGCAGGCGACGCTCGCGTACGTGGTTTCCCGGCGTCCGTTCATAGGCAGCTGGGAATACCTGCTGGAGCAGGCGATTTACACCTCGCCGCCGACGCTCAACTGGAGCGGCGCCGCGTTGATCGGCAAGGACGGCAAGCTGCTCGGCGTCGGCTCGTTGATTCTGCGCGACGCGACCGAGGCCGACCCGCATCTGCCCGGCAACATGTTCGTGCCGATCGATCTGTTGAAGCCGATCCTTTCCGAGATGATCAAGACCGGGCATCGTTCCGGTCCCGCCCGGCCGTGGCTCGGCGTCGTGGCCGACGAGGTGCAAGGCAGGTTGATCGTCAGTCGCGTCTCGCCCGAGAGTCCTGCCGAGCAGGCCGGGGTCAGGGCCGGCGACATCATCCTGGCTGTCGGCAACGAGGCCGTGCGCTCGCAAGCCGAGTTCTATCGCAAGATTTGGGGGCGCGGGGCTGCGGGCAGCGACATCCCGCTGCGGCTGCTGCAGGGTATCGACGTGCGCGATATCAACGTGCACTCGATCGACCGGATCGATTACTTCCGCCAGAAGACCAGCTACTGAGACCCCGCCGCGGGGTCGCAGAGCGTTAGGGCGACGCAGTGCCCGGCGCGCACGTACAATGCGCGCTGCCCGCGCGATCAAGACGCGCGCGTCCTTTCCCGTCCGATGCCCCTTTACGCACTCACGATTTTCTGCAGCGCGTTCCTGCTGTTTCTGGTGCAGCCGATCATGGCCAAGCAGATCCTGCCCTGGTTCGGAGGGTCGGCCAACGTTTGGACAACCTGCCTCGTTTTTTTCCAGCTCGTTCTGCTGCTCGGCTATGCGTACTCGGATCTGATCGTGCGACGGCTCCGGGGCCGCGCACAGCTGCGGCTGCACCTCGCCTTGCTCGCGCTGAGTGGACTGATGCTGCCGATCATTCCCGGCGCGCACTGGAAGCCGCTCGGCGGCGAAAGCCCGGCGCCGTTGATTCTCGGCCTCCTCGCGCTGACGGTCGGGCTGCCGTATTTCCTCTTGTCGTCAACCAGTCCGCTCGTTCAGTCGTGGTTCGCGCGCCGGTTTCCCGGGCGCAGTCCGTATCGGCTGTTTGCGCTGTCGAATCTGGCGTCGATGCTGGCGCTGGCAGGGTATCCGTTCGCGCTCGAGCCGTGGGTGACGACCCGGATGCAGTCCTACGGATGGTCTGCCGGCTATCTGCTGTTCGCGCTGCTGTGCGCGGTGTGCGCGTGGTACAGCTTGCGGACATCGCCGCCGCGCGATGCGAAGACGATGGCGCCGGATGGCGCGGCGCACGCGTCGGAGCCAAGGCCGACGGCCGCGCGGCAGGTTCTCTGGGTGGCGCTCGCCGCGACCGGGTCTTTTCTGCTTCTCGCCGTGACCAACCACATCTGCGAGAACATTTCATCGATCCCGCTGCTGTGGATCGTACCGCTGTCGATCTACCTGCTGACGTTCATTCTGTGCTTCGACAGTTCGCGCTGGTACAGCCGCGACCTGATCGCCGCGACGCTTGCGGCCGCCCTGGGCGTCATGGGCTGGACGCTCGCCAGTCGCGGGCTGACGCACCGGCTCGAGCTGCAGATAGCCGTCTTCTGCATCGGCCTGTTCGTCGCCTGCATGTTCTGTCATGGCGAGCTTGCCCGGCTGAAACCGCCGCCGCGCTATCTGACCCGGTTCTACCTGATGGTTTCGGCCGGCGGCGCACTCGGTTCGACGCTGGTGGGCATCGTTGCGCCGCTCATCCTGCCCGCGTACTTCGAGCTTTCGGCAGGCCTCGTCGCCTGCGCTGTGCTGCTGGCATTGCAGGTGCGCCGCCAGCATCCGGTGTTCATCATGCTCGCCGTCGCCGCGATGATTTTCACCGTCGGCACGGCCGGCTGGAGCATTCGCGAGTTCTACGACGGAACGATCCTCGCGACGCGTAATTTCTATGGTGTGTTGCGCGTGCAGGAAGCCGGCGCGAGCACAGGTCGTCATCGCTCGCTGATCCACGGCACGATTCTGCACGGCAACCAGTATCTCGCCCCCGAGCTGGCGCGTGTTCCGACGACCTATTACACGAAGAACTCGGGCGTGGGCCGAGCGCTCGATTCGATGCATCCGACGACGCGGCTGCTGAAGATCGGAGTCATCGGGCTGGGAACGGGCACGATCGCAGCGTACGGCAGCCGGGGCGACGTCTATCGCTTCTACGACATCAATCCGGCGGTGATTCGCATCGCCAACACCGAATTCAGTTATCTCAGTGACAGCGACGCGACGGTCGAGACACCGCTCGGCGATGCCCGGCTCAATCTCGAGCGTGAGCCGGCGCAGAGCTTCGATCTGCT
>DATNAR010000262.1:0-6751 GCA_035607385.1 Casimicrobiaceae bacterium
CCGCGCCCGAGCTCCAGACAGATCTTCGGAATCTGCGTCGTCTTGCCGGAGCCGGTTTCGCCGCAGACGATGACGACCTGATGCTGCCGAATCGCCGCCGCGATCCGGTCGCGCGCTTCGGAGACCGGCAACTCGGGCGGATAGGCGATCGCCGGGCGGCCCTCGGCGCGGCGCGCGACTCGGTCGATCGAGGCCGCGATCGCCTGCTCGACCCGATGCCGCTCTCCCGCCGGGGCACCGGCCTCCAGCCGGGCTATCCTGCGTCCGAGCGGAACCCAGTCGCTGGCCATGCCGGAGCGAAGCCGCCGTCGCAGCTCGGCAATCGGCGCCGAAGACGACGGCGAATCGTGCGCGCCGGTGGCTCGTGGCCTGCGCGGGCCGGTCAAGATCGGCGTCCCGCTGGCCGGACAGCGCAGCAGCCCGGGAGGTTTATCATGTCTTTTTTCGCACTTCCGGAGACTTCAATGATGCGCCTGTTCACACTTGCGTTGACGCTGGCGGCGCTGACGGCGGTCGCGACGGCTCCGCCCGCAGCGGCCAAAACGCTGCGCTGGGCGGGCCGCGGCGACTTGCAGACGACCGATCCGCATTCGCAGAACGAGAATCTGACCAACAATATCAACATCCTCGTCTACGAAGCCTTGATCGAGCGCGACAAGAAGCTCGCGCTGCGGCCGTCGCTAGCCGAGTCGTGGCAGCAGACCTCGCCGACGACCTGGCGCTTCAAGCTGCGGGCCGGTGTCAAGTTCCACGACGGCACACCGTTCACGGCCGATGACGTCGTGTTCAGCTACGAGCGCGCCCGCGCGAATACTTCGCAGCTGCGCGCCTATGCGATCGCGTCCGGCATGCCGCGGAAAATAGACGATCTGACGGTGGAATTCACCACCAACGGGCCCAATCCGATCGAGCTCGAGCACGTCGCCACGATCAACATCATGAGCCGCGCCTGGTGCGAAGCCAACCGCGCGACCAAGCCGCAGAACTACACCGAAAAGGAGGACATGATCACCGCGCACCAGGCCAACGGCACCGGCGCCTACATGCTGAAGTCGCGCGAGCCCGACATCAAGACGGTACTGGTCAAGAATCCGAACTGGTGGGGGATCAAGGCGGGACTCTGGGAAGGCAACGCCGACGAGGTCATCTACCTGCCGATCGTTTCCGACGCGACGCGGATGGCGGCGCTGATGTCGGGCGAAGTCGATCTGGTCAACGATCCGCCGCCGCAGGACGTGCCGAGGCTCAAGCAGAATCCCGGCATCAGGGTGCTGGAAGGCAGCGAGAATCGCATCGTGTTCATCGGCATGGACCAGAAGCGCGACGAGCTCCTGTATTCCAACGTCAAGGGCAAGAATCCATTCAAGGACAAGCGCGTGCGGCAAGCCTTGTACCAGGCGATCGACATCGAGGCGATCCGGTCGACGACGATGCGCGGCCTGTCGCAACCGTCGGGCGCGCTGCTGCCCTCGCCGGTGCAATCGACGCCCGAGCTCGAAAAGCGGTTGCCTTTCGACCGGTCCAGGGCAAAGCAGCTTCTGGCGGAGGCCGGCTACCCCAACGGCTTCGAGGTCACGCTCGACTGTCCGAACAACCGCTACGTCAACGACGAGAAGATCTGCCAGGCGCTGGCGGCGATGTGGGCGCAGATCGGCGTCACGATCAACGTCAACGCGATGCCGCGCGCCAACTATTTTCCAAAGCTCGAAAAGACCGACACCAGCATGTACATGCTCGGCTGGGGCGGCGGGGCGATCGACGGCATTTTCATTCTGCAGCCGGTGCTTGCCAGCTACACCGGCAAGGGTGACGGCGACTACAACTACGGCCGGTATACGAATCCCAGGCTCGACGAGCTGATCGCCAAGGTCAAGGTCGACATGAATCCCGATCAGCGGCTTGCCGAGATTCGCGAGGCGCTGGCGGCGCACAACGCCGAGATCAATCACCTGCCGCTGCATCGCCAGGTCATACCGTGGGCGGAGCGCAGCAACATTACCGCCGTGCATCGCGCCGACAATCAGGTGATGCCGTTCTGGGTGAAGATCGAATAGCGGCGGCGGGACAAGCTCATCCGGTCGCGGGCGCGGCCGCGACGACGGGCGTGTTCACGCGCAGCAGGTAGCGCGTGATCGCCCAGGCGACCGCAATGGTCGCGGCGATCTCAAGCGCCGCGTAGAGCGCACCCGCGGCGGTACCCTTGAGCAGCGCATTGCCGACGATGCGCACGATCGCGTTGGCGGCGACGAACGCGGGCACCAGTCGAAGATCGTAGCGCAGCACGGTCGCGAACAGCAGCGTATAGAGCGCGCCGCCGACCAGCCCTCCGACGACGATCGCCGGCCAGTCATCGGCGCTCAGCGCCGCGAGCGCGGCGGTCGCGATCGTCAGCGCCGCATAGACCAGCCACCGGTGCCGCCGCCAGCCGTCGGTCCAGCGCTCGAGCCAGTGCAGCGCAATGATCATCACCGTGACACCGAGGACAGGCGTGGAAACCGACCTGACCAGCGCGTCGAGCCACGGCAGCCACGCATTTTCGATCGTGTAGCGCGCCGATCGGGGAAAGTCCTGCGCCGCCACCGCGCCGGCAAGACCTTCGACGCCGGCGACGAAGAATCCCGCGCTGGCCCCGCGCAGCCACAGGCGGGCGATGCCGGTCTCCGGTACCGAATGCTCGCGGGCTTCCCACACGGCCACGCCTGCCAGCAGGCTCGCGAGCAGCGTCACCGGCACGAGCGACAGCGCGATCCCCGCGGCGCCCAGCGCGATTTGCGGCGCCAGCGGCTCCGCGGTCTTGAGCTGCATCGCGAATGCGGGCCAGGCATTGATACCGCTGAGCAGCGTCGCCGCGCCGACGGTACCGAGTGCCAGCCAGAACGCGTGCTTGTCGAAACGGCCGCGGTTCCAGGCGATGATCGTCGCGATGATCGCCGCGAACCCGGCGACGACCAGTGCCAGCCTGATCGCGTTCTTGGCAAGACTCAAGCGACTCGCTCGCAGGCGCTCGGCGCGTTGCCAGGTTTCGGGCACGAAGACGTAGCGCCCCGACCCGGCGATCTCGTCGCCCGCGATCGCCACGATCACTCGCGCTTCGCCGTCCTTGCCGACGGCGACGGCCGGATCGGCATAGGTGAACTGCCAGTCGGCGCGCGCCGGGCGCTCCTGCTGCTCGGCCGACACTTCGCGCAACGTCGCAGGATCCAAGCCGAAGCGCTGGCGGATCTCCTGCTGGGCGAGCGTGCGCGCCTGTTCGCGCGAGAGCTTCGCGCCGGGCCGCTTCTCCGGCAGCTGGTGACGGATTTGCCGCACGCTGCCGTCGCCGGCCACGGTGACACGCCATTCCTCGGCGCGGTCGGCGACGTCACCGCCGTCGAAGCGCGCATAGCGCACTTCCCACAACGGTGGCGCAAGCCAGTTGCCGATCAGCTTTTCATAGGCGTCGCGTCCCGCTTCGCGCCAGACGAACTGGTGCCATTGCGCCGCGCCCGCATCATCGACGACCAGCCGGACCGTCGAAAATCGCTTCCAGCCGTCTTCCGGCCTCATCCCGCGCGGCGCAACGGCGGCATCGGCGGTCGCCTCGGCCTGGGCCCGATCGACGAGCAGCGGCGGCGTGTCGCGCTTGAGTCCGCCGCTCAAGGCGATGGCCACCAAGCCGGCAAGCCCGAGCAACGGCAGCGCGCGCTGCACGCGCGCCGTCCACACTCCCGCCGCCGCGCGCCCGCGCAGCAAAGCGGCAGGCGCGGCCGCTTCCGGCGCGCGCCACGCACCGTTGCGCAAGGCCTCCGGAAGGACCAGCCATCGACCGACGCGAAAACGGCGCGCAAGCACAATGGCAAGCGGCACCAGACCTGCCGCAACGACCAGCAGCTGGTTGATCGTGCTGCCCTGCCCTTCGATCAGAAACACGGGGATCGACATCAACGTCAGGTCGAAGACGGCGTGCAGGATGACGGTGGTCAACAGCCCGAAGCGGACGAAAATCAATCCCCAGACGAAAGCCGGGCCGGCGAGCTCGACCAGCCGCGAATACGATGGAAATCCCGGATAGTTGGCGTGCGCGGCGCCGAAAATGATCGCCTGCAGCACCAGCGCGATCGCGAGCAAGAGCCTGCGATGGCCGAAGTGACTGCCGAGCAGCGCCGCGATCGACAGCGGCACGGCGCGGAACAGGCATTCCTCCATGAACCCCGCCTGCAAAGCCATGCCGATCGGCGCCAGCGCCGGCAGCGCGCTGCCGAGGATATTGGGATCGGTCAGCGTTTCCGACGGCTGCCACCAGCCGAAGTAGCGGTTGGTCACGAAATAGAACGCGGCGATCAGCGCGAGCTCGATCGGCACGGCGAGGTATCCCGCCGCCGTGCGGCCGAGCACCTCGGCCGACGGCGCGGCCGCGCGCGACCACAGCCGCCAGAGCTGCGGATGTCGCGGAAACGCGCGGCGCGACAGGCTTTCCGCCGCCATGAACACCAGACCCAGCGCGAGGCCGCCGCCGACGAAGACGAGCACCGCGACCGCGAGCTGCTGTCCCCAGAACACCCAAGTCGGCTGCGCCGTGTCGAAGTTGAACCAGGCCTGCGGCGCGTTGGCGACCAGCGCCAGCGCATTCAGGCCGGCGACGATCGCTCCGGCGGCGAGTGCCGGCCGCCAGATCAATGCTCGCCGGCGCAACAGCCACAGCACGCCGAGCACGCAGCCGCCGATACCGTAGAGCGCCCCCGCCGAAATGCCGGCGACACCGGCGATCGCGTTGTTGGCGAAGCGCATTTCCTGGAATCGCCGCTCGAAGGCTTCGGGGATGTAAACCAGATGCGTCAGTTCGACCAGGCGGTCGCCGGCCACACCCAGGCGCATCCGATAGCGCCCGTCGCCCAGCTGCTCATGCTCGCGCTCGTAGACGAAGCTGTGGTCGATGCGCCCGTTGGGCAGCTGCACCTGCGATTGCTCGAGCAGCTTGTACGGCGCGAAGTCGATCGCCCAATCGGCCCGCGCACTCTTTTCGGCGATCGCGCGTGCGGTGCCCGCATCGAGCGCGGCGCCGGGCTCGGTCTCCGGCACCTTGCGGGTGAATCCATAGACGGCGCCGTCCGGCCGAAAGCGCAGGTGGGCCTCCGCGGTTTCGCCCGGCTTGAACAGCCGAACCTCCCACCAGTACGGCGAATAGAGCGTGCCGTTGAGCATGCCGGTAAACGCCGGCTTGCCACCGGCTTCGAGCTCGACGAAGTTCTGCGTCGCGGCGTCGTGCGCGAACACGACCGCGCGTTGCGCGCCGGCCGGCGCGAGATCCAGGCGGTCCGCGATCGCCGCAGCCTGGGCCAGCGCGTCGCCTCGCGTCATCTTGACGTCGAGATTGATCAGCGGCAGGGCTGCCGGAAAATAGCGCCAGGCGAACACGCCCGACAAGGCCGAGAGGACGGCGAAGACGATCCAGAACGCCGGCTTGCGGGTGATTCGGTTCATCGCTGGTTACGGCTGCTCATGGTGGACACGGGTGCGCTTGAGATCGGGCCCGGCGCGTCAACGGCGCCGTTTCGCGCAGTTGGATAGCGCCGTGCCCGGCGAGTTCTCTAATCGACGGCCTTGACCAGATCCTCGACGACCTTTTTGGCGTCGCCGAACACCATCATCGTCTTGTCCATGTAGAACAGCGGATTGTCGAGACCGGCGTAGCCGGAAGCCATCGAGCGCTTGTTGACGATGACCGACTTGGCCTTGTACGCCTCGATGATAGGCATGCCGTAGATCGGGCTGCCCTTCTGTTCGGCCAGCGGATTGACGACGTCATTGGCGCCGAGGATCAGCGCGACGTCGGCCTGCGCAAACTCGCTGTTGATGTCCTCCATCTCGAACACCTGGTCGTACGGGACCTCCGCTTCGGCGAGCAGAACGTTCATGTGTCCCGGCATCCGTCCGGCCACCGGGTGAATGGCATATTTGACGTTGACACCTTTCGCGGTCAGCTTGGCCGCGAGCTCCTTGACCGCATGCTGGGCGCGCGCGACGGCGAGCCCGTAGCCCGGCACGATGATCACCGTGTCCGCGTTCGACAGCAGGAATGCGGCATCGTCGGGACTGCCGCTCTTGACCGGTTTTTTCTCCGCGCCCGCCGCGGCTTCGGCGACTTCGCCGCCGAAGCCGCCGAGGATCACGCTGAAGAACGAGCGATTCATCGCGCGGCACATGATGTACGAAAGAATCGCACCCGAGGATCCGACCAGCGACCCGGCGATGATCAGCATCGGATTGTCGAGGGAGAAGCCGATGCCCGCGGCGGCCCAGCCCGAGTAGCTGTTCAGCATCGAGATCACGACCGGCATGTCGGCGCCGCCGATCGGAATGATCAGCAGAAAGCCGAGCAGGAAGGCGAGCGCCGTCATGATGACGAACGGCGGCCACTGCGCTTGCGGAGGCGAGGTGCAGAACCAGATCCCGAATCCGATCATCGCGACGCCGATCGCGAGATTGACGTAATGCTGGCCCGCGAATACGACCGGCGCGCTGCGGATGCGGCCGGAAAGCTTGCCGAACGCGATCACCGATCCGGAAAAGGTGATCGCGCCGATGAAGGTGCCGATGAAAAGCTCGAGCTTGTGGCCGAAGGTGATCGGGGCATCGAGACCCATCGCCTGCGGGTTGTTCACCGCGGCGACCGCGATCAGCACCGCGGCCAGACCGACCAGCGAGTGCATCGCCGCGACCAGCTCGGGCATCTGCGTCATCTGCACGCGGCGCGCGACGATCGCCCCGAGCA
>DATNAR010000306.1:0-6587 GCA_035607385.1 Casimicrobiaceae bacterium
CCAATTATCAGGACCTCTGGTGGGCGGCGCCCGCAGGCTCGGAGGCGGGCTGGGGCATCAACCTCACGCACGAGAACGACACGATTTTCGCGACCTGGTACACATTCGACCACGACCGGACGCCGATGTGGCTGGTATCGACGTTGACCAAGACCGGAGCGAGCGCATACGGCGGAGACCTGATCCGGCTCACCAGCGGGCCGCCGTTCAATGCGGTTCCGTTCGCCCCGATCGGCAGCCCCGGAGGCGCCAGCGGCAGCATCGTCGGCAGTGCGACGCTGAGTTTTTCCGATGGCGACAGCGGAACGTTCAACTACACGATCGGCGGCGTTGCGCAGAGCAAGGCCATCACACGCGAAGTCTTCACCTCGCCCGGGACCGTCTGTCACTGAGGTACCGCGCCACGCGCGGCCGGCGACGAGTCGCCGAGGCCGCTTAAGCGCCGTCGCGAAGGAGCGGCGCCTTGGTGGCGAATTGCTCGTCCTGCGGCTGCGCCGGGATCGTGCCGTGCTCCTTGGCGTGCCGGATCACTCGCGCCATCAGCGAGAGCCCCATCGGGGCCAGCGCGCGTTCCCAAAGCTCGCGCGCGGTCTCACCCTTTTTGACGAAGCACCAGTCCTGCGCCGCGATCGCGCCCGCGTCCATCCGGTCGGCCAGGTGATAGATCGATCCCCCGGCGATGCTGTCCGCTTCGCGTATCGTCCACTCGACGGCGGCGATGCCGCGATGACGCGGCAACAGCGACGGATGGAATCCGATGCCGCCCAGGCGCGAACGGGCGAGCGCCTCGTTGCTGACGCGCGCGTGGCTGTGCGCGGCCACGATCAGATCGGTCCCTTCGGCGATCGCATCGGCCGAGACCAGCTTCGGATCGTCGAGGACCTTGACCTCCAGCCCGGCGCTCGCGGCGGCCAGCGCAAGCCTGTCGTCGGCGGCCGGGACGAGGACACGGGCGATGTCGACCCCTTCTTCGAGCAGGCGCGCGAGCGTGGCCGCGCCGAAGTAGCGCGAGCCGACCAGGGTGATGCGAAATTCGGCCAAGGCGTTTAAGTCGCGCGCTTGCGCGTCGCCGCCCTCGGTGGCGGCTTTGCCGTGCGCGGCGCCTTCGGCGGCGGCTTGGCGCTTGTCGCGCGCTTGGTGCCGACCGCCGCGGGTCGCGCACTCTTGGTCGTCGTCTTGGCGCGTCGCGTGCTGCCGCCTTTGCCGGATTTCTCGGCCAGCAGGGCGACGGCCTGGTCGAGCGTCAGCGCATCGACCTGATCGCGGTCCGGCAGCGTCGCGTTGATACCGCCGTGCTTGACGTAAGGACCGTAGCGGCCCGCGTGCAACTCGACCGGCTGCTTGTCCCTCGGGTGCTTGCCGAGCACCCGCAGCGCCGCTGCGCCGCGGCCGCCGCGCAGCGGCTTGCCCGCGCCGTCCTTGCGCGCCTGGAATTCGAAGCCGATCTTGCCGTCCGGCTGTCGCACCAGATACGCCGCGAATGGGCGCCGCGTGCGCGAGGAGACGAACTGCAACAGATCGGTCTTGCCGGTGGCGAGCAGCTTCTTCATTTGCTCGCTCTCGATCGGGCGCTGCAGGATCACCCGGCCGGAGCGAAAATCGCAGGTCTTGCTTGCGCCGACGGCTTTTTCGCACACATAGGCGGCGGGCAGGGCGAACACGCGCGAGCCGCATTTCGGACAGGGACCCAGCGCTTCGAGGGCGCTGAAATCGGGCGCTTCGCCGTCGGCTCCCTCGCCGGTCCCATCGCCGAAATCGAACTGGACTTCGTTGGCATCGTTGAGCTTGAGCGTCGCTGAAAATGGCCGGCCGAGCTTGCTGCGAAAGCCGTCCAGCGGCCCGACCCTGCGCTCGGTCAACAGGCTTTCCGCTTCGGGGATCTCGAGCTGCCGGCCGGCGACGATCTTCCACATGCCGAAGTCGCACGACTGGCACTGGAATTTCTTGTAGTTCTCGTGCACTTCGCCGCCGCACTTCGGGCAACGCGCGGCGAGCGTCGCGAAGTCGCCGGGTATCGTGTCGCTTTCGAAGTTTTTCGCCTGTGCGACGATGTGCTTGGTGATCTTGACGATTTCGCGCATGAATTGCTCGCGCTTGAGCTTGCCATGCTCCATCTGCGCGAGCTTGAACTCCCATTCCGCGGTGAGCTCCGGCGAAAAAAGCTCGGGGACGCCCAGGCCGTGCAGCAAGGTCATCAGCGAAAATGCCTTCGCCGTCGGCTGCAGCTCGCGGCCCTCGCGGAGCACGTATTTCTCCTGGATCAGGCCCTCGATGATCTGCGCGCGGGTCGCCGGCGTGCCGAGACCCTTTTCGCGCATGGCCTCCCGGAGCTCATCGTCCTCGATCAATTTGCCGGCGCCTTCCATCGCCGAGAGCAGCGTCGCCTCGGAGAAGCGCGGCGGCGGCCGGGTCTGGTTGGCGACGACCTTGATTTCCTCGGTCGACACCTTTTCATCCTGGCGCACCGGCGCGAGCGTCGCCTCGTCGTCGCCTTGAGCCTCTTTGCCGTAGACGGCGAGCCAGCCCGGCGAGACCAGCACCTTGCCCTCGGTCTTGAACGGCTCGCCGGCAACGCGCGTGATCCGCGTGGTCAACAGGTATTCGGCCGGCGGATAGAACACCGCGAGGAAGCGCTTGACCACCAGGTCGTAGAGCTTGGTCTCCAGCTCGGAGAGGCTCCTCGGGCGCTGCAAGGTCGGGATGATCGCGAAGTGATCGGAGATCTTGCTGTCGTCGAAGATCCGCTTGTTGGGTTTCACCCATTTTTGTTTGAGGATCTGTCCGGCGAACCCCGCGTAGGCGTTGGACTCGCGCAGCGCTTCCATCGTCGCCTTGACGGTGGAAAGATAATCCTCGGGCAGGGCGCGCGAATCGGTCCGCGGATAGGTCAGCGCCTTGTGCTTTTCATACAGTGCCTGTGCGAGCGACAAGGTCGTGCGCGCGGACAAGCCGAAGCGGCCGTTGGCTTCGCGCTGCAGGCTGGTCAGGTCGTAGAGCAGAGGCGCCGCCTGCGTCGATGGCTTGGTTTCCTCGGTGACCGTTCCCGGTTTGCCTTCGCAGCGCGCGGCGATCGCGCGGGCTTTGGCCTCTTCCCACAGGCGCTCGGCTCGCCGGTCGGGATCGTCGTCGGACTTTTTGAATTTCTCGTCGAACCAGCGGCCTTCGTACGGTCCGCCGGCGGCGCCGAACGTGCCCAGCACCTCCCAGTAGCCGCGCGGGACGAACGCGCGGATTTTCTCCTCGCGCTCGACCAGGATCGCCAAGGTGGGCGTCTGCACCCTGCCGACGGTCGTCAGCTGGAAGCCTCCCGACCGCGAGTTGAACGCGGTCATCGCCCGCGTGCCGTTGATGCCGACCAGCCAGTCCGACTCCGACCGGCAGACGGCCGCGTCGGCGAGGGGGCGCATCGCCTCGTCGCTGCGGAGTTTCCCGAACGCGTCGCGGATGGCGCCCTGGGTCATCGACTGCAGCCACAGGCGCCGGATCGGCTTGGTGTTCTTGGCGTACTGCGCGATGTTGCGAAAGATCAGCTCGCCCTCGCGCCCCGCATCGCAGGCGTTGACCAGCTCGGTCACATCCTTGCGCTTGAGCAGCTTGAGCAGCAGCCGCAAGCGCGCTTCCGATTTTTCGATCGGCTTTAGCGCAAATTGCGACGGGATCGCCGGCAGGTGGGCGAACGTCCACTTGCCGCGCTTGACCTCCTCGTCTTCGGGCATGCCGATCTCGAGCAGGTGGCCGATCGCCGACGACAGCAGGTAGCGGTCGCTTTCGAAGTAGTCGTCGTGGCGCGTAAAGCCGCCCAGCGCACGCGCCACGTCGGCGGCGACGGAGGGTTTTTCGGCAATGATCAGGCTCTTCGCCATCAGGAGTTTGCGCTTATCGGGCTAAAAAAGAGGGCAGATGATAGCAAAGCCACCGTGGTGGCACCGTCACTCGCCTGGCGCGCGAGGGGCAATAACGTAGGCGGCGAAACCGGCGGGGGACGCCTATGTATCACATAACGCGCTGGAACGCTCCTCCGGGCAGCGGCGCGACCTGGCCTTCGAGCTCGAGCTCGACCAGCGCGACCGCGATCGCGCTGGCGCTGAGTCCGGTGCGTTCGGCGAGCGCATCGACGTCGGCCGGATCGTGGCCGAGTGCGTCGAGCACGCGTGCGGCATCCCCGTCGGCCGCGGAGGCGCTGCCCGCCGGCGTCCGGTTGGAAGCCGCTGCCGGCGCAAGGCCCAGCTCCTCGAGCACGTCCTGGGCTGTCTCGACAAGCTTGGCGCCGTCCTTGATCAGGCGATGACATCCTTTCGAAAACGGCGAATGAATCGACCCGGGAATCGCGAATACCTCGCGCCCTTGTTCCGCGGCGAAGCGCGCCGTGATCAACGAGCCGCTGTTCGGCGTCGCCTCGACGACCAGAACACCGCGGGCGAGCCCGCTGATCACCCGATTGCGACGGGGAAAATTTCCGGGCAGCGGCGGCGTGCCCAGCGTGAATTGCGATAGCAGGCCGCCGTCTTCGGCCAGCCGGTGCGCCAGCGCCTTGTTGCTTGCCGGGTAGATGCGGTCGATTCCGGTGCCGACAACTGCGATGCTGTTGCCGGCGCCGGCGAGGCCGCCGCGGTGGGCGGCGGCGTCGATGCCTTGCGCCAGTCCGCTGACGATCGTAAGCCCCGCGGCCGACAGCGCGGCGGCGAACGCTTGCGCGTTCTCGCGACCCTGCGGCGTTGCATGGCGGCTGCCGACGATCGCCAGCGCCGGCCGGTTCAGTAGCTCGAGCTTGCCCGCGTAGTAGAGCACCGGCGGCGGATCGCCGATCGTAAGCAGCGCACTGGGGTACGCGGCGTCGTCCCATGCCACCAGCGCGTGGCCGGCCTCGGCAAGCCAGCTGAGCGAGCGGCTGAGCTCGCCCGGGTCGGCGCCGTGCGCGATCGCCGAGGCGAGCTCGGCGCTTACCCATTTGCCGAGGCTCGCCCGCGCCGCCGCCAGCACTTCCGCGGGCCCGCCGAACGCCTTCAGCAGCGCGACCAGCGCGCGGGGAGAAAGTCCCGGAATCAGCTGCAGGGACGCCCAGGCCTCGACGCGCGCGTCGATCTGCATCGCCGGACCGGCGGGGGGCGGTCGCTAGGGCTTGCGGGCGAGGTCGCCGGTCACCACCGGCTCCGACGCATTGAGCACGATCCCGTAGGCGACCTTGTCGAATACCCGGAAGATGAACAGCAGTCCCGAGCGCTCGGGCGGGATGTTCAAATAGCGCGTGGGCTGCAGCATGTCGCGCGTCGGGTCGCTGATGAAGCGCGACATGACGGTCGGCTCGGTCGACGGCCGCGGGTCGGGGATCACCGGCGTCGGATGGTAGATCGCCAGCACGGTGCCGACGTCCAGGCCATCGCGCAGGCCGCGATCGACGGTGACCAGCGAGTTGCGTCCCACTTCGTGGGCGTCGCCATCCAGCGCGATGATGCGCCCGTCGACCGCCTTGTCCGGCGCGTGCGGAACGTAGTTGACCAGTTCCTCGCGCGGTGCCGGCAGCAGCATGTCATCCATCAGGATTTCCTCGCGCGCGGAGGTGATCTCCATCCGGGCGACTTCGCCGAAACGGTCGACGCGGGCAGTGCCCAGGAAGCGCAGCTCGTAGCCCAGCGTTTCTTTGCTGTCGTAGGAGCGCAACACCTTGCCCGGACGGTAGATGAACCACTGCGTGCCCGCCTTTTCGTCCACGTTCACCGCGTAGACGAAATCGCCCTCGCCGCGCACGACCCGGTTGTCGTGTGCGGCGATGATCCTGGCCGCACCCGGCACGCCGTCCCGGGTGGTGGCGATGATCGGCTTGCTCAGGAACGGGGCCAGGTCGCCTGCCGGTATCGTCGGAATCGCCTCGCCCTCGAGGTTCTCGACCCGGATCGACGGCGACAGACGCGCATTCGGACGCGGGCCCGCGGCTCGATTGAGCGACAGACGCCAGTTGCCGTCGACCCGATCGAGGACGACGACATCGCCCGGATAGATCCAGTGCGGATTCTTGATCTGGTCGCGGTTCATCCGCCAGATCTCGGGCCACCGCCAGGGCTGCTTCAGGAACTTCGCCGAGATACCCCACAGAGTGTCGCCTTTTTGCACCGTGTACCGGTCCGGCCGGTTGTCCTGCAGCTGAAGATCGTCGGCGCGGACGGCCGTCGAGGCGAGTAGCAGCGCGAGCAGCCCGGCCGAAAGCAGCAGGGGCGCTATGGTAGAATTCAGCCGCGAGTTTAGGCTCATGTGGCCTCTCCGGTACGGGTGTTGTGCGGGACTTGCAAACGTCCTAAACCGACGCAAAATAAGGGTTTAGGTCGGATTCTGCATCCCGAGTATTCATTTTGCAAGTAATTATGGTTCTGGACATCCTGGAGTACCCCGATCCCCGGCTGCGGAAGCACGCCGCCCCGGTCGCCGCGGTGACCCCCGAAATCCGCAAACTGGTCGCCGACATGGCCGAAACCATGTACGCCGCCCCGGGCGTCGGCCTTGCCGCGACCCAGGTCGACGTGCACAAGCGGATCATCGTCATCGACGTCAGCGAAGCGCGCGACGACCTCAAGGTTTTCATCAACCCGACGATC
>DATNAR010000297.1:0-14302 GCA_035607385.1 Casimicrobiaceae bacterium
AGCAGCGCGGCGGCACTCGCCCGTGCCGCAGGCCTCGCGTCGCGGCGGATGTAGAGCGGCATCGCGACGTTCTCCAGCGCCGAAAATTCCGGCAGCAGATGATGGAACTGGTAGATGAAGCCCAGCGCGCGATTGCGCACCCTGCCCCGCTCGGCTTCGGACAATTGCGCGAACGGCGCGCCCTGGACGAGCACTTCGCCGCCGGTGGGCGCATCGAGTCCGCCGAGCAGATGCAAAAGCGTGCTCTTGCCCGAGCCCGATGCGCCGACGATCGCCAGACGCTCACCGGGCGCGACCGACAGATCGATGCCGAGCAGCACGGGCACATCGAGCGGTCCGCTTCGGTAGGTCTTGCGCAGGGCCCGGCATTCGAGCACGGCGGGGCGTCCCGCGCCCGCGGCCTCACTCATAGCGCAGCGCCTCCGCGGGATTGACCTTGGCGGCGCGCCAGCTCGGATACAGCGTCGCGAGCAGCGCCAGCAGCAACGCAATCGCGGCGATCAGCACGATATCGGCGCGCTGCAGGTCCGAAGGGACCTCGCTGATGTAGTAGACGCTCTTGTCGAGGAACTGGATGCTGAACGTGCGCTCGATGAACGGCACGACGACACCGATGTTGAGCGCCAGCGCGATGCCGCCGACCAGGCCGATCAGCGTGCCGATGAACCCCACCAGCGCGCCCTGGATGACGAATATCGCCAGGATGCTCGCCGGCGACGCGCCAAGCGTGCGCAGGATCGCGATGTCCGACTGCTTGTCGGTAACCACCATCACCTGCGCCGAGACGATGTTGAACGCTGCCACGGCGACGATCAGCGTAAGGATGATGAACATCACGCGCTTCTCGATCGCGACGGCCCGAAAGAAGTTGGCGTGATCCATCGTCCAGTCGCGCACTTCGACGTCGACCGGCATGACGCGCACCAGATCGCGCGCGACGGCGGGTGCGGCGAACATGTCGTCGAGCTTGAGCCGCACGCCGCTGACCGCGTCGTCGAGCCGGTACAGTTTCTGCGCATCGGAGAGATCGATCAGCGCAAGGCCGTTGTCGAACTCGTACATTCCGACCTCGAACACGCCGACGACGCGGAAGGTCTTCACCCGCGGCAGCGTTCCCGCGGGAGTCACCGTTCCCTGCGGGGTGATCAGCAGCACCGAATCGCCGACGCGCACTCGCATCGCGCGCGCCAGGTCGATGCCGAGCACGATGCCGAAGCCGCCGGGTTTCAGATCGGCGAGCGCCCCGGCCCGCATGTGCCGGCCGATGTCGGCGACCTCGTCCTCGAGGGCCGGATCGACGCCGCGCACCAGCGCGCCGCGATTGGCATCGCCCGCGGAAAGCATCGCCTGTCCGAACACGAACGGCGCGGCGCCTTGAACGTGCGCGTCCTGCCGCGCGATCCGGGCGACGTCCTGCCAGTCGGGCATCGCACCGTTGAGCGCGCGAATCTCGATGTGCGAGGCGACCGACAGAATGCGGGTGCGCAATTCGTTCTGAAAGCCGTTCATGACCGAAAGGACCACGATCAGCGCGGCGACCCCGAGAAAAATGCCGGCCATCGAGACGAAAGCGATGAACGAGACGAAGCCGTTGCGGCCGGCGCCGCGCCGGGCGCGGGTGTAGCGAAGGCCGACGAGGATTTCGTAGGGACTCAAGGCTGCGATTGATGCAATACGGGACAGCGAAGTGTGCCACAGTCGTCTGTAGCGTACACTTAGCGCCCATGCTCAAGCCCTCACCGGCAATGCTGCCCGCGGCGGCCGTCGATGCGGATCGTCGGGGCGTCGACGCCGCGTCGGCGCGCGCGGCGGCGCCGGCATCGGCCGGCGCGCTCGTCGAAGCCTATCGCGAGCACGGCTACCGTCGCGCATCGATCGATCCGCTCGAAAGCGATCCGCGCGAACGTTCACTGATCGCCGAGCTCGATCCGCGCACCCATGGACTGCCGATCGACGAATCGATCGTCTACTCGCTGGACTTTGCCGGCGCTGCGCACGTCCTCACTCTGTCGGCGCTCCTGAGCCTCCTGCGCGAGGCCTATTGCGGTTCGGTTGCCATCGACTGCGCGCATGTCCGCGCCCATGAGCAACGGCGCTGGCTGCACGCACGGATGGAAACGCGCAGCGGCTGGCCCGATCCCTCGGGCGACGATTGCGTGCGCGTCCTCGGCCAGCTCGTGGCGGCCGAAGCCTTCGAGCAGCTTCATCGCGCGGACTACGGCGCCTACAAGCAGTTCAGCCTGGAGGGAAGCGAGAGCATCGTCACCTTGCTGCGCGAGACGATCGAAAGTGCCGCCGGACACGGTGTGCAATCGATCGTCCTCGGCATGCCGCATCGCGGGCGACTGAACATGATGCTGAACGCGCTCGACGTGCCGGCGCAGAAGGTCCTGTCGCTATTCTCGGCGAGCCCCGACACGGCGCTGGCCGCCCGGGACCTGAAGGATCACGCGGGTCTGACCGGTCGGATCAAGACCCCGAGCGGCGATATCGCGATCCTGCTCGCGCACAACCCGTCGCACCTGGAAAGCGTCTCGCCGGTCGTCTGCGGCATGGCGCGCGCGCTGCAGGACCGCCAGACCGACGCGTCGTCGCGCAGGGTGATGCCGATCCTGGTCCACGGCGACGCCTCGTTCTCCGCGCAAGGCATCGTGACCGAAACGCTCAACCTCTCGCAAACGCGCGGCTACGGCGTCGGCGGCACGCTGCACCTGATCCTCAATAACCAGATCGGATCGACGGTGTCGCACCCGCGCGATTCCCGCTCGACGCTGTCGTGCGCCGACGTCGCGAGAGCGGTCGATGCGCCGATTGTCCACGTCAACGCCGACGATCCGGAGGCAGTCGTCTTCGCCGCACGCCTCGCGGCGGGATTCCGCGCCACGTTCGGTGCAGACATCGTCGTCGACCACGTCGGCTATCGGCGTTACGGCCACTTCTTCCGTGACGATCCGACGATCACGCAACCGGCGATGCAGCGCCGGATCCGGCGCCATCGCAGTGTCGTCAGCCTGTACGCCGAACGGCTGTCGCGCCGCGGCATCGCGGGCGAAGAGCTTGCGGCCACGCTCGGAGCCGAAGCCACAGCGGCGCTGAAGGCGCAGGCGCCGGGCACCGCCAGCGCGGCGACGCCGGTCGGCGCGCTGAAGGCGCAGGCGCCGGGCACCGCCAGCGCGGCGACGCCGGTCGGCGCCTCGTCCCCGGCGCCGCAGGGCAAGCCGGTCCGCACGACGATTCCGCTCGGGCAGCTCCGCGCGATGATCGATCGTCTGGCGGCGGCGCCGCCGGGCTTTGTCCAGCATGCCGAACTCGGCAGGATGCTCGACGACTGGCGGATGGTGGCCAGCGGCGAAGATCGCCCGGTCGATTGGCGGCTGGCCGAGAACCTCGCCTACGGCTCGCTGCTGGCGAATGGATTCAACATCCGGCTGTCGGGTCTCGACGTCGGACGCGGAACCTTCGTCCACCGGCAGCATGTCTGGCACGATCAGGACGCCGACACCGATTGGCAGGATCTGCACGTCCCGCTTCGCCACATCGGCGAAGGCCAGGGCACATTCTCGATTTTCGAATCGCCGCTGTCGGAGGAAGCCGTCGTCGGCTTCGAATACGGTTACAGCCTGAAGTGCGGGCGAGACCTTGTCGTGTGGGAAGCGCAGTTCGGCGACTTCGTCAACAATGCACAGGTCATCATCGACCAGTACATCGCGTCCGGCGAAAGCAAATGGGGCTACGAGAGCGGCCTGGTGCTCCTTTTGCCGCACGGGCACGACGGCTGGGGCCCCGAACATTCGTGTGCGTTTCTGGGGCGGTTCCTGCAGCTGTGCGCGGCGGGCAACATGCACGTGGCGCTGCCATCGACCGCCGCGCAGATGTTCCACCTGCTTCGTCGCCAGGCCCTCACCGAGCGTCGTCAGCCGCTGGTCGTGATGACGCCCAAGCCGTGGCTATATGGCGTTCGGCCGTCGTACTCTGCCCTCTCCAAGCTCGCCGACGACGAATTCCATCCGCTGCTGACCGAAGACCGGGACGACGATGGGGAGGAGGTTTCCCGCGTCATCGTCACCAGTGGCAAGCTGTACTACGATCTGGCGGACGAACGCGAAAAAATGGGACTCCGGGACCTGCCGCTGCTGCGCGCCGAGCAGCTGCACCCGTTCCCGACGGACGCGCTGGCGACCGAGCTCCGGCGCTTCCCGCAGCTCAAGCATCTGGTGTGGGCTCAGGAAGAAGCCAGAAACCATGGCGCCTGGCATCTGGTCCGCGACCAGCTCGAGGACGCCTTGCCCCCCGGCGTGGCGCTCCGCTACGCGGGCCGTGCCGCATCGGGATCCTCGGCGGCGGGCAGCGGGGCCGTGCATGCGGTCGAACAGCGTCAGATCGTCGCCGCTGCGCTCGAGATCCCGGAACGCTGACAGCCTGTCGAAAGCTGCGGGCCGCAGAAAAGGCCCGCCGCCCTCCTCTACATCGCCTTTTCGCCCTCGTCGCTGGCGGGCCGAGACAGCAGATACGTGTGCGACGCCTGGGCGAAGGACATGAATGCGGCCGGCTCCATCGGCCGGGCGAACAGAAAGCCCTGAAGCACGTCGCAGCCGTGCTTGACCAGGAAATCGGCCTGCGGCCTCGTTTCGACGCCCTCGGCGACGGTCTTCAGATGCAGACCTTTCGCCAGCCCGATCGTCGCGCGCACGATCGAGGCGTTCGCCTCGCTGGTCATGAGGTCGGCGATGAACGTCCGGTCAATTTTCAGCGTGTCGAGCTGAAAGCCCTTCAGGTAGCTGAGCGACGAGTACCCGGTGCCGAAGTCATCGAGCGCGATCGCCACCCCGAGCGACTTGAGCTCGGCCAGCGTCGCCTTGCTGCTCGCGAGATCTTCCATCAGCAGCGACTCGGTCAATTCCAGCTCGAGGCCCTCCGGAGCAAAGCCTGTTTCCTCGAGCACCTTCCTGATGGTGCTCGCCACGTTCTCCTGCCGAAACTGCCTGCTGGAGAGGTTGACCGAGAGCGCGATCCGCGGCAGCCCGCGTCCGTACCACGTATTCATCTGGGTGCACGCTGTGCGCAACACCCATTCGCCTATCGCTGCGATCAGCCCCGTCTCCTCCGCCATCGGGATGAACTGCGCCGGTGCGACCATGCCGTACTCGGGGTGGTTCCAGCGCAGCAGCGCCTCGACGCCTGCGAGTCGACCGGTCTTGGCGGAGATCAGCGGCTGGTAATGCAATAGCAGCTCTTTCTTCTCGATCGCGTTGAACAGCGCGTTTTCCATCGAGAGGCGGCTGTGCGCACCGGCACTCATGTCCAGGCTGTACACCATCAGGCAATCGCCGCCGCGGCCCTTCGCCCTGTACATCGCGACGTCCGCGTTCTGCAGCAGCGTCTCGGATGCCGTGCTCGAGTCGACCGAGATGCTGATCCCTATCGATGCGGTGATATGCAGGTCGTGCCCTTCGACGACGAACGGCCGTTTCAGCGCGGTCAGGCATCGCTCTGCCACCGTGACCGCGCTGCTGCTGTCCTGGACGCCGGGCAGCAGCAGGACGAATTCATCGCCGCCCCATCGCGCGAGCGTGTCGCAGTCGCGGATGCAGGTCTTGAGCCTGGCGCCGACCAGTTTCAGCAGCACGTCTCCCATCCCGTGCCCGAGCGTGTCGTTGATGTTCTTGAACCGGTCGATGTCGATCATCAGCATTGCCAGCAACGAGCCCTCGCGGCGCGCCTGCGCCAGCCCGCCCGCGAAGCGTTCGTCGAGCAGGAATCGGTTCGGCAAGGCCGTCAGGTGATCGGTGCGCGCCAGTTCATGCAGACGCTCCTCCATCCGCTTGCGCTCGCTGACGTCGCGCGAGATGCAGAGAATGCCCTGCGTTTCCTCGCCGGCGGCATTCTTCATCCGCTGCAGCGTCGTCTCCAGCCAGACGTAACGCTGATCCGCGTGGCGCGCCCGGTACATGATCGTCGCGAGCGACTTGCTCCGCGTGGCTTCCACAACGGCGGTGCGAACGGTGCTGAAGTCATCCGGGTGGACGAATTCGCACAGCGAATGACCGAGCAGCTCGCCCGGCGGAATGCCGAGAATGCTGATCGAGACGGGTGAAGCGTAGATGATCGTGCCGTCGGGTGCATGCTTGGTGATCAGGTCGGTCGAATTCTCGGTGATCAGCTGATATTTCTGCATCGTTTCGATCAACGCGTCTTCGCGTTCGCGCAGACGGGCGGTAAGGCGATTGAACGCGCGGCGCAGGCCACGAATCTCGCCGCCGCCGGCGCGGCCTGCCAGCGGAGCGATTCTCTCGGTATGCGCCGAGTAGTTTTTCAGGTGATCGGTCAGTACCACCAGCGGGCGCATCAGATAGCGGGTCAGAATCCAGATCGACAAAACGACCACGACCGAGGCCAGCAGCAGCAACTGGACGAAGTGCCAGGTCAGTTCGTTGATCGCCACGAAAGCCTCTTCCTTCGGGTACACGGCGGCGACGATCCAGTTCGACGACGGGACCCGCTTGTAGGTGACCATCGCTTCGCGCCCGTTCGATTCCACCGCTTCGTCGGTTCCTTCGAAGCCTTCGAGCGCGCGCTCGAACAGAGGATTGGTCCCCGGCGCGAAAGCGCGCTGCGACAGCCGATTCCGGTCCGGATGCATGATCAGCCTGCCGTCCGCGGTCGCGATGTACAGATACCCGGTCTTGCCGATCACCGTCTTGGCGATCTTGCCCAGCATCCCCGGACGCGTGAGGCCAAGACTGCCGGTCAGGATCGCGACCATGTGCCCATCCTTGTCGACGACCGGCGACGTCGCGACCAGCACCATGTTCGAATCGCCGACGTTGGTGACAAACGGCTCGGAGATCACCGGCTGGCGCGTCGCGATCGTATCGCGCATGTACTCGCGCTCCGACGCGTCGCTGCCGCGCCGGTTGGGGCGGAACGGGCGCTCGGCGAGCTCGATGCCTGTGGCGGTGAAAAGGAAAATCGAACGGTCGACGACCGCGAACAGGCCGGTCGTGGTGTCCAGATAATGCTGCGCGGCGTCCGACGAGGCGAGGTCGGCGGTGGTGATCTCGCTGGCGCTGAGTTTCAACGCCGTTTGCAAGGTCACCAGTTTCTGGTCCAGATTGTCGGCGATGCGCACGACCAGCGTGTTCTGGTCGGCGACCATGACGTTCCACATCTGCTGGCGAAAAGATTGCAGCGCCGCCATCCCGATCGCGAGAATGGTGATCAGGAACAGCAGCGACGTTGCGATCGACGTCTTGGTCGCCAGCGTGACCCGCGCCGGCTTTCGCAACAGCCAGCGGAGTCTGTGTGTATGGTACAAAGTTTCGCGCCTCGAGTTCGACCTCCCTTCCGGAGCAAGAGCTGTGCCGAACAATGCGCCCACGGCAAACAGGGCGGCAGCGACCGAGATCGAGTCGGTACCTGCCGCTGCCAGACACTTCGCTACGGTTTTGCGCGCCGGCCGGTCGCGGCGCAAGTTCCCCGGGGCGTCACCAGGCGCGTGCTACACTCGATTCGCCTTCGCCCGCCTCTTTCCGCATGCAACTCACGCTGGTCGTCCCGGGATTGCTCGACCTCGCGGAGACCGCGCCGGCGCATGCCGACATCGAGGGCGCTGCGGTCGCGCGGCTGTTGGCGACCAGCCCGCCCCCCACATCGCACGATGGCGCCATCGGCATTGCCTGCGCTGCGCTGGGCATGGTCAAGCAGCGCGACTGGCCGATGGCGCCACTGCTGGCCGCGGCGGCGAAGCTGGATCCGGGCGACGCCTACTGGCTGCTGGCCGAGCCGGTAAATCTGCTGGTCGGCCAGCTCGATGTGCAGCTTGGCGCCATCGTCGATGACCTTTCGACGGCCGAGGCGCAAGCGCTGGTGGCGACGATGAACGCGCATTTTGCCGGCGACGGCCTCCGCTTCGTTGCCGCAACGCCGGCGCGCTGGCTGATCGCCGCCGAGCGCGCGCAGCAACTGGTCACACATCCGGCAAGCGATGCTATCGGTGCGCCGATATTCCCGTTCCTGCCCGACGGCCCGGACGCGCCGCGCTGGCGACGGTGGCAAAGCGAAATGCAGATGCTGCTGTTCGCCCACCCGCTCGCCGGCGAGCGCGAGCAGCAAGGCCGCGCAGCGGTCAACGGCGTCTGGCTGTCGGGCGGCGGCGTACGCGCAAGCGCCCAGGCAGCGCCGAAGCTCGCGTCGCTATTCGCCGATTCGCCGCTTCTGGGCGATCTTGCGCGCGCCTGCGGCGTCACCGTCGCCGCGGCGCCGCGATCGCTCGAGTCGTGGCTCGCCGCCGGATCCGAATCGCCGTCGCTGGTATGGCTGCCCGCGATCGGCGGGAGCGATCGAGCGTCGGCGCTGGCCGCGCTCGAACGCGACTGGGTCGCCCCGCTGAGCGCAGCCCTGGCCAGGAGCACCGCGCTCGACGTACGCATCGTTATCTCCGGTCGCGGCCGGGCGTTGTCGTTCACGCCGCGCCGGCCCTCGCTCGCCGCGCGTTGGCGTGCCCGCATCGCGCCCCCCACGCTGTCGGCGCAGCTGGCTGCGGCGGGGCGCTGAATGGAGATCACGCGGCGCCATGTACCCGAGGCGGCGGCGACGCTCGGCGCCGCGGGCATCGCACCGGTCATGGCGCGAGTATTCGCCGCGCGCGGCATTGCGACGGCGGCGGAGCTCGACAATGACCTGGCCGGTTTGCCGCCGTGGCACACGTTAAAAGGCATCGCCGCGGCCAGCGAACGGCTCGCGAGCGCCATCGAGCGCGGCGAGCGGCTGCTGATCGTTGCCGATTACGATGCGGATGGCGCGACCGCTTGCGCGGTCGGCATGCGCGGTCTGGCTGCGATGGGCGCGACGGTCGAATTCCTGGTGCCGAACCGCTTCGAGTTCGGTTATGGCCTGACGCCCGAGATCGTCGCGCTCGCCGCGGCGCGGCAGCCGAATCTGATCGTCACCGTCGACAACGGCATCGCGAGCGTCGAAGGCGTCGCCGCGGCGCGGGCGCTCGGCATCGACGTGCTGATCACCGACCATCACCTGCCCGGCGACGAGCTGCCCGGGACGGCATGGATCGTCAATCCCAATCAGCCGGGCTGCGCGTTCCCCAGCAAGCACCTGGCCGGCGTCGGCGTGATGTTCTATGTGCTGTGCGCGTTGCGAGCGCTGCTGCGCGAGCGCGGGCATTTCGCGCATCGCGCCGAGCCGCGTCTAGCCGCGCTGCTGGACCTGGTGGCGCTGGGAACGATCGCCGACGTCGTCAGGCTGGATCACGCCAACCGCATTCTCGTCGACCAGGGACTGCGCCGGATCCGCGCCGGGCGCATGCAGCCCGGCGTGCGCGCACTGCTTAGCGTCGGGGGTCGCTCGCCGGAACGCGCGACCGGATACGACCTCGGGTTCATCGCCGGCCCGCGGCTCAATGCGGCGGGCAGACTCGCCGACATGTCGGTCGGCATCGCCTGCCTGATGTGCGACGACCAGTCGAGTGCCGACCGGATTGCGACCGAGCTCGACGGCCTCAACCGCGAACGGCGCGACGTCGAGGCGACGATGCAGGAGCAGGCGCTGGCGGACCTCGAGTACGGCGTCGACGACGATGCGTGTACGCTGTGCCTGTATCGCGCCGAGTGGCACCAGGGCGTCGTCGGCATCGTCGCATCGCGGCTGAAGGACCGCTACCACCGGCCGGTGATCGTCTTTGCCCGCGCCGGCGCCGACGGAGAGCTGCGCGGCTCGGGCCGCGCGATCGCCGGATTTCATCTGCGCGACGCGCTCGATATCGTCGCCAAGCGGGCACCGGGCACGATCAGGCGGTTCGGCGGGCACGCTTATGCCGCGGGGCTGTCGCTGCACGAAACCGCGCTGCAGCGCTTCGCCGAGGAGTTCGAGCGGGTCGGCCGCGAATGGCTGTCGCCGGCCCTGCTGCTGCGAACGATCGAAACCGACGGTGCACTGGCGGCGGGCGAGCTGACGCTCGGGCTCGCCAAGATATGCGCCGGCCATGTCTGGGGCCAGGGGTTCCCCGCGCCGGCCTTTGACGCCGAGTTCACGGTGACTGCGCAGCGGGTCGTCGGCGACAAGCATTTGAAGCTCGCGCTCTCGCTCGACGAACGGTGCTACGAAGCCATTCTCTTCCAGCGGACCGAGTCGCTGCCTTCGCGCATCCGCGCCGCCTACCGACCCGAGGTCAATCACTACCAGGGACTCGACTCGCTGCAGCTGGTGATCGAGCATTGGCTGCCTGCCTCGTAGCTCCCTCTGCGCTTCGGCGGCAAGACCCGCGCGCTTCGTGCATTGCATCACAACGACGTGCTGGCCCTCCCCCCGCCGCCTGCACAGGTCGGCGCGCAATCGCAATCAAGCCATTGTTTATTATGGGTCGCTTCGGAAACAACGGCCCGTGCTGCGCTTGCCAGCTTCGAGGTTGTGCAATGCAATGAAAAAGGATAGAGTCGCCGCACTCAAGCGGTGCACTGACTGTCCAACGATCAGGGAAGACCATGCGGCTCAAAGGCAAAGTCTCGATCATCACCGGCGCGGGCCAAGGCATCGGGCAGGCGACCGCGGTCAAATTTGCCCAGGAAGGCGCCAAGGTCGCCGTTTGCGACATCAACGAGGCGACGATCCAGGAGACCGTCGCGAAGATCGCGGAGATCGGCGGCGAGTCGGCCGGCTTCGTCATCGACGTCACCGACAAGGAAAGCATCGCGCGCATGGTCGAAGGGGTGATGGCCAAATGGGGCCGCATCGACACGCTGGTCAATAATGCGGGCATCGTGCAGGACGCGCAATTCAGGAAAATGAGCGACGACCAGTTCGACCGCGTCGTCGACGTCAATCTGAAAGGCGTCTACAACTGCACGAAGGCCGTCGTCGACATCATGCTCGAGCAGAACTCCGGCTGCATTCTCAATGCCTCGTCGATCGTCGGTATCTACGGCAATTTCGGCCAGACCAATTATGCGGCGACCAAGTTCGGTGTGATCGGCATGGTCAAGACCTGGGCGCGCGAGCTCGGCCGCAAAGGCATCCGCGCCAATGCAATCTGTCCGGGCTTCATCCACACGCCGATACTGGCGTCGATGCCGGACAAGGTCGTCAAAATGATGGAAGATCGCGTTCCGCTCGGTCGCCTCGGGCAGCCGGAGGAAATCGCGAACACGTATGCCTGGCTCGCCTCCGACGAGGCGAGCTACATCAACGGCGCGGTCATCGAAGTCTCGGGCGGCGCGACCATCTGAAGCCGCCCGGCTCCGGGCGCGCTTGAGCGCGCAAGCCGCGCTTGGTAGCATGAACGACCTCGTGTCTGGCCGATTCGCTCATGCGCCGATTCTCCCTGCCCGTCCTCGTTGCCGCCAGCGCGCTGTTCCCCGCCGCCGCGGCGTACGCACTCGACAACGTCGATCCGTACATCTGCCCGACGGCGCTGCATGGCACCGGCACCGATTGCTTTTTCGAGGCGGTACCGCAGACGTACACGATGTGCCGGCAGGTGAAGAGCATCGAGATCATCGAGTTCGGGCTCGCTGGCGCGCAGCAGGGCGTCAACGGCGCCAAGACCGAGGGCTGCATCGAAAAGCATAAGCGGCTGATCGCACGACCGTACCAGGCGGCGCTGCGCGAAGCCGCGCGCGACAAGAAAAAGGTGCAGGGCCTCCAGGCGCTCTATGCGACCTGGACCCGCAGCCTTGCCGAATTGACGCCGGGTCCGGACGAAATCGATGCCGGCTACAAACAGCGCGTCACGCATCCCTATGGGGTGTTCGAGAAGCAGATCCAGGCGCTGCGCGAACCGACGGCGGTCGCCGCCGCCAAGCCGGCAAGCAAACCGGCAACGAAGCCGGCGGCCAAGAAAAAATCCGCTTCGCAGTGACGACGCGCCGCGATGACGATGCAGCGCGCGACGCCGCGCTGAGAGGACGACGCTGAGCAACGCCGAGCTCGGTTCGGTTTTCAACGCCGACGGGGCGCTCGCGCGCAATATTCCCGGCTACCGGCCGCGGCCGCAACAAATCGCGATGGCCGAGGCGATCGCGCTCGCCATAAAGACGCGCGGCCAGCTGCTCGCCGAAGCCGGGACCGGTACCGGCAAGACGTTCGCGTATCTCGTTCCTGCCCTCCTTTCGGGCGGGAAGGTGATCATCTCGACCGGAACCAAGACGCTGCAGGACCAGCTCTACCAGCGCGATCTGCCGCTGGTGCGCGATGCGCTGCGCGTACCGATCAGCGTTGCGCTGCTGAAGGGCCGCGGCAATTACGTCTGCCACCACCATCTGGCGCGGACAGCGGCGCAGCCGACGTTCGCGTCGCGCGCCGATATCGGCTATCTGAAGCGCATCGAGTCCTTCGCGCGCACTTCGGCGAGCGGCGACAAGAGCGAGGTCGCCGACGTGCCGGAGAATGCCGCGATCTGGGCCGACGTCACCTCGACGCGCGAGAATTGTCTCGGCACCGAATGCGGGCATTACAACGAATGTTTTGTGATGAACGCGCGCAAGCAGGCGCTTGCCGCCGACGTCGTCGTCATCAACCATCATCTGTTCTTCGCCGACGTCATGCTGAAAGACGAAGGCATCGCCGAGCTGCTGCCCGCGTCGAATACGGTGATCCTCGACGAGGCGCACCAGCTGCCCGAGACCGCGACCTTGTTCTTCGGCGAGGAAATCACCGGTGGTCAACTGGGTGAGCTCGCGCGCGACGCCGAGCTCGAAGGCTTGAAAGCGGCTCGCGACTACGCTCCGCTGCCCGCCGCCGCGCAGGCGCTCGGGCTGGCGCTGCGCCGGTTCCGGCTGGCCGCAGGAGAATCGCCGGGCAAGCTGCCGCGCGCCGTGGCGATGCGGCGCGCCGGGTTCGACGAAGCGCTCGATGCCCTCGACGCGGCGCTCGCGGCGCTGGCGGTCGAGCTCGGCGAGCAGGCCGAGCGCAGCGACGACCTGGCGCAATGCGCGCATCGGGCCGACGATGCGCTGGCGCGACTTCACCGCTGGCGCGATCAGGACGATCCCGAATGGATCCGCTGGGTCGACATCAGCGCGTCGGGCTGGCAACTCCGTGCCTCACCGCTGTCGGTGGCCGAAATTTTTGCCAAGCAGGTCACCGACCATGCCCGCGCGTGGATTTTCACCTCGGCGACGCTGGCGATCGGCAGCGACTTTTCGCTCTATCAGCGCGAGCTGGGCCTGGGCGAGGCTGCGACCGGCTACTGGGAGAGTCCCTTCGACTACGCGCGCCAGGCGCTGTTGTATCTGCCGCGCGAATTGCCCGAGCCGAACAGCTTCGAGCACACCGATGCGGTCGTCGCGGCCGCATTGCCGGTGCTGAAGGCCAGCGGCGGCCGCGCCTTCCTGCTCTTCACGACGCTGCGGGCGCTGGCTCGCGCGCGCGAATCGCTCGAGGCTCTGTTCAAGCGCGAAGGCGTCGACTTTCCGCTGCTGGTGCAAGGCGAGGGTTCGCGCACCGAACTGCTGACCCGGTTCCGCCGCCTCGGCAACGCCGTCTTGCTCGGCAGCCAGAGTTTCTGGGAGGGCGTCGACGTGCAAGGCGAAGCCCTGTCGGTCGTGATCATCGACAAGCTGCCGTTCGCTCCGCCCGACGATCCGCTGCTCGCCGCGCGGCTCGAGCACATCGCGCGCCAGGGTGGCAATCCGTTCTTCGACTATCAACTGCCGCAGGCGGCGATCAGCCTCAAGCAGGGCGCAGGCAGGTTGATCCGCTCGGAGACCGACCGCGGCGTATTGATGATCTGCGACCGGCGCCTGGTCGACAAACCGTACGGCCGCCGCATATGGCAGGCGCTGCCGCCGATGCGCCGTACGCGCGAGCTCGCTGACGTTCGTGCTTTTTTCGCGCCGGTGCCGGTGGAAGGCTAGCTGTACGGGCTGAGCGTTACCGGCTCAGAACGATGCCACGAGAACAGGCGCATACGCGTCGCCGGCCTTCCGCCTCCGGGGTCGCATCCCCGCGCTACGCGCGGGGCCCCTGCTCCGCCCTGCGGCGTCTTACCAGAACTGCCACCAGGGCTTGGAGGGTGGGGCAAGCGGCAGCGGCGGCGGTTGCTCCTTGCCCCAGAATTTCCACCAGGGCCTGGTTGCGTTCGCCGTGAAGTACCGTCCATTGGGAAAGGTTTCTTTGAGCACGCGGCGCGTGTCGTCGCGAAGCTCATTCATGCCCAGCTTGTCGTAACTTTCCATCATCAGCACCAGCGCGTCCTCGTTGGCGGGCGTCTTCGGATAGTTGAGCAACGCGGCCTGCGCGCGGTTGGCCGCTGCCACGTAGGCGCCGCGATTGTAGTAATAGCGCGCGACGTGGA
>DATNAR010000307.1:0-4017 GCA_035607385.1 Casimicrobiaceae bacterium
GCCGACACCTTGAAGCCGATCGTCGACGAGGTCAGCGCCAAGGGCGACGTGATGCTGATCGGCTTCGCCGGCGGCGGCACGCGCAACATCTTCGCCAACAAGCCGGTGCGCAACATGGCGGAAATGAAGGGGCTCAAGGTCCGCGTCCAGGGGGCGCCGATCTGGAGCAAGACGTTCGCCGCCGCGGGCATGTCGCCGACCGTGATCGCCTACGACGAGATCTACAACGCGATCCAGAACGGCGTGATCCAGGCCGGCGAGAACGAGGCCGCCGGCGTCGAGACGATGAAGTTCTACGAGGTCGGCCCCAACCTCAGCATGACGCAGCACGCGATCACGATCCGGCCGCTCTGCTTTTCCGGCAAGACGTTCAAGAAACTGCCGCCCGACCTGCAGGCGGCGATTCTCAAGGCCGGCAAGGAAGCGGGCGTCTACGGCCGGCAGATCGAATCGAGCGAAGACCAGAAGAAGCTCGAGGCGATGCAGGCGGCCGGAAAACTCAAGATGATCCCGTTCGCCGACCGCGCCGCGATGAAGAAGGCAGCCGATCCGGTGATGGCCGAGTACGCGAAGGAAATCGGCGCCGAAGCCATCTACAACAAGATCAGCGCAATGTAAGGCTAGGGAGGAGGATCCGGCGGAGGCCACGCTTCCGCCGGTCTTTTTTTGCCGATCGGCGAGAGTTGGGGGCCCATGCGCAAGTTCCTCGATACTTATTACCGGCTGCTCAGCGTGCTGCTGGGCGCCAGCGTCGGCATTCTGATCGTGCCGGTAACGCTCCAGATGATCGCGCGCAACACCGGCCTCCTTCCGAACTGGATCTGGACCGAGGAGATGGCGCGCTTCTTCTTCATCTGGATGGTGATGCTGGGCGCGATGATCGGCGTGCGCGACATGTCGCATTTCGAGTGCGACGTGTGGCCCGAGCTCAAGCCGCGCGCCAACGCCTTGCTGCGCGTCGTCTCCACCGTATTCGTCTTGGTGTTCGCTCTGGTGTTCATCTGGTACGGCGTCCGGTTCGTGTCGTTCGGCTGGAACCAGCAGTCGGAACTGGCGGAGATGCCGATGACCTTCTTGTTCATCGCGTGGCCGCTGACGGGGCTCACCTGGCTGCTGTTCGGCGGCGAGCGCATCCTGGAGGACATACGCATCGTGCGCTTCGGGCCCGGCGCGGGCGACGAGCCGCCGCAGCACGATTTGGCCAAGGGCAGCGTCGTATGAGCGCCGACACCAAACGCAGTTCGCGTCGGGGGGATGTTCCGCGCCCGCAGGGCCGCCCCAAGGGCGCGGCCGCCCCCTCGGGGGGAGGCGAACGCAGTTCGCTTCGGGGGGATGTCCCGCGCCCGCAGGGCCGCCCCAAGGGCGCGGCCGGCCTCTCGGGGGGAGGCGAACGCAGTTCGCTTCGGGGGGACCCGCCATGACCGGCGCGACGCTCACGCCTACCGTGGCGGCCATGTGGCTGTTCGGCGCGTTCTTCTTCTTCATGATCCTGCGCGTGCCGGTGGCGTTCGCGCTGGGTCTCGCCTGCCTGCCGGCCCTTTTCATCGAGCCGCGCCTGTCGCCGATGGTGATCTTCAACACGACGTTCAAGGCCTACAACTCGTTCATCCTGCTCGCGGTTCCCTTCTTCCTGCTCACTGCCAACCTGATGAATGTCGGCGGCATCACCGACCGCCTGGTCCTGCTGTCCCGGACGATGGTGGGCAACTTTCCCGGTGCTCTGGCGCAGATCAACGTGCTGTTATCGGTGTTCTTCGCCGGCATTTCCGGGTCGTCGACGGCGGACGCTGCGAGCCAGGGCAAGATCTTCATCGAGGCGCAGGTCAAGGAGGGCTATGACCTCTCGTTCTCGATCGCCATCACCGCGGTGTCGGCCGTGCTGGCCGTGATCATCCCGCCGTCGATCCTGATGATCGTCTGGGGCGGCGTGTTGTCGGTGTCGATCGGCGCGCTGTATCTGGCCGGTGTCATCCCGGGCCTGCTGATCGGCCTCGCGCAGATGGCAACTGTCCATGTCTACGCCAAGATCCGGCATTACCCGACGTACCGGCGCGCCACCTTCCAGGAGTTTGTGACGGCGTTCGCCGTTTCCGTCCCGGCGCTGATGACGCCGTTCATCATCGTCGGCGGGATCCTGCTCGGCTGGTTCACCGCCACCGAGTCGGCCGCGGCCGCCGTGCTGTACGCGATCGTTCTTTCCGTCTTTTTCTATCGCGAGATGGACGCGACGAAGCTGTGGGATTGTCTGCTCGAAACCGGCAAGCTGTCGGCGATCGCGCTCTTCTGCGTCGGCACCGCCTCGGTGTTCGGATGGCTGCTTGCCTACTTCCAGATTCCCAGAGCGCTGCTCGAGAACGTGACGTCGTGGGGATTGGGCCTCATCGGCGTCGGCTTTTTCATCGCCTTCGTTTTCCTCGTCGTCGGTTGCTTTCTGGACGCGATTCCTGCGATCATCATCGTCGGCACGACGCTGCAGCCGCTGGCGGAATCGGTGCACATGCATCCGGTGTCCTTCGCGATTATCGGGATCGTGGCGCTCGCCTTCGGGCTGGTCACGCCCCCGTACGGGTTGTGCCTGATGATCTCCTGCGCTATCGCCAAGGTCCGGTTGCGATACGCGCTCAAGGATACGATGATCATGCTGGCCCCCATGCTGGTCGTGCTCGCAGCCCTGATCATATGGCCGGAAATTCCGCTTCTGCTGCCAAAATGGATTCGGCCAGAGTTTCTGAAATAGGAAGCGCGTGATGGAAACGAGCCCGCTCTGCCCGGCTTTCGGTCTGGAAACGTCCGCCGTCGATGCCTCGCGCCCGCTTTCCGCGGGTGAATTCGCCGAGCTCGAGCAGACGTTCTTCCGGGGGCAGATCCTGGTCCTGCGCGACCAACGACTGACGCCGCAGCAATTCCTCGCATTCGCGCGCCGCTTCGGTCCGCCCGAGCCGCACGTCATCGACCAGTTTCACCATCCGGAAGAATCGAACATCCTGATACTGTCGAATCGGCGCAAAAACGGGCAGCCGATCGGACTGGCCGACGCCGGCACCTATTTCCACACCGACTATTCGTATCTGCAGGTGCCGGCGCGCGCGACGATGCTCTACTCGGTCGAGGTGCCGAAAGCCGGCGGCAACACGCTGTTCGCCAACCAGTACGCCGCGTACGACGACCTGCCCGATGCCATGAAGCGGCGGATCGCGCCGCTGATCGGCGTCCATCATTACGGCAACCGCAAGGTGACCGACGAAATGAGCCGCGTCGCCGCCTCGCCGCTGACCGACGAGCAGAAGGCCAAGATGCCGCTGATCACGCATCCGCTGGTGCGGCCGCACCCGGTCACCGGCCGCAAGGCGCTCTACGCCGTCTCGGGCAGCTCGTACGGAATCGTCGGGATGCCGGACGACGAGGCGGTCGCGCTGCTCGATGAGCTCGCCGCGCATGCGACGCAGCCGAAATACGTGCTCAGCTACCGGTACCGCGTCGGCGACGTCGTGATCTGGGACAACGCATCGCTGCTGCATTCGGCGACCCTGACCGATCCTGACGATCCGCGGACGCTGTGGCGGATCACGATCAAGGAGCCATCGACCAAGCTCGACGCGCTGGAAGTGCTGGCGCCGACCTTCGCCGCGCGATCGACGTAACAGTTTCTTGCTGCCGCGGCACCCCAGCCGCCGCTCGCGAATCGGCCCGAGGGCCGAATGCTTTAGGCCGATACCCCGGGTTCGAGGCCGACCGCTTTTCCGCTACACTGCATGCAGGCCGCATATACGGCGGCCGCCGGAGTGAAGCAGGCGCATGGTCCGCAGGTTCCTTTCGCTGGTGTTCGCCTTCCTGCTGCTGGGGCTGCAGCAGGAGCTGCTGCTGCATCCGCTGACCCACCTTCCCGAGCTCAAGGCGAGGCATCACTCCAGCCTCAAGCTGCCGACAATCGATGTCGCCTGCATCGAATGCTCGTTGCTGGCTGGCGCAACGCACGCCGCAGCCGGATCGCCTCCGCCAGCAGCGTGCGACGCCGCC
>DATNAR010000312.1:0-3027 GCA_035607385.1 Casimicrobiaceae bacterium
CGAGCCCACTGCGGCGCTGTCAGAGCGCGAGTCCAATGCATTGTTTGCGTTGATCAGGCAGCTTCGTGCCGCGGGTGTGGCGATCGTATATATCTCGCACCGGATGCAGGAACAGGCCCCGCACCGTCAGATAGCTGCGCGAGTACGCGAGCGTCAGCGCGACGGTCATGCAGCTCAAGAACTTGAGCACGTCGGCCAGCGCGTCGGCGACGAACGTATTGCCGAACGTGTGTGCCGGCGACTGATGGAATACGTAGAGCGACAGCCACGCGGTCGCGACGACACCGAGCTGGGTGAGCCAGTAGCTCCATTTGCGCAGCGTTTCGGGCAGCACCAGGTCGACCATCAGCACGACGCAAGCGGCGACCAGCAGCGTAATTTCCGGCAGCGCCGGGAGGAAATCAAAGTTCACAGGCGTGGCGGTCATCACAGTTTGCTCTTTGCGACGTGCGCCAGCAGCTCGGTGACCGACGCATGCATCACGTCGGTGAACGGTTTCGGGTAGACACCCATGAACAGCACCACGCCGGCCAGCGTCGCCAGCAGCCAGAACTCGCGCCGCGACACGTCCCTGAGGGCGGCGACGCGCTCGCCGACTACCGCGCCGAACCAGACCCGCTTGTACATCCAGAGCGTGTACGCGGCGCCGAGGATCAGCGTGACCGCGGCGAGGAAGCCGACCCAGAAATTCGCTTTGACCGCGGCCAGGATCACCATGAACTCGCCGACGAATCCGCTGGTGCCGGGCAGGCCGGCGTTGGCCATCGCGAACAGCATCGCAAGCGCGGCGAAGCGCGGCATCGTATTGACGACCCCGCCGTAATCGGCGATCTGCCGGCTGTGCATGCGGTCGTACAGCACGCCCACGCAAAGAAACATCGCCGCCGAGACGAAACCGTGCGAGAGCATCTGGACGAGTCCGCCCTCGACGCCGAGCTCGCTGAACAGAAAAAAGCCCAGCGTGACAAAGCCCATGTGCGCGATCGACGAATACGCGATCAGCTTTTTCATGTCCGCCTGCACCAGCGCGACGAAGCCGATGTAGATGACCGCGATCAACGACAAGGTTATGACGAAGTTGGCCAGATAATGGCTGGCGTCCGGCAGTATCGGCAGCACGAAGCGGACAAAGCCGTACGCGCCGACCTTGAGCGTCAGCGCCGCCAACACGACCGAGCCGCCGGTCGGCGCCTCGACGTGCGCGTCGGGGAGCCAGGTATGCACCGGCCACATCGGCACCTTGACCGCGAACGAGAGGAAGAACGCGACGAAGAGCAGAAGCTGCGTTTTCAGCGACAGCGGCAGCTGGTACCACTCGAGAATCGAAAAACTGCCGCCGCTGACCGAATAGAGATAGATGAACGCGACCAGCATCAGGAACGAACCGAGCAGCGTGTACAGAAAGAACTTGATCGCCGCGTAGACACGGTTCGGGCCGCCCCAGATGCCGATGATCAGGTACATCGGAATAAGCATCGCCTCGAAGAAAACGTAGAACAGAACCCCGTCGAGCGATGCGAAAACGCCGTTGATGAGGCCTGACATGATCAGGAATGCCGCCATGTACTGGGCAACCCGCGTCTGGATGACGATCCAGCCGGCCCAGACGACGAGCACGGTGACGAAGCTGTTCAGCAGGATGAAGAGCAGCGAAATACCGTCGACGCCGAGCAGATAATTGACGTTGAACCGCGGTATCCATTCGACCGCCTCGACGAATTGCATTTCGCCGGTGCCCAGCCTGAAATGCGCGTAGAGCGGGATCGTGACGGCGAACCCCGCGACGGCGCCCACCAGCGCCAACCAGCGCGCGGCCGCGGCATCGGCATCGCGGTTGACTGCGAGCACCAGCAGGCCGGCGACGATCGGAACCCAGATCGCGAGGCTCAAGTAGGGCAGCATCAGACGACCCTCAGCACGACCCACCAGAACAGGGCGACGAACACGCCCAGGATCATCGCGAACGCATACAGGTACATGTAGCCCGACTGGATCAGGCGGAGCGCGGCCGATGCCGCGCCGACCATGCGTGCGCTGCCGTTGACGAAGAAGCCGTCGATGACCGAACGGTCGCCGATCTCCGAAAACAGGTTCCCGGCGCGCCGGAAACCGCCGGCAAAAAACCAGTCGTTGAACCGGTCGACGTAGTAGTTGTTGACGAGCAGTGCATACAGCGCCGCGGTCCGGGCCTGGATCCTTGCCGGAAGTTCGGGACGACGAATGTACAGCAGCCATGCGAGCCCGATGCCCGCGACCGCGAGCCAGAACGGCGCCCCGGCTAGGCCATGCGCGACGAACGCGCCGGCGCCGTGCCATTCCTCGCGCAGCGTCGCCATGCCGCCGTGTTGCGGCAAGATGGCGATCGAGCTCCCGAAGAAATCGCCGAACAGCACCGGATCGACATACGCCCAGCCGGCATAGATCGACGGGATAGCCAGCAGGATCAGAGGCACGGTCACGACCCACGGACTCTCGTGCGGCGGACTGGCGGCGGCATGATCGTCGTGCCCGGGCTCCTCGTGAGCGGCGTCAGCGGGAAGCGGATGCCTGAACCGCTCGTCGCCGTGGAACGCGAGGAACAGCATGCGAAAACTGTACAGCGCGGTCACGAACACGCCGAGCGTCAACGCGATCTGCGCGTAGGTGTGGCCGGTCACCGTCGACAGCTGCACGGCCTCGATGATCGCGTCCTTGGAGAAAAAGCCGGCGAACGGCGGGATGCCGGCCAACGCGAGCGACCCGATCACCGTCGTCCAGTAGGTGATCGGCATGTATTTCCGCAACCCTCCCATCCGGCGCAGATCCTGCTCGTGATGCAGCGCGATGATCACCGACCCCGCGGCCAGGAACAGCAGCGCCTTGAAGAACGCATGGGTCATCAGGTGGAAGATCGCCGCCGAGTAGGCGGACACGCCCAGCGCGACGGTCATGTACCCGAGCTGCGACAGCGTCGAGTAGGCGATGACGCGCTTGATGTCGTTTTGCACGATGCCGAGAAACGCCATGAACAAGGCCGTCGTCGCGCCG
>DATNAR010000339.1:0-7725 GCA_035607385.1 Casimicrobiaceae bacterium
CGGTGCTGCAGGCGCCGTCGGACAAGGGGACGAACTCCCCGCCTTCCTGACCGTCCAACCCGGCAACACCCGGCCAAAGCCGGTAAGCTCCCACTGACATGTCCTCGCGCATCGCATTTTTTACATTTTTCGACCAGCGACCCGGCTCGCGCGTGCTCGCGGTGGCGGCGCTGGCGTCGCTCGCAGTGCACATTGCGCTGCTGCAGTCGACGATTCGGCTGCCCGACCGCGTCGAAGAGTCGCCGCCGCTGCTGGCGACGATCACCGAACTGCCGCCGCCTCCGGCGCCCGCCAAGACCGTCGCCGCGCCGCAGCCGCCGAAGCCCAAGCATCGTCGCGTCGTACGCGCTGCGCCGCCGGCGCCGGTCGAGACGCCTGCGCCGGAGATCGTCGCCGCCGCCACGGCCGTACCCGAGCCGGTTCCCGACCTCGTGCGCGAGCCCGAGCCCGTCGCTCCGCCGCCGCTGGAAGAAACGATTCCTCCGGCGCCGTCGCTGGCGCCGCCGCGCGAATTGCCGCCGCGGATCGACCTCGCGTACCGCGCCTTCCTCGGCACGCGCGGCTTCCTGATCGGCGACGCCGTCTACCGGCTCGAGCACTCGGGCAGCCAGTACCGCATCTCGACCGTCGGCGAGGCACGCGGCCTGGCCGCGCTGCTGTTTCCGGGCGAGGCCCGGGCGAGGAGCGAGGGCGCGATCACCGCCGACGGATTGCAGCCGGTGAGCTACAGCGTCGAACGCACCAGCGGGAACCGGCGCGAGGCGGCGAGCTTCGACTGGGAATCCGGCATGGTGCAGTTGAACGGCGACCAGTCGGCGCCGCTGGAGCTGCCGACATTCGATCCGCTGGTCGTGCTCTGGCAGTTCTATTTCGCGCCGCCCGCGCAGGACGAGACCGAGTTCAACATCGCAACTACGCGCAAGGTCTATCACGTGACCTTCCGCCGCGTCGGTACCGAAAAAATCACGCTTCCCTTCGGCGATGTCGACACCGAGGTCTGGAAGCGGGTCGACGCCGACAGCACGATCCAGGCGCAGGTATGGCTCGCGCCGTCGCTGCGCTATGTCGCGGTCAAGCTCCGGCTGTCGAATGCCCGCGCCACCGTCGAAGGCCTGCTCGACAGCATCCGCGTCGACGATACCGTCGCGCAGCAATGACGGTCCGGGCGAGCCAGCTCGGCGCGCTGACCGACGCGCTGGCCGCCGTGCTGCCGTTCAGGGAGCCCGCCGACAGCGTGCTGCGCGGTTTCTTCCGGCACCATCGCCGACTCGGGCAGGACGACCGCGCCTTCATCGCCGAGGGGGTGTTCGCCGCGCTGCGCCGGTTGGCGTCTCTGCGGGCGCAAGCCGGTGACGCAACGCCTCGCCGCCTGGCGATCGCGGTGACGCTGCGCGAGCTCGGTGCGAGTCTGCGCGAGATCGAAAGCGCGCTGTCGCCCGCCGAAACCGTATGGGCGCGAGAATTCAAGGCGGCAAAGCCCGAGCTCTCGCCGGCCGAAGCCGCCGAGCTGCCCGAATGGCTCTGGGACAAGCTCTCCGCATCGCTCCCCGCCGGCGAGCGCGACGCGCTGACGCGCGCGTGGCTCACCACCGCGCCGCTCGATCTTCGTGTCAACACGATCAAGATCACGCGCGAACAGGCACAAGGAGCGCTCGAGGCCTCCGGCATCGAATCCGAACCGACGCCCTATTCGCCGCTGGGGCTTCGCGTCGCCGGCAAGCCCGCGTTGCAATCGCATCCGTTGTTCACCTCCGGCGCGATCGAAGTGCAGGACGAAGGCAGCCAGCTGCTGGGACTGCTGGTCGCGCCCCGGCGCACCGACATGGTCGCCGACTTTTGCGCCGGCGCCGGCGGCAAGACGATGCTGCTGGGCGCGCTGATGCGCTCGCAGGGACGCGTCTATGCGTTCGACGTTTCGCGCGCGCGACTGGCCCGGTTCAAGCCGCGGCTCGCGCGCTCGGGCCTGTCCAACGTGCAGCCGACCTTGATCGAGAACGAGCGCGACACGCACATCAAGCGGCTTGCCGGCAAGCTCGACCGGGTGCTGGTCGACGCGCCGTGCAGCGGCTTCGGAACGCTGCGCCGCAATCCGGACCTGAAGTGGAGACAGACGGCGGAAGCTATCCCCGAGCTTGCCGCCAAGCAGGCGAGAATCCTCGCCGCGGCGGCGACGCTGGTCAAGGCGGGCGGACGGCTGGTGTACGCGACCTGCAGCGTGCTGCCCGACGAGAACGAGGCGATCGTCGACGCGTTCGTCGGCACCCATCCCGAATTCACGCTCGGCGACGCGGCGGCGGAACTCAAGCGCGCCGGCGTCGCGCTCGACACCGGACGCACGCTCAAGCTGTCGACGGCGCGCCACGGCTGCGATGGATTCTTCGCCGCGGTGCTCGAGCGCTCGGCATGAGAGCGACGACCAAGGCTGCCGGCGCGCTGGCGATCCTCGCCTTCGCCCACAGCACGATCGCCCTCGCCGAGGCGACCGCGACCGCAGCGCGCTCCACCGCGACCGGAAGCATCGAGGCGGCCTTCACGCCCGGGGACCGCATCGACAATCTGATCATTGCGACGATCGCCAGCGCGAAGCACGAGGTGCTGGTCAACGCCTACTCGTTCACGCAGCGTCGCATCGCCGGCGCACTGGTCGCCGCGCGCAAGCGTGGCGTCGCGGTGCAGGTGATCGCCGACAGCCAGCAGGCCGCCGCATTGCCGCAGAACGTGCTTGCCGAGCTCGCCAAAGGCGGCGTTGCCGTGTGGCTCGACGCGAACTACCAGGCAGCGCACAACAAGGTCGTCATCGTCGACGCCGACACCGCGGGCGCGACGACGATTACCGGCAGCTATAACTTCACCGTCGCCGCGCAGTGGCACAACGCCGAAAACGTTCTTATCCTCCGCGACAATCGCGATGTCGCCCGCGCCTACCGCGACAACTGGCTGCGGCTCAAGGCGCACGCCACACCCTGGCCCAGCGGAGCGCAGAAGTGACGGGCGGTTCGAAAACACGTCGCCCCGGCGAACGCCGGGGCCCAATCAGCGATATTGGCCGGCATGAGATCGCAGCTTGGGTCCCGGCCTTCGCCGGGACGACTTGCTAAACTTCGGCCCATGCTGACGGCGCTCGATCTCGAACGCATCCAGGCTTCGCTGCGCACGCCGGACGGCTGGATCGAGCTCGCGACGATCGCGCTGTGCTTCGCGATCGCCTGGGCGGTCGACCGCCGCGTGCACGTGACCAGCGAGCGCGAATCGCGGGTCGCGCAGCTCGGTGCCGGCAGCCTGAACCGGATGATCTTTCCGCTGACGGCGCTGGCGCTGCTCTACATCGCCCGCGCCGTCTTCCGGCACTGGCAGGTGCCGGCGTTCTTTCCGATCGCCATTCCGCTGGTCGTCGCGCTCGCGCTGATCCGGCTTTCGATCTACGCGCTGCGCAATCTGTTCGGCGTCCATGCCGCCTCCGCGTCCGAGCGGACGCTGAGCTTTGCGATCTGGGGCGCGCTGTTGCTCTACTACGTTGGCGTGCTGCCCGACATCGCGGCCGCGCTCGACGACACGCGCATCCCGATCGGCAAGGGCGGCCAGATCAGCATTCTCGATCTCGGGCGCGACGCGATCGTCGTCGTCGTCGTCGTCGTGCTGTCGTTGTGGGTATCGGGCCTGCTCGAGCAGCGGCTGATGCGCGGAACGCATCTCGACCAGAATCTGCGGGTCGTCCTGTCCAAGGTATTCCGCGCCGTTCTGCTCCTGGTCGGTCTGCTGGTCGCGCTATCGTTCGTCGGCGTCGACCTGACCGTGCTGTCGGTCTTCGGCGGGGCGATCGGCGTAGGCATCGGCCTCGGACTGCAGAAGCTCGCCAGCAACTACATCGCCGGGTTCACCATCCTGCTGGACCGCTCGATCCGGCTGGGCGACATGATCACCGTTGACAACCGCACCGGCACCGTCAGCGTCGTGACGTCGCGCTACGTCGTCGTCCGCGGCCTCGACGGCCTGGAGGCGATCGTGCCGAACGAGATGCTGGTGACGACGACCGTCCTCAACCATTCGTACACCAGCAAGGACGTCAAGCTCGGCATACCGGTGCAGATCAGCTACGACAGCGACCTGGAGCTGGCGATGCGCCTGATGACCGAGCTCGCCGCCCGGGAGCCGCGCGTGCTGAAAGGCCCGCTGTCGCCGGCGGTCAACGTCCTCCAGTTCGCCGAGAACGGCATCGACCTCGAGCTCGCGGTCTGGCTGAACGATCCGGAAAAGGGGCAGGGCAACCTCAAAACGGCGCTGAACATCGCCATCTGGAAGGCGTTTCGCGACAACGGCATCCGTATCCCCTATCCGCAGCGCGAAGTGCACATCGTCGGCCGACTGCCCGGCGATGCGCCGGAAACCTCACCTCCGGCCTGAGCTTTGTACTGGACAGCGGGGCGATCGCCGGTCCGGCGGCAGCGGACGAAACCATGTAAACTCTCGAATGTCCGATACCACACATAGGGCCCCTTCGGCCCGCCCTCCCTTTAGGATGTTCCGCTGATGTCATTCGATCCCCTTTCGCTGCTCGCCCACGGCCTGGTTCCGCTGCCGTGGTGGGGCTATGTCGTCGTCGCGCTGGTGTTCACGCACATCACCATCGCCGCAGTAACGATCTATCTGCATCGCTCGCAGGCGCATCGCGGGCTCGATCTTCATCCGCTGGTCAGCCACTTCTTCCGCTTCTGGCTTTGGCTGACGACCGGCATGGTGACCAAGGAATGGGTTGCCATCCATCGCAAGCACCACGCCAAGGTCGAGACGGCCGACGACCCGCACAGCCCGCAGACCCGCGGCATCAACAAGGTCTTCTGGGAAGGCGCCGAGCTCTACCGCGACGAGGCCAAGAACCACGACACGCTGGACAAGTACGGCCTCGGGACGCCCGACGACTGGATCGAGCGCAATGTCTACACGCGCCATTCGTGGGAAGGCGTCGGGCTGATGCTGGTCGTCAACCTCGCGCTCTTCGGGCCGCTGGGTGCCACGATCTGGGCGGTGCAGATGGCCTGGATCCCGGTGACCGCCGCCGGCATCATCAACGGCATCGGCCACTACTGGGGCTACCGCAATTTTTCCTGCGAGGACGCAAGCCGCAACATCGTGCCCTGGGGCATCCTGATCGGCGGCGAAGAGCTGCACAACAACCACCACGCCTACGGCACCTCGGCCAAGCTGTCGTCGCGCTGGTACGAATTCGACCTGGGCTGGGCGTACATCCGCACACTGGAGTTCTTCGGCCTGGCGACAGTTCGCAAGGTGGCGCCGAGACTCAAGGTCGATCGCGCCAAGATCAATGCCGACCTGGAGACACTGCAGGCGATCATCACGCATCGCTACGCCGTGCTGACGAGCTACGCCTCGTCGCTCAAGCTCGCGTACCGGCAGGAAGTGGCCAGCTTGCGCGAGCGCGCTCGGCGCGGCGAGCTCACACCCGACATGCCGAGCTTCCGGCGTCTGCGCCGATGGTTCCAGTCCGATGCCACCGCGCTGGCCGAAAACGATCGCGCGCACCTGCAGACGACGCTCGAGCGCAGCTCGGCGCTGAAGACGATCTACGGGATGCGGCAGGAGCTTGCCGGGCTGTGGGAACGGTCGAATGATTCGCGCGAACAGCTATTGGCGCGCCTGCAGGACTGGTGCCACCGCGCCGAGGCCAGCAACATCGCCGCGCTGCAGACGTTTTCGCGGACCTTGCGCAGCTACGCGTAGGCGATCCCCGCACGACAACAAAAAGCCCGCCGGAAGGCGGGCTTTTTTGTGTTGTCGCTCCGGCGGAGGCATCGCCCCGGCGGAGGCGTCGCCCCGGCGAAGGCCGGGGCCTAAGCAGCGATAGTGGCAGAGGCGATACGGAAACTTGGATCCCGGCCTTCGCCGGGATGACGTCGGGCCCTTTCGCCCGGATGACGTCGGGCCCTAAGCCGCGCTTCGCGTGGCTTGGTCCGCCGTCACTTGAGCTTGGTTTCCTTGTACATCACGTGCTTCCGGGCGACCGGATCGAACTTCTTGATCTCCATCTTCTCCGGCATCAGCTTCTTGTTCTTCGACGTGGTGTAGAAGTGACCGGTCCCGGCCGACGATTCGAGCTTGATCTTTTCACGCATGGTTGCGAAATCTCCTTGAGCTCGCGCTCGCCTAGACGTGCTCGCCGCGGGCGCGCATATCCGCCAGGACGACGTCGATGCCGTTTTTGTCGATCGTGCGCAGCGCGGCGTTGGTCAGCCGCAGGCTCACCCACCGGTTCTCGGTTTCGACCCAGAAACGCCGCCGCTGCAGGTTCGGCAGAAACCGGCGCTTGGTCTTGTTGTTGGCGTGGGACACATGGTGACCCACCATCGGGGCCTTGCCCGTTACCTGACAGACTCGAGCCATCGCTCGCTCCAACTCGTTGAAATTGCGAAAGTCTTGGATTGTAACCGGAAATTCGGGGTGACTCAAGCATTAGGAGTCGTCATCCCGGCGAAGGAAGCATTAGAAGTCGTCATCCCGGCGAAGGAAGCATTCGGAGTCGTCATCCCGGCGAAGGCCGGGATCCACGTTGCGATATCGCGCCTGCTGCTATCGCTGACTGGGCCCCGGCCTGCGCCGGGGCGACGCCTAGGCCGGGGTCGCCTACAGCAGCCCCCGTTCGGCAAACGACACCGTAACCGTGCCGGCGACGATGAAGTGATCGAGCGTCCTGATCTCGACCAACGCCAGCGCCTGCTTGAGCGTCTGCGTCAAAAGCTCGTCGGCGCGGCTGGGCTCGGCCACGCCCGACGGATGGTTGTGCGCCAGGATCACCGCCGCGGCATTGTAGCGAAGCGCCGTCTTGACGACTTCGCGCGGGTACACGCTGGTCTGCGTCAGCGTGCCGCGGAAAAGCTCTTCCGATCCCAGCAGCCGGTTTTGCGAATCGAGAAACAGCGCGACGAACACCTCGTGCGGCCGGCTGCCGAGCGACAGCGACAGATAATCGCGCACGGCGCGCGGCGAGCTCATCGCGTCGCGCTCACCGATCTGTTCGGAGAGCGTGCGGCGCGCGATTTCGACGACCGCCTGCAGCTGCACGTATTTGGCCGGACCGAAGCCGCGCACCGCCGCGAACTGATCCAGCGTGGCGCCGAACAGGCGGTTGAGACCGCCGAAGCGCGCCAGCAATTCGCGGCCGAGCTCCACCGCGCTGCTGCCGGCCATGCCGGTGCGCAGGAAGATCGCGAGCAGCTCGGCTTCCGACAGGGCCCCGGCACCCAGCTTGAGCAGTCGCTCGCGCGGACGCTCTTCCGCCGGCCAATCGGCAATGCGCATCTGCAGCCCCTGTACCGTGATGCCAGCGCATATTAAACTGCGCCACGCCACATCACCGTTCGTCCTCATGGATGAGACCTGAAGCGATGAGTTCTCCCACTGCCGCACGATCGCTTTCGCGTATCGTGCTTGGCCTGACCGGCGGAATAGCCGCCTACAAGGCCGCGGAGCTGACGCGACTCCTGGTCAAGGAAGGGATCGCCGTCGACGTGGTGATGACCAGCGCCGCCGCGCAATTCATCGCACCGATGACCTTGCAGGCGCTGTCGGGCAATCCGGTGCTGTCCGGCATGTGGGAGTCGGGCGCCGCCAATGCGATGGGGCACATCGAGCTCTCGCGCCACGCCGATGCGATCGTCGTCGCGCCCGCCTCCGCGGACTTCATCGCCAAGCTGGCGAACGGCCTTGCCGACG
>DATNAR010000348.1:0-2393 GCA_035607385.1 Casimicrobiaceae bacterium
GATTCTCGGCGTGGCGGCGGCCCAGGCGACCCAGGCCCGCGATGCCGATGCGCAAGCGGCGTCGGGGATCGGTCGATGGACTCATAGCTCGATGATCCGGTGCTCGCGCCACGACCGCGTCGCCGCGTCGGCCAGCTCCAGCGCCTTGACGCCGTCGGCGATCGTCGTGTTGACCGGCTTGCCTCCGGCGACTGCGTCGATGAAATGCGTCATTTCGTTGGCGTACGCGACGCGGTAACGCTCGAGGAAAAAATGCTCGGGCTTGTCACGGCTGACGCTCACGGCGGTGTGCGCGACGACTTCGGTCGGCCGGTGGTTGCCCGCCTGCAGCATCCCCTTGCTGCCGAGCACCTCGAAACGCTGGTCGTAACCGTACGCCGCGCGGCGGCTGGTGCTGATCTGCGCGAGCCGCCCGCGGCGAGTGCGAATCGTCACCGTCGTCGAATCGATGTCGCCTGCCGTCTCGATCGCCGGGTCGGTGAGGCAACTGCCCGTCGCGTAGACGGTGGCGGCCTCGTCGTCGAGAATCCAGCGGAAGATGTCGAAGTCGTGGATCAGCATATCCTTGAATATGCCGCCCGATACCTTGATGTAATCGACCGGGGGCGCGCCGGGATCGCGGCTGGTCACGATCAGCATTTCCAGATCGCCGATCTCGCCGGCGGCGAGTCGCGCCTTGACCGCGGCGAACGTCGGATCGTAACGGCGCTGGAAGCCGATCAGGCAGGTCACTCCCGCACGCTCGACTGCGGCGGCGGCCGTGCGGGCACGAGCGAGGTCGAGATCGACCGGCTTTTCGCAGAAGATCGCCTTGCCGGCGGCGGCGGCGCGCAACAATAGATCGGCGTGCGTGTCGGTGCTCGAGGCGATGACCACCGCGCCGATCGCGCGATCGGCCAAGGCCGCGTCGACGGTGGCGACCTTCGCGCCGTGCTGCGACGCGAGCGTCTCGGCCGCGGCCTGGTTGACGTCGGCCACGTATTTCAGCCGCGCCCCGGCCTGCCGCGCCAGGTTGCCGGCGTGGATCTTGCCGATGCGGCCCGCACCGAACAATGCCGCTTCAATCATCGCGCTCTCCGTGATCCGCGGTTCGTCGACGGCAAGCGCCAAATCAGCGCTTGAGCATCCATTCGTGCGCCGGGTCGTTCTTGAAATGCCATTCCCGCTTCGGTCCCGCCATCACGTTCAGGTAATACGAATCGTAACCGTGCGGCACGACGACCGGATGGTAGCCGCGCGGCACCAGCACGACGTCGTGATCCTCGACCGCGAGCGCTTCGTCGATCGAGCGGTCGTCGGTGTAGACGCGCTGGAATGCGAAGCCCTGCGCCGGCTTCAGCCGGTGATAGTAGGTTTCCTCGAGCGAGCTTTCGGCGGGCAGGTTGTCGGTGTCGTGCTTGTGCGGCGGATAGCTCGACGAGTGCCCGGCCGGCGTGACGACTTCGACCAGCAACAGATGCGACGCGGGCTCGGTCTGCGGCAGGATGTCGCAGACGTAGCGCGTGTTGCTGCCTTCGCCGCGCTTGAAGCGCTTCATCGATGCCGGCTCGATCAGCCGCGCCGGCGGGCCCGCCGAAGCGGGTGCGCTGCCGACGCCGATCTCGGCCGCGGTCTTGGCGACGATCTGCGCCGCCTCGCCGGGCGGAAGATAGACGGCGTAAGGCGCGCGATCGTCGAATACGCTGCCGCGCTCGCCTATGTCGCGCCAGGTGTGGCCGCCCGCCTCGATCGTGACCTTGCCGCTCAGGATCACGATGCACGCTTCGGCGTCGGGTAGCGCGACGCGCATCGCTTCGGCCGCGGCGAGCCGGTGCGCGGCGAAACCGACGTAGCTCCAGCCGGCCGATTGCGGCGTGACGCGCACGATGTCGCGCCCGTCGCGGCGGCCCTTGACCAGCAGGGTCTTACGTCCCCCCGCGCTTGCGGTTGCGTTGGCCACCGCGGCCGCAGCGCTGCTCCCCGCTGCGGCGTCATTCGCGCCTTGCGAGGACTCGTCGCCGCTCATGCGACCTCCGCAGGATTCATGTTGCGCGCGACCAGATCGCGCAAATGGCGATATCCGAGGTCGGCGTAGCGATAGCTCGGCGCGACGCTCGGATCCTGTTCGGCTTCGACGACCAGCCAGCCCCGATATCCGTTTCGACGCAGCAGTTCGAGCAGGGAAGCGAAGTCGACCGCGCCGTCACCGGGCACCGTAAAGGCGCCGTTGATCACCGCCTCGAGAAAGCTCCAGTTGCGATTCCAGGCCATCGCGATCACTTGCGGTCGCACATCCTTGCAATGCACGTGGCAGACGCGGCGCACATGACGCGCGAGCATCGCGACCGCATCGCCGCCGGCGAAACTCATGTGGCCGCTGTCGAACAAAAGGCCCACCTCGTCGCCGGTCAGCG
>DATNAR010000363.1:0-15801 GCA_035607385.1 Casimicrobiaceae bacterium
CGTCGGACGACGCCGATCTGAATCGCATCGGCGCCGAGCTCACGGCGGCCAACACCGCGCTGCGGCAGGCGGTCGACTGGGTCGTCCCGGCGTTCTCGGGCGACACGCGCGCCGCGCATGCCGCGTCGGTCCCGTATTTGCGTCTCTGGGGCCTGGTCGCCGGCGGATGGCAACTGGCGCGCGGCGCGCGCGCGGCTTCGCTGTGGCTGGCCGAAAGCGGCGGCGATGCCGATTTTTATCGCGGCAAGATCGCTACCGCGCGCTTTTACGCCGATTGCCTGCTGCCGCAGGCCGCCGCATGGTCGCGGGCGATCACGCAGGGCAGCGAAGCGGTGCTCGCGCTGGCCGACGCGCAGTTTTGACCGGCTGTGCCGAGCGCGAGCGGGATTGGTGTGCGCCGGCGCCGATCGTCCATCGATCAGCAGCAGCGTGGCGCAGCTATCGGCCTTGATTCAGCCGCGACTTGTCGCGAAAGCTTACACTTGTAGCCCGCAATCGGAGGGGTTGAGCCTCAACTCCTTGAAGTTCAAGGCCTAGCACAAAATTTGCTCCACGCGAGGAAGACCCGCGACTACGGGCGCGGGCATCATTTCCGGGGAGAAATCGATGAAAGGTCCCATCGTCACCGCTGCCGCCGCGGCGGCGCTTGCCATTCTTTCGCAATCCGCGCAGGCACACGTTGCGACTATCGACGGCTCGTACGACCAATGTGCGTACGACACGCCGTGTCTGACCTTCCACAACACCAGCTTATTCGCCTTCACCAATGTGCAGATGGTGTTGGCCGGCTACCAGGGGCTCAACAGCGGCGTGACCCAGACGGTTGCGCTGGCGGACATGCCCGTCGGAGATACCAGCATCGTCTGGGGCACCGGGGGATCGTTGTTCGTGTACGACTATGATGATTCGAAGGGCGGCCCTGGGCCCTGCCCGCCGAATCCGATCAACAGCACCCTGTGTGCGCTCGTCGGCAATTTCAGCGTGACGTTCACCGCAATGTGGAACGGTAATTCGATCTTTTCCCAGTTCAGCCCGCACGTCAATGCGACCGGGGGTTTCGTGGCCTGGGAAGGATTGAACAGCATCGGGCAGTCGGAAGATCCGTGCTGCGATGTCCATAACGGCACCGTCAATGGGACGTTGGCCTTCATCGACGTGGGCACGCCGAATCCCGACTTCAACCCGAATGGCACGCCGGAGCCTGCGACGCTGGCGCTGCTCGGCCTGGGCTTGGCGGCCCTCGGGCTGCGGCGACGCAAGACCGAATAAGCACACGATCCGGCTGGGAACGAACAGCGGCGGCTGTCCTTGCGGGCAGCCGCCGCTCCTTTTCATGGCGGCATCAGCGCGGAGCCGCAGGCTCCTCCGGCAGCAGCCGCCGAAACTCGCCCAGCCAGGGCTCGTAGTTCCGCCAGCGCGACACCGAGGTCCGATACACGGGTTGGCGGGCCTGCCACATGCTGGGTGTGGTGATCGGACGCGGGTTGCGCTGGTGCTGCAGGCAAGCGTCGTCCCAATCGAGCCCGCAGAAGGCGATGACCCTCCGCGCGCTCTGTTCCGGATCCTGCACGACAGTCTCGTAGTCGACCTCCAGCAGCCGATCGGGCGGCAGTACGCCTCGCCAATGCGTCATCAGCCGCAGGTATTGCTCGTAATAAAAGACGAGGTTGCCGCGGTCGTGAGCGAAGTCGGGTGAACGCAGGTAGGGCGTAAAAAACATCGACAGGCAGTTATCGACCGGATGGCGCCGGCAGTGAATCACGCGCGCGTGCGGTAGCAGCAGATGCACGAGTCCGAGCAAGAGGAAATTGGTCGGCATCTTGTCGGTAATTCGACGGGCGCCCGGGCTGACGGCCTGCAACAGCCGGCAGTACGCCGCAGACACCTCATGGGCCTCGGGTGCATCCAGCCCGCCACCCAACACATCCGCGATTCGCGCGCCGCGGTCGCCCCAGAAACGCAGCTCTCCGCCTGCGCCCACTTCAGGATGGCTGGACACGATCTGCTCGATCAGCGTCGTGCCGGAACGAATCATCCCGACGACGAGTACCGGCAGTTCGCTGTCCGAGCCGAGTCTCGCGTTGCGCGCGAAGAACTCCGGCGTGAATGCGGCGATCAACCGGTCGATGTTCGCCTTGTGCTTGCCGCGGACGATCGAGCGTCCGGAGCGACGCAGTCTTTCTGCCGCGATGCGATTCGCTTCTTCGAAATGCTCGATGGCTACCGCGTAGTCGCCGCTATCGTCGGCCGCCTTGGCCAGAGCGTAATTCAGGTTGGCGCGATCGCGATCAGCGAGGTCCGGTTCGGACAGCCGAGCGCGCATGCGCGACAACATCGGATCGTCGACGCTTAATTTTGTCGAAAATGCAATGCCGAGATATGGCTCGGTGCGTTGCGGCTGCAGGGCGACTGTCCGTGCAAAGCTCGTGACGGCTTCGTCGAACCGCCCCAGCTGTTGCATAAGCTCACCGCAAAATTGGTGAGCATCTGGAAGGTTCGAGTCTGCGGCGATCGCGGCAAGCGCGCAGCGCGCGGCTGCATCCGGTTGCCCGACTTCGGCGAGGGTCCGCGCCAGCTTCAGTCGGGCATTTGCCGCTGGGGGCATCGAAGCGATCGCTCGGGCAAAGCATCGATCTGCGCCAGCCCGATCGCTGTCCAGCAGCGAGAGATGGCCGAGCCTCACGTGCGCCTCGGCAAAATCTGGAGCGAGGGCGATCGCCTTCTTCAGCGAGGCCCCGGCATCCTTATCGCGGCCCAACAGCTGATACACGTGCCCGAGGTTGTAGTGGAGCGCCGCGAGGTCGGGCTTGAGCGCGACTGCTCGCTCGAAGCACGATGCTGCCTCCGCGAGGCGTCGTTCTCCCAGGTAGCTCACTCCGAGCTGGTTATGGCTCCCGTAGTCGCCCGGCGCGAGACGGACCGCTTCCAGTCCCACGGCAATCGCTTCGGCGAAATGAAGCTCGGCGCGAAGGAGGGGCGCAAGTTCGTTTCGTGCATCGACGGACTGCCGGTCGAGCGACACGACGTCGCGGAGGAGTTGCATCGCCAGCGCCGGTCGTCCGGTCCGGGCCGCGACCATCCCCAGCAGCTGCATGGCGGGCGGGTAGCGGGCATCGTGGGCCAGAATGTCGACGCAGAGTGCTTCCGCTTCGCGCAGGCGCTGCGCTTGGAACGCCACCGCGGCTTCGAGCAGAACCGCGTCGCGGGACGAGGTATCGGTCATGCCCGTCCGGGTCCCAGGCGCCGAAGCTCGACCCCGGCGGGTCGCTTTCGATCGCGGCAGACTATGGCGTGACATCGCGGCTATGGCGGAACACAGGCGGGTGAAATGGTAGCCTGGATCAAGCGCTTGCGATATGAATCTGTTGCCCGCGCCGCGGGAACGTGTCGTGCGCGCCGCGGTCTACCAGCACTGGATCGATGCGGAGACAAGACTTGAAAGCGACGAAATCACTCTTTTCGCTGCGTGGTACGGCGCCGATAGCGGCAATCTTTCTTGCGCTATGGGTCGGCCCCGGAGCCCGCGCCGATTCGCTGGCCGTCGTCGATCCACTTCCGCCGGGACCGTACGAGGTCGGTTGCAGCAATATCGCCCAGGATTTCAGTCGCGTGCAGCCGGGCGAGAGCGCGCAGAACTACTGGGAGGGCTATCCCGACGGCAGCCGCGATCGCTACGTGACGCAACTGCTCGCCGATCCGGCCGACGCGCTGGTCGTCAACGTCAGCGTGCCCGACGATCGCGAGCTCTACACCAATCGCGCCGCCACACAGGTGCCATTTGCGCTGCTCGTCTGCTATCCGACGACGGCCGACAATCCGTACCCCGACTATCCGTTGCCCTCGGGTTCGGCGGTGCCTCACATGCAGCAGGGTGCACAGCCGCCGATCTTCGCCGACGCCAATGCCCGCTGGCCGGTGCTGCTCTTTTCGCACGGACTCGTCGGCAGCCCGATCTCGAGCGACTACATCTCGGCGCTGGCCAGGCTGGCGAGCTACGGCTATGTGATCGTCGCACCGTTTCACGGCGATCCGCGCTTCACCGATGTCAACATCGACAATCTGTCCGATTTTCTCTATGCGCTGCTGCACTTCGACACATTCGTCGAAATGCAGGCGCTGCGGCCTCTGTCGCTGTCGCGCTCGCTCGATTACGTCTTCGCGCATCCGCAATATCGCGATCATCTGGACGTCAACCGCGTCGGCGGATTCGGCGGCAGCCAGGGTGGCGAGTCGCTGCTGCTGATGACCGGAGCCAAGCTGACGATCACCGTCGGCATGTCGTCGAAGCAGGTGCTGGTCGATCCGCGGCTCAAGGCGATCGTCGGCTATGTGCCGTACCTCGGGCAGCCTTTCCTTCCGGCGTTCGGCCGCGATCAGAGCGGACTCGACGGCATCGCGACGCCGTTTCTCGCGATATCCGGAGGGGCCGACCTGACGGCGCCGCTGGAGACGACGCTCGAGGGCGTCGATCGCATGGTCGGGTCGCGCGACGTTGTCGTGCTGGCGGGCGTCGATCACGGTTTCGACGTGCCGAGCACCGACGATATCTTCACCTGGTCGATGACTTTCCTCGCCGCGCACGTCAACGACGACCGCGCGGCGCGAGTGCGGATCGCGCGGATGACGATGGTGCGCGGCGGCGGGAACGACTTTCTGGTCCGCGATTACACGGCGCCTTCTTCGCTCCTTCCGGGCGAGCTCGATACGATCGAATACTTCGGGTCGGCGCTCGGCGATTATTTTCTGACGGCCGCGCCGGAGGAGGCCGCGGTGCTCGACGCCGGGCTGCTCCCGGGCTGGGCGCGCACCGGCTTCGCCTTCAAGTCGTGGTCGGCCGCCGCAGGTCATGGCTTGCCGGTGTGCCGCTTCTTCGGCAAGCCGGGTCCGGGGCCGTATGCGCATTTCTTCACGATCGATCCGGTCGAATGCGCGGTCGTGGCGGCGAGTCCGGCGTGGATATTCGAAGGCGTGCCGTTTTTCGAGGATCCACCGGCGGCGGGCGACTGCGCCGCCGATCGCATTCCGGTCATGCGCCTGTACAACAACTTCATGAACGGACAGGTCGGACACCGCTATCTGACGAGCAAGAGCGAGGTCGTTTCGATGATCGCCGATGGCTGGCTTTACGAAGGCGTCGCGTTCTGCTCGCCGCCTTGAGCGGCGCCTTTAATCCGATTCGATCGCCTCGGCCCACAGGATCTCGCAGGCGCCGCCGCCGGTGTCGTCGCGCCGCAGCGAGGTGTTCCAGGTAAAGCCTCCCGGGCCGCGCACATCGACCAGAAATCCGTGCGCGGCGACGATCTGCCCCGGTCGCAGCTCGGACAGTCGCGCCGCGACAATCGCACTGGCGGGAATCACATGGATCTGCGCCAGATGCGTGATCGCCATCTGCTGCGATAGCGGAAAGTCCGCGCGCTTCGGATTCCAGTAGAAAAAGCGGCCCATCTGGGTGAACTCGAGCTGGTCGAGGATCGCGCTGTCGGACAACGGACCCCAGCCGACGCCCAGATCGAACGGCGCGAGACCCGCTTCGGCGTCGATTCGGTAACGCTCCTTGCGCAGCAGGCGGGCCGTGATGTCGAACCGCGCGCGCTTGACCAGCATGTACCCGTTGGCGACGAAGGTCTGCGGCGGATCGAGGTCGACCTGGACCGGGTCGTCGGGCGCGACGATGCCCGGCGGACGATGCACCTGCCGCTCGCTCGTCCACCAACGCCAGCCGCCCAGCATGCCCAGCACCAGCAGGACGGCGAGGATGTACCTCAAGGCTTACGCCGTGGGTTGGGTCAGCCGGCCGCGCCGGCGCGCTGCAGCAGCCGGGCCAGCGCATCGAAAATGCCGGGTGCCGCGGCGAGCACCGGTCCGCCCGACAGCAGGCCACCGGCGCCCGGATACGGCAGTGTGCGGCCGCCGGCTTCGTCGATCAGCAGCAGGCCCGCCAGTGCGTCCCAGGCGTTCATATGCGGCTCGATGAACGCGTCGTAGCGTCCGGCGGCGACGTGCGCCAGCATCAGCGCACCGGCGCCCATGTCCTTCACCGCGGCGCCCGCTTCATGCAGCAGGCGCTTGACGCGCAGGTGTTCCTCCAGCGGGTGGCGCGGCACGTAGCCGACGCACACCAGCGCGTAATCCAGCCGGTCGCGCGGCGCGACATGGATGCGCGTCGCATCGCTCCATGCGCCACCGCCCTTGGCCGCCCAGAAAAGCTCATCGAGCGAAGGATCGTAGATCACGCCGATCCGTCGCTCGCCGGCAACGGCAAACGCGATCGACACGCACCAGTAGCGTACGCCGTGCACGAAATTGAGCGTGCCGTCGATCGGATCGACCAGCCAGGCGTGCGTGCCGATCTCGCCGCCACCTTCCTCGCCGCAAACAGTGTCGCCGGGAAAGGCCTCCGCCAGCCGCCGGCGTATCAAGTCCTCGACCGCAAGATCCGCGGCGCTCACCCAATCCTGCGGTCCCTTGGTCTGGGCCTCGAACGCGATCTTGCGCAGGAAGTAACGCCTGGCGAGCGCGCCGGCCTCACGCGCAATGCGCCGCGCGAAGTCAACCCGGGACGCGAGGTCGGCGGCGATCATGCGCCGGCGATCGGGACGACACCGTGGTTGGCGAGCTTGAGAACGACCTCGGTGCCGGCCGCAAGCGGCCGATCGACCGCCATGTTGACGACGAACAGATCGCCCACGGCGGTGCCTATCGTGTATTCCATCACGCCGCCGATGTACGCAGCCTTGCGCACCGTGCCGGCAAGGCCGGGCTCGCCGGGCGGCGCGAGCTCTATAGCCTCCGGCCGGACCGCGACGTCGACCTCGCCCGAGAGCCCACGGTGCGCAAGCCTGAGCTTCAACGGTCCGATGGACAGCTCGCCGAGCGTCGCGTCGAGGCGCGACAAGGTGCCGCGCACGCGATTGGCGTCGCCCATGAATCCGGCGACGAACACGTCCCGCGGCTGCTCGTAGAGCTCGCGCGGCGCGCCTTCCTGTGCGATCGCCGCCTTGTTCATCACGATGATGCGGTCCGACACCGCCATCGCCTCCGACTGGTCGTGCGTGACGTAGACGACGGTGAGCGACAGCCGCTGCTGCAGGTCGCGGATCTCCTCGCGCATCTGCCGCCGCAATCGGGCGTCGAGATTCGACAGCGGCTCGTCGAACAGCAGGACGGCGGGCTCGAGCACCAGCGCGCGGGCGACGGCGACGCGCTGCTGCTGGCCGCCGGACAGCTCGGAAGGCAGTCGCGCGTCGAAGCCTGTGAGGCCGACCGTCGCCAGAGCGGCTTTCGCCCGGCTCAGCACTTCGTCCTTCGGCCGCCCGGCCACCGCGACGCCGTAGCCGACGTTCTCGATGACGCTCATATGCGGAAACAATGCGTAGCTCTGGAACACCATCGAGACGTCGCGCTCGGCCGCGGGAACCCGCGTGACGTCGCGGCCGCCGATCAGAATGCTGCCGGACGTCGGCAATTCCAGACCGGCGATCATGCGCAGGGTCGTCGTCTTGCCGCAACCGGAAGGTCCGAGCAGCGTGACCAGCGTGCTGGCGGCGATGCTGAACGAAATGTCGCGCACCGCGGCGACTTCGCCGTAGAGCTTGCTGACCTGCCGAAATTCGATCGCTGCGGCTTTCATCGCCTTTAGGCACCCTGTGCTCGAACTTCATTCATGCGGCGGCCTCTTCCATCGCATGGGCCTGCTGTCGGAGGTATGTCGACCGCTTGCCGCCTTCGCGGGTCACATCCCCGCTGCGCGGGGCGGCCCGCGCGGCGGAGCAGGGGCCCCATCGATTCGATGGGGATGCGACCCGCGCGCGGACGCGCAAACCGCAAGCGGGCCTATCCCGCCTCCGCGGTCAGATCCCCGGCTATCGCCGGGGCCCCTCTTCCGCGCTACGGCGGTTTCTGTCCCGCCGCTTATGCGGCTGCCGCGCCCAATTGTGCCATGCGGGCGTCGGGGCCTGCGGTGCGCCGGCCGAGCGTGCGCTCGCCGACCAGGCGCTGGATGATCCAGATCACCGCGAGCATCAGCACGATCAGCACCGAGCAGTAGGCGATGGCGACGCCGTAATCGCCGTTGGTCACGCGGTTGATGATGTACGTCGTCGCCCATTCGTATTCGGCCGACACGAGGAAGATGATCGCCGACAAGGTCGTCATCGACCGGACGAAGCTGTATACCAGCGCCGCGATGACCGCCGGCTTGAGCAGCGGCAGCAGCACGCGCTTCAATGTCGTCGCCCCGCGCGCGCCCAGCGTCGTCGATGCCTCGTCGAGGCTGCGGTCGATCTGCGCCATCGAGGCGATGCCGGCGCGTACGCCAACCGGCATGTTGCGGAACACATTGCAGACGATCAGCACCAGTGCGGTGCCCGTTATTTCGATCGGCGGGACATTGAAGGCGAGGATGTACGAGACGCCGATCACGGTGCCCGGTATCGCAAACGACAGCATCGTGCCGAACTCGAACGCCGCCCGGCCGGCGAAGCGGTGCCGCGTCAGGATGTAGGCCGTGAGGATGCCGAGGACCGCGGTGATCGGGGCGGCGATCGCCGAAAGCTCGACGGTGGTCCAGAACGAGTTCCAGGCCGTGCCGGACCAGAAGATCCCGCCGTTGACCCATTCGATCGAGAACGCCTTCGCATAGTGTTTCAACGTCGGCGTGTAGTTGCGTCCCCATTGCTCGACGAAGCCGCCCAGCATCGCCATCGCGTAGATCGCCACCGTCAGCGCCGCCCAGGGCAGCGCTACCGCATAACAGGCGCGGCGCACGCCGGCCGGAAGCGGCGTCGGCAATCCGGCGTCGCCTTTGCCGGCGAGCGCCGTGTAGACCTTGCGTCCAAGCACGCGCCGTTGTGCGAAAAACGCGGCCAGCGCGAACAGCAGAAGCAGGATCCCGAGCGTCGCGGCGCGCCCCTGGTCGAGTTGCGCGCCGACGACCGAAAAGAAGACCTCGGTTGCCAGTACGCCGAAGTTGCCGCCGAGCACGATGGGGTTGCCGAAATCCGCGATCGATTCGATGAAGCTGATCAGGAAGGCATTCGCCAGCCCCGGCCGCATCAACGGCAGCGACACGTCGACAAAGGTTCGCCAGCGGTTGGCGCGCAGGGTCTGCGCGGCCTCTTCGATGCTCGGCGACACGCCCTCGACCACGCCGATCAGCACCAGGAAGGCGATCGGCGTGAACGAAAAAATCTGCGCCAGGACGAGGCCCGGAAGTCCGTAGATCCAGCGCGAGGGCTCGATGCCGAAGGCCCATTCGAGCCAATGGTTGATGACGCCGGCGCGGCCGAACATCAGGATCAATCCCAGCCCGATCACGAACGGCGGGGTGATGATGGGCAGCACCGAAAGCGCGCGCAGCATTCGCTTGTAACGGAAGCTCGTCCGCGTCACGATCAACGCGAAGGCGAGCCCCAGCGCCGTGCAGCCGGCCGCGCACAGCAGCGCCAGCAGCAGCGTATTCCAGGCAACGCCGCAGCGCGCGCCCCCGGAGAAGCAGCCGAGGTTCCAGATCTTGGCGGTGAACAGACGGTTGAAGAACGCGGTCGCCGAAATCGCGCCGTTGCCATCCTCGAATGCGCTCGCCAGGATGGTGACGACGGGGAAAAAGGTGAAGATCGCAACCGAAAGCGCGATCGCGACCACGCTGCTTGCGATGAACGCGTCGCCGTTGAAGCGGCCGCTTTCGGCGAGCCCGAGCGCAAACAGCATCGCGAACGATGTGGCGACGAGCGTCGCGCCCCAGCCCATGCCGTACTGGCCGGTCGCCAGCGGCCCGAAGGTCCGGGTCAGCGAATCGAATGCCCAGCCCTGCGAGCCGATGGCGAAACCCTGGGCGGCGAGGATGACGAACCCGGCGGCGCCGACGAACAGCAGGGCGCGAGCGCGAAGTCGACGCGAGATGCCGGAGGCGAGCAACGGGGCCGCGAAAAGCAGCAGCGCCCCGATCGCGAGCAGCCAGATCCTCCCGTGACGCAATCCCTGCAGCAGCGCCGGCGCGTTCTCCCTGGCCGAATAATGGCGCAGCCACGCACTGGACAGGATCGACTCCGGCAGCGCGTACCAGGGAATCGCAAGGAAGCCCACCGCTCCGACGGCGAGCCAGAACGCAATCGCCTTGCGCTGCGGACTCATGCCGGCGCGCCGTTTGACGGCTGGCGTCGCCCCGGCGCAGGCCGGGGTCCAATCAGCGATGCCACATTGGGGGGCGCTGCAACTTGGATCCCGGCCTTCGCCGGGATGACGCATCCGTTGCCAATCGCTGCGATGCTTCGCATCTTGCTCTTGGACGGATGCGTCACTTCGCAGCCGAGTTGATCTCTCGTTCCCAGCGCTCGAGCAGGCGCTTGCGCTCCGCCGCCGATCCGTACTTGGCGGTGTCGTAGTTGATCAGCTTGATGTCGGTAAGACTCGGCACTTGCGGAGGCAGCGGAACCGCGCGGTTGGTCGGTATCGCGTACTCCTTGATGTCGAGACCGATCTGCTGCGCTTCCTGCGTCAGCGCCCAGTCGAAGAATTTCTTCGCGTTGTCCAGGTTGCGCGCGCCCTTGATGATCGCCATCGAGCCGACCTCGTAGCCGACGCCCTCGCAGGGCAGTATCGGCTTGACCGGAAAGCCGCGCACGATTTCGTTGATCACCCCGTGCAGCACCGTGCTGCCGATGCCGCTTTCGCCGCGGATGACCGCCGCCATCGGGCCGATGCCCGAACGGGCATACTGATTGACGTTGGTGTTGAGCGCCTTCATGTAGCGAAACGCTTCGTCTTCGCCGAAGATCTGGACCAGCGTCGCCAGCATCATGTAGGACGTCCCCGAGGAATTCGGATTCGACAGCATGACTTCCCCTTTGTACACGGGGTCGGTCAGGTCCTTCCAGCAGTTGGGGACCGGCAGTTTTTTCCGCGCGAATACCTCGGTGTTGTAGCCGAGCGCAAGGATGCCGCCATAGACGCCGGCGACGCGGTATTGCGACAACTCGGCCTCGCGGCGCGCCCAGTCGTGCAGCTGGCCGAGGTTCGGCGACCGATACGTCTCGAGCAGCCCTTCTTCGGCGGCCTGCAGGAACGCGTCGCCCGGGCCCGCCCACCAGATGTCACCTTTCGGATTGGCGCGTTCCGCCTTGACCTGCGCGAACAGTTCGCCGGTCGCCTTCTGGGTGACCGAGACTTTCACGCCGGCGGCCTTTTCGAAACCGCTCGCCATGCCCTGGCACCACGCGGTGTTCGGCGAGCTGCAATACATCGCCAGCGTGCCCTGCGCTGCGGCAGCACCCGCAAACAATAATGCGACAACGCCGCCGGCGGCGAGCGGCAGCAAGCGCGGCCATCGCGCCGCGGACGCGACGAGCTTCATTTGGGCGTGCTGCCGACTTCGCGCTCCCAGCGCTCGAGCAGGCGCTTGCGCTCGGCGGACGCGCCGTACTTGGCGAAGTTGTAGTCGATCAACTTGATCTCGCTCGGCTTGGGCGAAAGCGGCGAGACCGGCGAGTTCACGTTCGACGGCAGCTGGTACGACTTGGCCTGCGCGGCGAGTGCCTGGGCGGCGGGCGTCAGCGCCCAGTCGTAGAACTTGCGCGCGTTGTCCAGGTTGCGCGCGCCCTTGATGATCGACATCGAGCCGATTTCGTAGCCGGTGCCTTCGCAAGGTGCGACGCTCTTCACCGGGAATCCGCCTTGCGCCTCGGTGACGACGTCGTGAATGAACGCCACGGCGACCATGTTCTCGCCGCGTGCGGTCGCCTTGATCGGTCCGACGCCCTGGCGTGAATACGAGCTGATGTTCTTGTGCATGTCCTTCAGCAGCTTGAATGCGTCTTCCTCGCCGAACAACTGGACCAGCGTGGCGATCGCGGTGTACGCGGTGCCCGATGCGTTCGGATTGGCCATCTGCACGTCGCCCGCGTAAATGGGCTTGGCGAGGTCCTTCCAGCAAGCCGGCGGCGGCAGCTTCTTCTTCGCGACCAACTCGGTGTTGTAGCCGATGCCCAGAACGCCGAGGTACAGGCCGACCGCTTTGTAGCCCGACTGCTCGGCCTGCTTCTTCGCCCACGGCTGCAGTTGATCGAGCAGCGGCGACTTGTAGGGCATCGTCAGATCCAGCTCGGCGGCCTGCAGATGAGGATCGCCGGTGCCGCCGAACCAGATGTCGAGCTTCGGGTTCGCCTTTTCCGCAGCGACCTGCGCGAAAGACTCGCCCGATCCTTTCAGCGTCATCGAGGCCTTGATGCCGGTCGCCTTCTCGAATTCGGTAGCCGCGAGACTGCACCATTCGGCGGCCATCGGACAAAGGACGTTGAGCTGTGCCGCCGCGGGCATCGGTGCGAGCAGCAACGCGAGCGCACCGGCAACGTACAATCTCCTCCGGATATTCATCTTTCCTCCTGTCTGATCCACCGAATAATCGGGCAATCATCAGCGATCCGCCATGGCCTCGTCAATGATTCGCCTGGGTATCGACCTGGGCGGCAGCAAGATAGAGATCGTCGCACTCGCGCCGGACGGGAGCGAGCGCTTCCGGCGGCGCGTGCCCACGCCGCAGGACGGCTATCTGCCGGTGCTCGATGCGATCGCCGGCCTGGTCGCCGCCGCCGATGCGGCCGTCGGAGCGCGAGGCAGCATCGGCATCGGGACGCCGGGATCGATCTCGCGTGCGACCGGACTGCTGCGCGGATCGAACTCGATCTACCTGAACGACAAGCCGGTCGGTGCCGATCTCGAGCGGCGCCTGGGGCGCGCGGTTCGCATCACCAACGATGCCAATTGCTTTGCGCTGTCGGAGGCAACTGACGGCGGCGGCGCGGGCGCCGAAACCGTCTTCGGCGTCATCCTCGGCACCGGCGTCGGCGCCGGCATCGTCGTCCGCGGCCATGTGCTGATCGGACCCAACGCGATCGCGGGCGAATGGGGCCATAACCCGATGCCCTGGCCCGAAGAAGGCGAGCGACCCGGCCCGCCCTGCTTTTGCGGCCAGTCGGGCTGCATCGAAATGTTCCTGTCCGGCCCGGGCCTCGAGCGCGAGCACCGGCGCAGCACCGGAAAGGCCCTCGGTGCGAGAGAGATCGCCGCCGCCGCGGCCGACGGCGATGCCGCGTGTGCGGCGAGCCTCAGCCACTACGAACGCCGTCTAGCACGCGCGTTGGCGCATGTGATCAACATTCTCGATCCGGACGTCATCGTGCTCGGCGGCGGCTTGTCCAACATGCCTCGCCTGTACGACAAGGTGCCACGCCTATGGGGCGGGTGGGTGTTCTCGGACCGGGTCGACACCCGACTGGTGAGGCACAAGCATGGCGATTCCAGCGGCGTCCGGGGCGCGGCGTGGTTATGGGACGAGAACAGTGGAGAAGGAAGCCGGCGCTGATGGTCGCGAAATCCGGCCACGGTGAAAGCTCGACCGGCAAAGAGCGCCAGGGCGCTGTCGTATAATCGCCAACGATTCATCGCGCGTCGTCGACGCCTACGCGAGGTCCTTGCCTGATGAAAAAAGTCTATTCCGATGCCACGTCCGCGCTGGCGGGCCTGTTGCACGACAACATGACGATCGCGGCTGGCGGCTTCGGACTCTGCGGTATCCCGGAAAACCTGATCCAGGCGCTGGTTGCGAGCGGCGCCAAGGGCCTGACGATCGTCGGCAATAACGCCGGCGTCGACGATTTCGGCATGGGGCTGCTGCTCAAGTCGCACCAGGTGAAGAAGGTGATCGCCTCGTATGTCGGCGAGAACAAGGAGTTCGAGCGGCAGGTGCTCGCCGGCGAGCTCGAGCTGCAGCTGACGCCGCAGGGCACGCTGGCCGAAAAACTGCGCGCCGGCGGGGCGGGCATCCCCGGTTTTTATACGCGTACCGCTTTCGGCACCAAGCTGGCCGAAGGCAAGCCGACGATGGCTTTCGACGGCAAGGAGTACGTCCTCGAAGAGGCGATCCATGCCGACCTGGCTATCGTCAAGGCCTGGAAGGGCGATCCGTCCGGGAATCTCGTCTATCGAAAGACGTCGCGCAATTTCAATCCGATGATCGCGACCTGCGGTAACGTCACGGTTGCTGAAGTCGAACAGCTGGTCAAGATCGGCGAGCTCGATCCCGACCAGATTCACACGCCGGGAATCTACGTCGATCGCATCATCCAGGGCGATCACTATGCAAAGCGGATCGAGTTCCGCACGGTGGCCGGAACGGCTTCGAAAAAGGATTCGCCGATCCGCGAGCTGATGGCCCGGCGCGCCGCGCGCGAGCTGCGCGACGGCTATTACGTCAATCTCGGCATCGGCATACCGACGCTGGTGGCCAATTTCATTCCGCAAAACATAAGCGTCACGCTGCAATCGGAGAACGGCCTGCTCGGCATCGGGCCGTTTCCGGCCGAGAATCAGGTGGATCCCGACCTGATCAACGCCGGCAAGCAGACGATCACCACCTTGCCCGGTTCGAGCTTCTTTTCCAGCGCCGAATCGTTCGCGATGATACGCGGCGGCCATATCGACCTGTCGATTCTCGGCGCGCTGGAAGTGGCCGACAACGGCGATCTCGCCAACTGGATGGTCCCGGGCAAGATGGTCAAGGGGCCCGGTGGAGCGATGGACCTGGTGTCGGGCGTGAAGCGGGTGATCGTGCTGATGGAGCACACGGCCAGAGACGGCTCACCGAAGATACTCAAGGCCTGCACGCTGCCGGTCACCGGCAAGGGCGTGGTCAACATGATCATCACCGACCTGTGCGTATTCGACGTCGTCGCCGGCAAGGGGCTGCTGCTGACTGAATTGCACCCGGGAGTCACCGTCGACGAGGTGCGGGCCAAGACGGGCGCCGATTTCAGCGTCGCCCTGCGCTAGCACGCCTTCTGCGGGCGCCCGCTGCCTCCTGGACGATCACGCTCGTTTAAGCACCAGAAGTCGGCAGCCTGCCCGCCTTCGCGGTCGCATCCCCGCTGCGCGGGGCCCCTGCTCCGCGCTACGGCATGCTACATGCCGGAGTAGTTCGGGCCGCCGCCTCCTTCGGGGGTCACCCAGTGGATGTTCTGCAGCGGGTCCTTGATGTCGCAAGTCTTGCAGTGCACGCAATTCGGCGCGTTGATCTGCAGGCGCTTGCCGGGCTCCCCGGCGACAGCGACGAATTCGTAGACGCCGGCAGGACAGTAGCGCTGCTCGGGGCCGTCGTAGCGCGCGAGGTTCACCGCGACCGGAATCGAGGGATCGCGCAGCTTTAGATGCGACGGCTGGTCCTCGTCGTGATTCGTGTTCGAGACGAACACCGACGAAAGCTTGTTGAATGTCAGCACCCCGTCGTATTTCGGATAGGCTATCTTTGGCATTGCCGCGGCCGGCGCAAGTGTCTGGCAGTCGGGCTTGTCGTGGCGCAAGGTCCACGGCACGGCGGCGCCGAGGCCCAGATCGTTCAGCCACATGTGCATCCCGCCATGCGCAGTGCCGAGCCACATTCCCCATTTGAGGCCGGGCTTGACGTTGCGCACCTTGTACAGGTCGTCGTAGACCCACGATCGCCGCACCGCGTCCGGGTAGGCCGCGAGCTCGTCGTGGGCGCGGTTCTCGGCGAGTGCCGCGAAGGCGGCTTCCGCGCCGAGCATCCCGGTCTTCATCGCGTTGTGCGAGCCCTTGATCCGCGGCAGGTTGACGAAGCCGGCCGCGCATCCGATCAGCGCGCCGCCGGGGAAGGCGAGCTTGGGGATCGACTGCAGACCGCCCTCGTTGATCGCGCGCGCGCCGTACGACAGGCGCTTGCCGCCGTCGAACGTGCCGCGGATCGATGGATGCGTCTTGAAGCGCTGGAACTCGTCGTACGGCGACAGGTGA
>DATNAR010000366.1:0-12572 GCA_035607385.1 Casimicrobiaceae bacterium
CGGCGCCGGTCCGGCCAGCGGCGCCGGTACCCACCAGGGATCGCGCGGATCGCGCGCCGACATCGCGGCAAGGCCCAGGCGCACGTCGGCGACCGTCCTCGCCAGCGGCCCCTGCACCGACATCAGCTGCGACGACAGCGAGCGCTCCACCGCTTGCGTCGGGTTGTACGATGGAACGCGACCGAACGAAGGCCGGATGCCGGCGATGCCGCAGGCGTACGCGGGAAAGCGGATCGAGCCGGCGATGTCGGTGCCGTGCGCCAGCGCCGTGATGCCGGCGGCAACCGACGATGCGGCGCCGCCCGACGAGCCGCCCGGCGTGTGCTTCCGCGACCACGGATTGTAAGTGCGACCGCGCAAGTCGTTGACGGTGTCGATGCGGAAGCTGAAGGCCGGCGTATTGGTCCGGCCGATGATGATCGCGCCGGCCTTCTTCAAGTTCGCGACCGCCGGGCAGTCGGCCGGCGCGATCAGGTCGCGGAAAGCGACGACGCCGTTGGTCGTCGCGCATCCCTCTTGGTCGACATTTTCCTTGATCGTCACCGGGACGCCGTGCAGCGCGCCGAGCGGCGCGCCGGCGGCGACAGCGCGATCGGCGCGATCGGCTGCGGCGCGCGCGGCATCGGACAGATCGACGGTGACCGCGTTGAGCTTGGCGTTGACCGCCGCCATCCGCGACAGCGCCGCGTCGGTCGCTTCACGCGCCGAAATCTCGCGGCTGCGGATCGCCGCGGCGGTGCGCGTTGCACTCCAGCGCCAGATGTCTTCGGTCATCGACCTCTCCTAACGCGGCGCCCGCGCGCGGTTTGCGCGCACTGGCGAATCCGGCTAATCTCGCCCGGCAGCGGGCGACGCTGCACGGGAGGAACGGTGAGCGTCATCGCGGTAGGCGGTTTCCAGCACGAGACCAACACATTTGCGCCGTCGAAGGCGGACTACGCCGCTTTCGAGCACGGCGGCGGCTGGCCGCCGCTGACCTACGGTGCGGATATCGCGCCCCGCGTTGCCGGCGCCAACATCCCCGCGGCCGGCGCGATCGGCGCGCTGCACGCCCTCGGGCACAAAACGATCGGCCTGGTCTGGGGCGCCGCTTCGCCGTCGGCGCAAGTGACGCGCGACGCCTACGAGCGCATCGCCGGCGACATGCTAGCACGCCTCGCCGCCGCGGGACCGGTCGACGGCGTGTACCTCGATCTGCATGGCGCGATGGTGACCGAGCACCTCGACGACGGCGAAGGCGAGCTGCTCGCGCGCGTGCGCGCCATCGTCGGCCAGCGCACGCCGGTCGTGGCCAGCCTCGATCTGCACGCCAACGTCACTCGCGCGATGATCGAGCATTGCGACGGCCTGGTCGCCTACCGCACTTATCCGCACGTCGACATGGCGGCGACCGGAGAGCGCGCAGCGCGGCTGCTCGATCGCACGCTGCGGCTGGGCAAACCCGCCGCGGGCTCGCTGCAGGCGCTGGATTTTCTGACCGGGCTGCCTTCGCAGTGCACGCTGATCGAGCCGGCGCGCAGCCTGTACGCACTGCTCGATCGCCTCGAGCGCGAGCACGATACCGTGCTGTCGTTCGCACCCGGCTTCCCGATGGCCGACTTCCCGGAATGCGGCATGACAGCGTTCGGCTACGGCGACGATGCCGGCCGCGTCAAAACCGCCACGACGGCGCTGGCCCGCGCGATCGCCGACGCCGAAGGCGATTTTTCGATGCAGTTGTTCGAGCCCGACGCCGCGGTCGTACGGGCGATGCGGCGAGGCGAGCCGGGCGCCCCGGTGGTGCTGGCCGACACGCAGGACAATCCGGGCGCCGGCGGCAACGGCGATACGACGGGACTGCTCGCCGCTCTGCTCGCGCGGCGCGCGCCCGGTGCGGTGCTCGGGCTGTTGATCGACCCGGCCTCGGCGGCGCAGGCCCACGCCGTCGGTGTGGGCCGCAAGGCGATCTTCGCGCTGGGCGAGATTTCCGGCGTGCCGGGACACCAGCCGCTCGGCGGCGAATTCCAGGTGCGCGCGCTGGGCGACGGACACTTTACCTGCACCGGCCCGATGTTCCAGGGGTTCCGCATGGATCTGGGGCCGATGGCGCTGCTGGAAAAAGACGGCGTGCGGGTCGCGCTGGCATCGCGCAAATGCCAGGCCGCCGACCAGGAAATGTTCCGCCATCTCGGCATCGAACCGCGCCGCGAGCGCATTCTGGCGCTGAAAAGCTCGGTCCACTTTCGCGCCGACTTCGAGCCGATCGCGCGCGAAGTGCTGGTCGTCGCCGCTCCCGGCCCCGCCAAGGCCGATCCGACGATGTTTTCCTGGAAGCGTCTGCGCCCCGGGCTGCGCCTGAAGCCGCTGGGTCCTGCCTTCAGGCCTGCTTGAGGACGTCCGAATGCCGCGCCGCTACGTCATCGCGCTGATCAAGCACGAAACCAACACGTTCTCGCCGCTGCCGACGCCGCTGAGCGCGTTCGGCCATGGCAACGGCCCGGCGTTCGGCGCGGCGGCGCGCGCGCGCTTCGCCGGGACCAATACGCCGATGGGCGCGTACCTCGATCTGGCGGCGCGCGAAGGCGCCGAGATCGTGACGCCGGTCGCCGCCGAGGCCTGGCCGTCGAACAAGACGTCGCGGGCGACGTTCGAGGCGCTGGTGCGCCCGCTCGAGGAAGCGGTGCGCGCCGGCTGCGACGCGGCCTTGCTCGATCTGCACGGTGCGATGGTGATCGAGGACTGCGACGACGCCGAAGGCGAGATCGTGCGGCGCCTGCGCGCGATCGCGCCGCAATTGCCGATCGCGGTGACGCTCGATTACCACACGAATCTTTCCGCCGAGCTCGTCGCCAATGCGACGGTGATCACCGGCTACAAGACCTACCCGCACGTCGACATGTACGAGGTCGGCAAGCTGGCCGGAGAAATCCTGCTTCGGGCGCTCAACGGTGAGATCGAGCCGGTGATGGCCTGGGGCTGGCTGCCGCTGCTGGCGTCGATCATGCGCCACGCGCCCGAAGACGGTCCGTCCGGCGACATCCTGCGCTACGCGCGCGCGATGGAGACGAGCGGCAAAGTGCTGGCGGCGACCCTGCTGCCGTCGTTTCCGCACGCGGACACGCCGTACACCGGCGTATCGGCGATCGTCGTCGCCGATGGCCGTCGCGGCGGCGATGCCGCCGCGCGCGAGGTCTGCGACCGCATGCTGGCGATGGCGTGGGAGCGGCGCGCCGAATACGCGTTCGCCGCACCGCCGCTGGCCGAGTCGGTCGCGACGGCGCGCCGGCTGGGCGAAGCGGCGCCGGGCGGACCGGTATTGCTGATCGATCACTGCGACAATTGCGGCTCGGGCGGCGCACAGGACGTGATGGCGGTGGTCGGCGAGATCCTCCGGCAGCGACTGGACGACGTCGCGGTCGCGCCGATTCGCGACCCGGCGGCGGTAGCGCAGATGATCGCCGCCGGCAGCGGCAACCCGGTCCGGCTTTCGCTGGGTGGACATACCGACATGCCGGCGATCGGCCGGCGCGGCGAGCCGCTCGAGGTGTCCGGCAAGGTCGGCGCGATCACCGACGGCGAATTCACGATCACCGGCCCGATGTATACCGGCATACGCACGTTTCTCGGTCGCACCGCAGTGCTCGAAGTCGACAACGGCGGCGCGAAGATGGAAATCGTGATTACCGAGCGCGCGCACGAGCCGATGGATCTGGGCGTGTTCACCCATTGCGGCATCGACCCCTCGCGGAAGCGCTACATCATGCTCAAGTCGCGCATCCATTATCGCGCCGGGTTCAAGCCGATCGCCGCGCACATCGTCGAATGCGCCGGCGCGGGCGTCACCAACGCCGATCTGTCGGTGTATCGTTACCGGAAACTCACGCGGCCGATCTTTCCGCTCGACCCGATCTGACGACCGAACAGGACACAAGACCGCGATGAGCGCCGCCCGCAAGTCCGATTTCGATCTCTTGATCGACATCGGCAACACGTTTCTCAAATGGGGACTGTTTCGCGCCCGAGCCGCCGGCGAAGCGCGGGAGAACCGGCTCGAATCCGGGCACGTCCTCCTGGAGGAAATAGCGGGGCTCGCCGCGCAGTTCGCCAAGTTTCCTACGCCGGCGCAGATCGTCATCTCAAACGTCGCCGGCACGCGGGTGCGCTCGACGATCATCCGGGTGCTGGAGACCTGGCCCGACGCGCCGGCGCCGCACTGGCTGATCCCCCAGGAAGAAGCGTGCGGCGTCGTCAATCGCTACCGCAATCCGGCGCAGCTCGGCAGCGATCGCTGGGCCGCGCTGATCGGCGCGCGACAGCTGACGGGCGCGAAGCCTGCGCTGGTCGTCGTCTGCGGGACCGCGACGACGATCGATCATCTGACCGCCGCGGGTGAATTCAACGGCGGGGTGATCCTGCCGGGCGTCGGGCTGATGCTGCGCGCGCTTCACCAGCACACCGCCGCGCTGCCCGATGCCGACGGCGAGTACGTCGAAAATCCTCTGCAGACGGTCGATGCCATCACCAGCGGTTGCCAGCATGCGCAGGCGGGCGCGATCGAGCGGGTGTACCGGATGCACGAGGCCAAGGCGCCGGGGCTACTCTGCCTGATCTCGGGCGGCGCCGCGCGCGCGCTGGCACCGCGCCTCACGATACCGTTCGAGCTGCACGACAACCTGGTGCTCGAGGGGCTTTACTGCATCAGCCGGAAGCTCGCGGCGGCCTGATTCGGTTCCGCTGGTTCAGCCGTCTTGCGCGCTCGAGCCGGCCTTCGCCGCCACGCGGATGCCGGCGAGCAGCGTCTCGAGCCCGAGCTCGAACGTACTGTCCCACCATTCGGGTTTGAAATACGCCGCGGCGGCGCTCAGCCGCGGGCATTCCTGCGCGATGTAGTCGTCCGAAACGGCGTCTACCGCTGAAGGTCCGCTGGCATAACCTGCCGTCTCGTCGAGCGCGGCGCCGGTGAGGTAGTAGCCGAGCGCGCGAAACGACTGCGCGACAAACCGTGGGTCGGGCGAAAGCGCGTGAATCAGCGTCAGCACGCTTTCAATGAACCGCACACCCATGGGGGTGTTGAGCCGGTGCAGCGCGATCAGCTGGTACAGCTTCGGCTGCCGCCGCGCCATGGCGCGATATTCCCGGCACATCTGGCGCAGCCGATCTTCGGGATCCGCGCCGGGCGGAGGGACCGTCACGCCGGCGAGCGCGCGATCGACCAGCGCGTCGAGCAGGTGCGCCTTGCTCGGAAAGTAGTGGTAGACGCTCATCGGCTCGCAACCGAGCCGCGCTCCCAGCCCGCGCATGCTGAACGCAGCCAGCCCATCGCGCTCGATCAGCGCGTGCGCGGCGGACAGCACGCGCCCTCGCGTCAGCGGACGGCGCTTCCGGCCGCCTGCCGCGCCGGTTGTCGATTTCGCCGGTCGTGCCATGCTTGCAATCTTACAGCGTAAGGATATACTGGCGCAAGCGCCTTACAGCGTAAGGCAGCGGTTTTGAACGGAGGCTGAAATGGATACGGTGGATATCGTCGGACTGCTGATTCCGGTCACCTACGTCGTCTTGCTGGGCGTCGAAAAGCTCTGGCCCGCGCGCGAGTTCCCGCCTCGCCGCGGCTGGCAACTGATCGGCGTCGCCTTCCTGCTGCTGCTCGGGACCCTGTCCACCGTCGTGCCGCTGCTGATCCCATCGGCGTGGCTCGAGCAGCATCGGCTGCTCGACGGAACAGGCCTCGGCGTGGTCGGCGGGACGGCAGTGGGGTATTTCGTTTTGTCGGGGCTGGCGTATGCCGTGCATCGGACCGTGCACAACGTGCCGGTGCTGTGGCGACTGGTCCACCAGCTGCATCACAGCCCCCGCCGGATCGACATTCCGGGTTCGGTGCTCTTCCATCCGCTCGAGATGCTGGTGCAGATTGCACTGCAGCTCACTGTCACCGTCATCGTGCTCGGACTCGAGCCGCTGGCAGCGGCGCTGGTTGGCTACGTAGCCGCGTTCTACGGCATGTTCCAGCACTGGAACGTGAGGACGCCGCAGTGGCTGGGCTATCTGATCCAGCGGCCGGAATCGCATTGCGTCCACCATCGGACAGGCGTGCACTACTACAACTACGGCGACCTCCCGCTCTGGGACCTGCTGTTCGGGACGTTTCGCAACCCGCCGCGGTACATGGGCGACTGCGGCTTCGAAGCTCCGGGCGACGCGCGCATCGGCGCGATGATTGCGTTCGCCGACGTCAACGCGCCGCTGTACGGCCCGGCGAACCTGGGACAGAAGCCGCGCTTGGTTCCCACGTAGCCTCCGCGCGGCGCCGCGCCCCGCGTTGAACGCTCGACGGTGCACTGCGGTCGTATTGGCAGGATAATCGACATCCGGCAACCGGAGCCAAAGTCATGAGCGAGCAGCGAGAAGTGGTCATCCTCAGCGGCGTGCGCACCGCGATCGGCGACTACGGCGGAAGCCTCAAGGACCTGCCGCCGACCGAGCTGGCGGCCAGGGTGGTCAAGGAGGCGCTCAGTCGCGCCAGCGTCGATCAGAAGGACGTCGGCCAGTGCGTCTTCGGCAACGTCATCCACACCGAGGCGAAGGACATGTACCTCTCGCGGGTCGCCTGCGTCAACGGCGGCCTGCCCCACGATACCGGCGCGCTGACCTTGAACCGCCTGTGCGGCAGCGGGCTGCAGGCGATCGTCAGCGCCTCGCAATACATCCTGCTGGGCGATACCGAGGCCGCGGTCGCCGGCGGCGCCGAGAGCATGAGCCGGGCGGCATACGCCAACGTCACGCAGCGCTGGGGAGCGCGCATGGGCGACGCCAAGGACATCGACATGATGGTCGGCGCGCTGACCGATCCGTTCGACACGATACACATGGGCGTCACCGCGGAAAACGTCGCCAGCCGCTGCGGCATCACGCGCGAGCAGCAGGACAATTTCGCCGTCGAGAGCCACAAGCGCGCCGCGGCGGCCATCGCTGCCGGACACTTCAAGAGCCAGGTCCTGCCGATCGAGCTCAAGAGCAAGAAAGGCGCGACGGTCTTCGACACCGACGAGCACGTGCGCGGCGACTCGACCGCCGAAGGCATGGCCAAGCTACGCGCGGTGTTCGCCAAGGAAAACGGGACGGTGACGGCGGGCAACGCCTCGGGGATCAACGACGCTGCGGCGGCGGTGGTGCTGATGGAAAAATCCGCCGCCGCGAAAAAGGGCCTGAAGCCGATGGCGCGGCTCGTCGCTTATGGACACGCCGGCGTCGACCCGAAAGTGATGGGGCTCGGGCCGGTCAGCGCCGTCAAGCGGGCGCTGGCGAAAGCCGGCTTGACACTCGACCAGATGGACGTCATCGAGTCGAACGAGGCGTTCGCCGCGCAGGCGCTGGGCGTCAGCAAGGAGCTCGGCATGAACGCGGCGAAGGTCAATCCGAACGGGGGCGCGATCGCGCTGGGTCACCCGATCGGCGCGACCGGCTGCATCCTGACGATCAAGGCAATGTACGAATTGCAGCGCAGCGGCGGCCGCTACGCGCTGGTCACGATGTGCATCGGCGGCGGCCAGGGGATCGCCGCCGTCATCGAGCGCGTCTAGTCAGGCTTCCTCGAAACCGATTTCCTTGAGGAACGTATTGCGCTCCTGGTCGCCCAGATGGCCGGCGACCAGGCGCACGAACTCCTGGCGGCTGGTCGCCTTTTGCGCCGCGCGGCTGGCGACGACCTTGGCGATCGGCCCCAGGTAGACGGCGAGCTGGTTGCTGGTCTGATCGACGAAGCTCTGCTCGAGCGCGGCCTGTCTCAGCAGCGACCGCGTGTTGGTCCCGGTGGAGATCGCGGCCCCCTGTGTCGTATCGGGCCCGACGGCGCTGCGTATTCCGGCGGTGAACTTCTCGCGCGTGGCCGGATCGCTGATGTTTTCGGCGAGCAAGGCGTACAGCTGCGCGAGGTCGGCGGTTTGCGTCGACGCCTTGCGCGTCATCACCTTGGCCATCGGGCCGACGTAGTGTGCAAGCTGGCGCTCCACGGTGCGCAGCACCGTTTCTTCCCAGACCGGCGGCGCGGCGATCGACGGCCGCATCGACTGGATCGCGGTGTTGATCTGCGTGGCCGCGGTCTCGTCGGGGTTTTGCTGCGCCGGCGCGTTCAACGCTTCCCGCAGCGCGCGGCTGAAGGCTCGCGCGTTCTGGAAACGCGCATCCGGGCTCTTCTCCAGCGCGACGGCAAGGACGGCGTCGATCGTCGGGGACAGGTTGAGCCGCGACAGCGCCGACGGCGGCCGCGGATTTTCGTGGCAGATCTTGTAGGCGATCGTCTCGGTCGCGCCGGCGAACGGCTTTTCGCCGGCCAGGAGCTCGTAGAGCACGACCGCGGCGCTGAACAGGTCCGAGCGCCGGTCGACCGTCTGGCCCTGGCACTGCTCGGGCGACATGTACGACGGCGTTCCCATCACCATGCCGAGCGTCGTCAGATTCGACGTGTCGACGCGCGCGATACCGAAGTCGGCGACCTTCAACGTGCCGTCGGCCGTTAGGATGAGGTTCGCCGGCTTGATGTCGCGGTGAATGACGCCGCGCTCGTGCGCGAAGTCCAGCGCCCGCAACAGCTGCGTCATGATCGACGCCACGTGCGGCAGGTCGAAGCTCGCCTTGCGCGCCAGATACTCGCGCAGCCCGGTGCCCTCGACATACTCCATGACGATGAAGGCGTTGGCCTCGTCCTCGCCGTATTCGTAGACGCTGACGATGTTCGGATGCAGCAGCCGGCCGGCCGCCTTGGCCTCGTTCTTGAAGCGGGCCATCGACTGCTCGATCAGGTCCTGGTCGACGCGGTCCTTGCGCACCGTCTTGATCGCGACCACGCGCTCTATGCCTGGATCGAACGCCTTGTAGACGACGCCCATCGCGCCCTTGCCGAGCACGCTCTGGATCGAGTACTTGCCGATGCGGGTAGGTTCAGTCACTTTTCGCCCGATTCGTCATGCGTCGCGTCAGCCGTGCGCATCCAGCATCTTGATCGCCTGCACCATGCTGGTCTTCATCCGACCCAGCGCTTCGGTCAGGACGCCGATCTCGTCCTTGCTCCGCGTCTGGAACTCACCCGCGTCGAGATTGCCCAGACTCACTTCGTCCGCCAGCTTGGCCAGTCGCTTGACGCGGCGGATGACGAACAGGTACAGCATGACATTCAGCATGCCGATCGTAAAGGCGAATACGACGAGTAATGAAAGCAGAAAAATCCGGAAAGTGTAGTTCGCACGCTGCACCGGCACCGAAGTCGGCACCGAGACGATGTTCGCTCCGACGATCTCGTTGACCTTCCAGCCGAAGCCGTTGGTCGCCCCATAGGTCTCGACCATCGTCCGGGGCGCCGCATCGGGGGTGCTGTGGCAGGTCAGGCAGGCGGGGTCCTTGATCTGGATCGGGCGGGCGAGGTAGAGCGAGCGCCCGGCCTGGGTAGCGCGCTCGCCGATCACCTCGGTCTTGGCCGCCGACTGGCGGAACTGATTGACGATGTCGATTTCCCAGTCGGTCGCGTGATTGCGCGGATTGGTTGGATTCAGGGTCGCCGCCTTGAACGTGTAGTCCGGATAATTCTTGCGCAGCTCGTTGAACTGTTCGGTCGCCGCAAACGCCGGCACCGATTGCGGGATGAACTTGTATTTGAGCTGCGTTTCGAGCAGCGGCCTGACCTGTGCGTTGGTGTAATCGCCCGACGCATTGGCCGACTCCATCATCACGCGGGCGTTCTGCAATACTTCATCGCGGGCATTGGCATGCAGCACCGTGTACGAGACTACCGCCGCCAAAGCGAAGGTGACGGCTGCGACGGCCAGTATCGCGATGTTGAATTTCCATATCAGCTTCACGTGTGTCCGCCTGTTCGCTCTATTTTTCCCACGGCCAGCGGAACTTCCGCTCGGGTTCCGCCTTGGCCGCCGGCGGCGGCGGCGGCGCTTCCGCCTTCGGCGGCGCCGTCGTTGCGCTCCACTCGGGCGGTGCCTTGCCGCTGCTCGCCATCGCGTCGCGGAAAGCCGGGTCGTCCAGCCTCGCCTGGAAGCGCTTGAGGAAGCTGGCGCGATACGGTCCCGTCAGCCAGGGCTGCGCCTCGGCGAAAGTCGCTTCGTGGTCGGCAACCGGGTCGACCTTCGTCGATGCGAACCGGGCCGCGCGCACGGGCAACGGATCCATGAAATCGCGCGGCAGCGCGGCGACAAACGTCGCCGGAGGGCGCCGTTCGGTGGTCAAGGGCTTGCCCGCCGACCTGCTTGCGAATCCGCCGGCCTTGATCTCGCCGCCGGTCAGCTCGATCTTGCCGACGTCGGACAACCGCACCGCCCCGGTCTCGACGAACGCCTCGAAACCGTCGCCCGCGTGAACGACGGCGACCGCCTCCGAGGTCGCGATCGTCCCCAGCGGCGTGCGCACGCGCAGCCGTGGCCCCGGCGGCTTGGTCGCGAATTTCAGCCAACCGCGGGTGAGCTGGAACTCGGTCGATCCCGGCTGCTTGGCGTCGCGCGCCGAGGCGGCGATGATGTAGAGCGCGCCGGGCCCGATGATGCCGACAGCGCCGCCGTCGGCGAATTCGATCTGCAGCTGTCCCGATGCCGGCAGGTCGATGACGTCACCATCGCGCAGGCGGACACCTTCCTTCAGATTGAACCAGGTCGTGCCGCGCAGCAGCTTCGGCTGGCCGAACAGCAGAGTTACCGCGCCGGTCTCGCCGCCGAAACAAGGCACGGCGATCAGGAATAAAAAACCGGCAAGCCAGGTCAACGATCGTTTCATTACGGGGTCCGTCAGGCCGATGGGCGAAGCGGTGGCGACGTAGGGGCATACTAGGCCGGCACCCCCGTCAAGTCAACGTGAATACTCCGCGGACGCGAAGGCTGCCGGGGCCGCCGCCGATGTCTTGCCTTATACTTGTGACGATCCGACGGGCAATCGCCGCATGACGACCTCCACGCGCAATCTCGCCGTCCTGTTCGCCGACGTTTCCGGCAGCACCAAGCTGTACGAAATGCTTGGCAACGCCGACGCGCAGCAGACGATCGACCGCTGCCTGGCGATCGTCAAGCGCGTGTGCAGCGATACCGGCGGCCATGTGGTGAAGACGATAGGCGATGAGGTCCTGGCGACGTTTCCGACGTCGGATGCGGCGGCGCAGGCAGCCATCGAGATCCAGATGCGGGTGTCGTCGCAGCGAACCAGCCGCGGCACCGGATTGTCGATGCACATCGGCTTCCATGCCGGCCCGACGATCGAGGAAGCCGGCGACGTTTTCGGTGACGCGGTCAACGTCGCCGCGCGCATGACATCGTTCGCCGCCGGCGGCCAGATTTTCACGACCGCGCAAACCGTCGCCGAGCTCTCGCCGGTGCTGCGCGGGCGCACGCGTGACCACGCGGCGCAGACAGTGAAAGGCAAGGAGCGCGACATCGGCCTGTTCGAGCTGCTGTGGCAGGACTCCGAAGACGAGCTGACCGCGATGTCGCCGCGGGCCGCGGTGGCGCCGGCGATGGTCAAGCTGGTGCACGGGCTGCGCAAGATCGAGCTGGGCGAGGCGCATTCGGTGCTGACGCTCGGGCGCGACTTGCAGAGCGACGTCGTGATTGCCGACCGCAAGGCCTCGCGCATGCACGCGCGCATCGAGCGCCGCCGCGACAAATTCGTTTTCATCGACCACAGCTCGAACGGCAGCTGGATAAGCATCGAAGGCGAACCCGAGATCATGATTCGGCGCGAAGAGCTTATGCTGCGCGGCCGTGGACGCATCAGCTTCGGGCATGCGCATGCTGACGACCCGTCCGAGTTTCTCGGTTTCTCCTGTCTCGATTGACCCGGCCGCGGCGGCGCGCGCGTAGGCTGCCGTGACCTGGTCGATCGTCGCGCGCGATGCGGATGGGGCGTTCGGTGTCGCCGTGGCCAGCCGGTTTTTTGCCGTCGGCGCATTGTGTCCCCACGTGCGCAGCCGCATCGGCGCACTGTCGACGCAGGCGCTGGTCAATCCCGGCTACGGTCCGGCCGGACTCGATCTGCTCGAGCAGGGCGTCGCCGCGGTCGATGCCATCGCCCGTCTCGTCTCCGCCGACGAAGGCCGTGAGCATCGCCAGCTCCATCTGATCGATCGAGCGGGACACAGCGCCGGCCACACCGGCGCGCTGTGCATCGACTGGTGCGGCCATCGCGCGCACGAAGGTTTCTCGGTCGCCGGCAACATGCTCACCGGGCCGGCCGTGCTCGACGAGACCGCGCGCGCCTACGAGGCATCCGCTAAGCTTTCGTTCGCCGAGCGATTGCTGGCCGCGATGGAGGCGGGCGAGGCGGCCGGCGGCGACAAGCGCGGCAGGCAGGCGGCAGCGCTGCTGATCCACACGACCGAGATCTATCCGTTTCTCGACCTCCGCGTCGACGACCACCCGAACCCTATCGCCGAATTGCAGCGTCTGTATGAAGTGAGCCTCGAGCGCTATCAGCCGTTCCTCGCCTGCCTTCCGAGCGCTGCACGTCCCGCCGGAGTCACCGATCGCACAGCGATCGAAGCCGAAGTCGAGCGTTTCCAGGCCGCGCGCCGTCAGCGATGACGGTGCTCCTCGAAGTCCGCGATTTGCGCA
>DATNAR010000399.1:0-5000 GCA_035607385.1 Casimicrobiaceae bacterium
GCGACGTTCGCGGCCGATCCGCTCGATGTTGCGACCGCCGACGAAAACGCCGAGATCCTGTCCGCACTCGGATTCTCGCTGTCGGTGCTCGGCCCGTCGACCCTCGCGGTGCGCGGTGTTCCGGCGCTGCTCGCCGATGCCGATACCGTCGCGCTGGCGCGCGCAGTGCTCGCCGACGTGCGCGAATTCGGCGGCAGCCGCGTGCTGACGGTGCAGCGTGACGAGCTCTTGTCGACGATGGCCTGCCACGGCGCGGTGCGCGCGCACCGCGCCTTGGGCATCGCGGAGATGAACGCGCTGCTGCGCGAGATGGAAGCGACCGAGCGGGCGGGGCAGTGCAATCACGGGCGGCCGACCTGGTACCAGCTGACGCTGGCCGACCTCGACCGCCTGTTCATGCGCGGCCGATGACGCCGGCGGTTTTGCTGATGGGCCCGACCGCATCGGGCAAGACGGCGGTCGCGCTCGAGCTCGCGGCAAAGCTGCCGGTCGAGATCGTCAGCGTCGATTCGGCGCAGGTCTATCGCGGCATGGACATCGGCACCGCCAAGCCCGACGCCGCGACCCGCTCTCGGGTCAGGCACCATCTGCTCGACCTGATCGATCCCGACGAGCCCTACTCGGCGGCGCGCTTTCGCAGCGATGCGCTTGCTGCTATCGCCGGCGTTCGCGCGCGGGGACACATTCCGCTGCTGGTCGGCGGCACGATGCTCTATTTCAAGGCGCTGCGCGAAGGCCTGTCGGATTTGCCGCCGGCAGACGCTGCGGTCAGGGCGCGGCTCGACGCCCGCGCGGCCGACGAAGGCTGGCCGGCGCTGCATGCCGAGCTCGCGCGGGTCGATCCCGCGACGGCGGCGCGCCTCGGCCCGGCCGACGGCCAGCGGATCCAGCGCGCACTCGAGGTCTACGAACTGTCGGGCCGGCCGATCTCGGCGCTCCGAGGCGCGCGGCAGAGTCCGGCCGAAGGAGGCATCGTGTCGCTGGCGCTGGTGCCGAACGACCGGGCAGAGCTGCATCGGCGCATCGCGGCCCGGTTCGATGCCATGCTCGCCGCCGGTCTCGTCGACGAGCTGGCCGGCCTGCGCCGGCGCTTCCGCCTCGACGCGTCGATGCCGTCGATGCGTTGCGTCGGCTATCGGCAGGCGTGGCAATTCATCGATGGCGACGGCGACCGCGACGCGCTGCGCGAGCGCGGCGCCGCAGCGACGCGCCAGCTCGCCAGGCGCCAATTGACCTGGCTTCGCTCGCTCGACGTGCCGACGTTCGACGCCTACGCAGCCCGGGTGGGGGCCGACATCGCCGGCTGGCTGGCGGCCAAGGGCGTCGCCGCCTGACCGCCTCCGCTTACCGCCGCGTTGCTGCTGTGCAATAATTCAAAGTTCACCAATCCGCTACGCGTCTGCCGATGACCGCCCGTACCCTCTACGACAAGCTGTGGGACAGCCATGTCGTTCGCCGCGAAGCCGACGGCACGGCACTGCTCTACATCGATCGCCACCTGGTGCACGAGGTGACGAGTCCGCAGGCGTTCGAGGGTTTGAAGCTTGCGGGGCGCAAGCCGTGGCGCGTCGGATCGATCGTGGCAACCGCCGATCACAACACGCCGACGCAGCACTGGGATCGCGGCATCGAGGACCCGACCTCGCGCGTGCAGGTCGACGCGCTCGACGCCAACATGCGGCAGTACGGCGCCAAGGCCTATTTTCCGTTTCGCGACCGGCGGCAGGGCATCGTGCATGTCATCGGACCCGAGAACGGTGCGACGCTGCCCGGGATGACGGTCGTCTGCGGCGACTCGCACACCAGCACGCACGGCGCGTTCGGCTGCCTCGCCTTCGGCATCGGCACCACCGAGGTCGAGCACGTGCTGGCGACCCAATGCCTGCTGACGCGGCAGTCGAAGTCGATGCTGGTCAGGGTCGACGGCGCGCTGCCGTTCGGCTGTACGGCCAAGGACATCGCGCTCGCGGTGATCGGCAAGATCGGCACCGCGGGCGGCAGCGGCTACGCGATCGAGTTCGGCGGTCCGGCGATCGAAGCGCTATCGATGGAAGGGCGGATGACCGTGTGCAATATGTCGATCGAAGCCGGCGCCCGCGCCGGGATGATCGCGGTCGACGACAAGACGATCGCCTATCTCAAGGGACTGCCGTTCTCGCCGTCGGGCGAAATGTGGGAACGCGCGGTCGCGTACTGGCGCACGCTCAAGTCCGACCCGAGCGCGAAGTTCGACCGCACCGTCAGCATCGATGCCGCGACGATCGCCCCGCAGGTGACCTGGGGCACGTCGCCGGAAATGGTGACGACGATCGAAGGCCGCGTGCCCGACCCCGACAAGGAGCGCGATCCGATGCGTCGCGACGGCATCGAGCGCGCGCTGCTGTACATGGGGCTCGTCCCGAACACGCCGATGACCGACATACGCATCGACAAGGTTTTCATCGGCTCGTGCACCAACTCGCGCATCGAAGATCTGCGCGCGGCCGCCGCGGTCGTCAGCGGCCGGCACAAGGCGGACAACGTCAAGGTGGCGATGGTCGTGCCCGGCTCCGGCCTGGTCAAGGCGCAAGCCGAGCGCGAGGGGCTCGATCGCGTGTTCATGGCCGCCGGCTTCGAATGGCGCGAGCCCGGCTGCTCGATGTGCCTCGCCATGAACGAGGATCGGCTCGAGCCCGGCGAGCGCTGCGCGTCGACGTCGAACCGCAATTTCGAAGGGCGACAAGGCACCGGCGGCCGCACGCATCTGGTCAGTCCGGCCATGGCCGCCGCAGCGGCGATCGCCGGGCATTTCGTCGACGTGCGTCGACATTCCTAAAGGATCGACAGATGCAGCCGTTTCGCATCCTGACCGGCCTGGTGGCGCCGCTCGACCGCGCCAACGTCGACACCGACGCGATCATTCCGAAGCAGTTTCTGAAGTCGATCAATCGCTCGGGATTCGGCGCGAACCTGTTCGACGCGTGGCGCTATCTGGACAGGGGCGAGCCCGGCGTCGATCACTCGAAGCGCCCGATCAATCCGGATTTCGCGCTCAATCAGCCGCGCTACCGCGGCGCCCAGATCCTGCTGGCGCGGCGCAATTTCGGCTGCGGGAGCTCGCGCGAGCACGCGCCCTGGGCGCTCGCCGACTACGGCTTTCGCGCCCTGATCGCTCCGTCGTACGCCGATATCTTTTTCAACAATTGCTACAAGAACGGATTGCTGCCGATCGTGCTGTCGGAAAGCGAGGTCGCGCGGCTTTTCGACGAGGTCGCGGCGTTTCCCGGATTCAGGCTGACGATCGATCTCGAGCGGCAGACGGTGGCTACGCCCGACGGCAGCGCGACGTTCAAGTTCGATGTCGAGCCGTTTCGCAAGCACTGCCTGCTCAACGGCCTCGACGAGATCGGCTTGACTTTGACGCACGCCGGCGAAATCGCCGCGTTCGAGGCCAAGCGAAAAGTCGAGCAACCGTGGCTCTTCTGACCGGACGAACGGATGAAGAGACGACGACGGAGCGAAGCACACCACTAGAAGCTGCTCCTCGCGCTCTGCGGCCGCCCAGACGGGGGCGGCGATGAAGATCGCCGTGCTCCCCGGCGACGGCATCGGGGTCGAAATCGTCGCCGAGTCCGTCCGCGTACTCGAGCGGCTGCGCTCCGAGGGCGTCGATCTCTCTCTCGAGACCGCACCGATCGGCGGCGCCGCCTATGACGCAACCGGGCGGCCGTTGCCCGATGCGACGCTCGCGCTCGCGCGCCGCGCCGACGCCATCCTCCTCGGCGCCGTCGGCGGACCGCGCTACGACACCCTGCCGCGCGCGCTGCGGCCCGAGCAAGGGATCCTCGCGCTGCGCAAATCACTTGGCCTGTTCGCCAATCTGCGCCCGGCGATCCTTTACCCTGAGCTCGCCGACGCGTCGACGCTCAAGCCCGAGGTCGTCGCCGGCCTCGATCTGATGATCGTGCGCGAGTTGACCGGCGACATCTATTTCGGCCTGCCGCGCGGACGACGAAGCAACGCCGCCGGCGAGACCGAGGGCTTCGACACGATGGTCTACAGCGAGTCCGAGATCCGTCGCATCGCCCAGGTCGGCTTCGAGATCGCGCGCAAGCGCGGCAGGAAGCTGTGCTCGGTCGACAAGGCCAACGTGCTCGATACGTCGATCCTCTGGCGCGAAATCGTGACCTCGGTCGGCGCCGCGTATCCGGATGTCGAGCTCTCGCACATGTACGTCGACAACGCGGCGATGCAGCTGGTGCGCAATCCGAAGCAGTTCGACGTCATCGTGACCGGCAATATCTTCGGCGACATCCTGTCCGACGAGGCGTCGATGCTCGCCGGTTCGATCGGCATGCTGCCGTCGGCTTCGCTGGATGCGAACGGCAAGGGTCTCTACGAGCCGATCCACGGATCGGCGCCGGACATCGCCGGACAGGACAAGGCCAATCCCCTGGCGACGATCCTGTCGCTGGCGATGATGTTTCGTCACAGCTTCGATCGTGCCGACATCGCCGCGCGCATCGAAGCCGCGGTGCGCAAAGTGCTGGCGCAGGGCCTGCGGACGCGCGACATCGCTTTGCCGGGCGAGCGCGCCATCGGGACGCGGGCCCTAGGAGACGGCGTTCTCGCCGCATTGCAATGAGTGCCGGCCGACCGCTCGAAGGCACGAGGGCCGCAAGATCATGAGCATCGCCGGTCATCCGGTGGTCGTGCGCCGCGCCGAGCCGAGCGACGCCGAGGCGATCCATGCCACCTTCCTCGGCACCCGGGCGATCGCGGGAACGCTGCAGCTGCCGTACCCGTCGGTGGAGATGTGGCGCCGGCGGCTGGCCGAAGGTGTTTCCACCGATTACCTGCTGGTCGCCACCATCGCCGGCGAAGTTGTCGGCAATCTGGGCTTGCGCGCCGCCTCGAAGTCGCCGCGGCGCAGGCATGTCGGCGACGTCGGCATGGCGGTGCGCGACGACCGGCAGCGGCGCGGCGTCGGCACGGCGCTGATGCACGCCGCGATCGAGCTC
>DATNAR010000412.1:0-2443 GCA_035607385.1 Casimicrobiaceae bacterium
GCCACGCCAACGGCTATGTGTCGGCCTACGCCAATGCCAGCGAGTTGCTGGTGAAGAAGGGCGACACCGTCAAGCGCGGCCAGGTGATCGCCCATGCCGGGCAGACCGGCAATGTCAGCGCGCCGCAGCTGCACTTCGAGATCCGCAAGGGCTCGGTGCCGGTCGATCCGACCAAGTATCTCAACGGCGCCTGAAAGTCCCGGCTGGTCGATCGCGACAACGCTGCCGTCTTTCGCGATGCCTAATCTTTGATCGCGACGCCGAGCAGGCCCGCCAGATCCTGCACGAACTGCCAGGCGACACGGCCGGAGCGGGCGCCGCGCGTGGTCGCCCATTCCAGCGCCGCGCTCTGCAGGCTCTCGCCTTTGGCCGGGATTTTGTAGTGCGCGACGTAGCCTTCGACCATCGCGAGATATTCGTCCTGGCTGCAACGGTGGAAGCCGAGCCACAGCCCGAAACGGTCGGACAGCGAGACCTTCTCCTCCATCGTCTCGCCCGGATTGATCGCGGTCGCGCGCTCGTTCTCCATCATGTCGCGCGACATCAAATGACGGCGGTTGGAGGTGGCGTAGAAGATCACGTTGTCGGGCCGGCCTTCGATGCCGCCTTCCAGCACCGCTTTGAGCGACTTGTAGGAGGTGTCCTCGGCGTCGAACGAGAGGTCGTCGCAGAACACGATGAAGCGATAGCGCGCGTTGCGCGCGATCGCCATCAGCTCGGGCAGCGTTTCGATGTCCTCGCGGTGGATTTCGACCAGCTTGAGCGCGCCTTTGGCGAGCGCCGTGTTGACCGCGGCATGCGCGGCCTTCACCAGCGACGACTTGCCCATGCCGCGCGCGCCCCACAGCAGCGCGTTGTTGGCCGGCAGGCCTTTGGCAAAACGCTCGGTATTCTCCAGCAATAGATCGCGCACGCGGTCGATGCCCTTGAGCAGCGACATGCCGACGCGGTTGACGCGCGCAACCGGCGCGAGCCGCCCGTCCGGATGCCAGACATAGGCGTCGGCTTTGGCGAAATCGGGCAGGGTGGCAGCCGGCGGCGCTAGCCGATCGAGCGCCTCGGCGATGCGCAGGAATACGTCGCGCTCGCCCGACGGGCGCGGCGCTTTCGACTTCGCTTTCGGCTTTGATTTTGATTTGGCCATGACGCGGGACTTTTACCGGAACTTGGCGCTGCTCTTAGCGGGCGCTCTGCCGGCAAGCAAGGCTGGCATTGCGGATAGCCCTGAGAATCGGCCCTTTTGAGGGCTGGCGCGGCGTTGCAATTGGGGCCGTGCCGGTTATAGTCCGCGCGAATTCGAGGGGTGCGGGCAACGGGCCGGAAAGCCGGCCGCCGTGCTCTTCGATGTCGAGGATCTTACCCGATGTGGATTACGCCCGCCTTCGCACAAGGCGCTTCCCCGTTCGGCGGCGACGGCAGCATGCTGATGTCGCTTTTGCCCTTCGTGCTGATTTTCGTGATCATGTATTTCCTGATCCTGCGCCCGCAGCAGAAGCGCGTGAAGACGCATCAGGAGATGGTCAAGAACGTGCGGCGCGGCGACACCGTCGTCACCAATGGCGGGCTGGTCGGCAAGGTCACGAAAGTGATCGACGAAGAGCAGATCGAGATCGAAATCGCGGACGACGTGCGCATCCGCCAAATGCGCAGCATGCTGAGCGACGTCCGCGCCAAAGGCGAACCGGTGAAAGAGGAGGCGGCGGCCGGTTGAGCGCCGCCGGCGCCGCTTAGGCACCCAGTCGAACGACCATGCTCTATTTCACGCGTTGGAAGGCGATGGCGATCGTGCTGACGGCGCTCGTCGTCTGTCTGTTCGCGTTCCCCAACTTCATCTCCGAAAAGACCGTGCAGAGCTGGCCGAAATGGGCGCAGCGCCACGTCGTGCTCGGGCTCGATCTGCAGGGCGGCTCGCACATTTTGCTCGCGGTCGACACCGCCGCGGTGCGCAAGGAGAAACTGGAATCGCTGCGCGACGACGTGCGGCGCGTGCTGCGCGACGCGCGCGTCGGCTATACCGGCCTGGTGGTGCGCGGCAACAGCGTCGAGGTGCGCGTGCGCGAGGCCAACCAGGTCGAGACGGCGCTCGCCAAGCTGCGCGAGCTGTCGCAGCCGCTCGGCGGCTTTCTCGGCACCACCGGCCAGCGCACGCTGGACGTCGGCAATGACGGCAACCTGATCCGGCTCACCGTCACCGATCCCGCGATCGTCGAGCGGGTGCGGCAGGCGGTCGAGCAATCGATCCAGATCATCGAGCGCCGCATCAACGAACTCGGCACCGTCGAACCGCTGATCCAGCGGCAAGGGACCGACCGTATCCTGGTGCAGGTGCCCGGCCTGCAGGACCCGACCCGCCTGAAGGAGCTGCTCGGCAAGACCGCCAAACTCGATTTCCGCATGGTCGACGTCAACGTCACCGCGGAACAGGCGCTGCAGGGCCGACTGC
>DATNAR010000415.1:0-8175 GCA_035607385.1 Casimicrobiaceae bacterium
TCCTCGGCGGTGACGGCGGGTTCCTTTCGGTGGTGGCGGCTCCGGGCGTACGAACATTTGCCGACCTGAAGGGCAAAACGCTGTCGGTCGACGCGTTGACCACCGGCGCCGCGTTCGTGCTGCGCGAGCTGGTGGCGAAAAACGGGCTCGCCGACAACGACGTCCACTACGTGCGCGCCGGCGGAACGTCGAATCGCTATACCGAGCTCGTCGGCGGCAAGCACGACGCCACGTTGCTGCGCACGCCTTTCGAGTTGCTGGCGCAGAATCGCGGTTACCGCGTTCTGGCGAGCGCGGACATGCTGGGGCCCTACCAGGGCACCACCGGTTTCGTCCGGCGTTCATGGGCAGCGGCGCACGAGGCGGCGTTGATCGGCTTCCTGAAGGCATACCGCGCCGGCGTCGAATGGCTCTATCAGCCCGCCAACCGCGAAATCGTCGAGGCGCTGCTGGTCGCCAACATCCGCGACATGACGCCGGCGCTCGCCCGGCAATCGTACGATCTCTTGCTGGCGCAGCCCGGCGGCATCACCCGGGACGCCCGGCCCGACCTGGCCGGCATCGCCACGGTGCTCGCGCTGCGCAGCAAGTATGCGACGCCGCCCAAAGCCTTGAGCGACCCGGCGCGCTACGTCGATCTCACCTTCTACGACAAGGCATTCCCCCGCTGACAACGACCGGACGATGCCCATCGCATGGCTCAGAAAAAACGCAGCGACCCGAAGATCATCCGGCCCGATGACATCGATCCCTCGTACCGCTGGGATCGCCCGTTGCAGGCGCCCGGACACACGCAGGTCGACTTCGAGGAAAGGATCAATTTCCGCCGCCTGCACGATTATCGGCTCGCGCGCACGCGCGCCGCGCTGGCCGGATCGGGGCTCGGTGCCTTGCTGTGCTTCGACCAGCACAACATTCGCTACATCACCAGCACTGTCATCGGCGAGTGGGCGCGCGACAAGCTGACGCGCTACGCGCTGCTCACCGGCAACGGCGATCCGTACATCTGGGATTTCGGTTCGGCCGCCAAGCACCATCGGATGCACGCGCCGTGGCTGCAGCACGACCACTGCCGCGCGGGATTGCTCGGATTGCGCGGCGCGACCGGCGGGGACATCACGCTCTTTCGCGACGCCGCGCGCGAGATCAAGTCGCTGCTCGATGCCGAAGGCGTCGGCAACATGCCGCTGGGCCTCGACGTCGTCGAGCCGCCAATGCTGTTCGAGCTGCAGAAGCTGGGCATCGAAGTGCGCGACGGGCAACAGACGCTGCTCCAGGCGCGCGAGGTCAAGAACATCGACGAGCTGACGCTGCTCAACATGGCCGCCGCGATGGTCGACGGCGTCTACCAGGACATCGCCGAGGCGCTGAAGCCGGGTCTACGCGAGAGCGAGATCGTCGCCCTGGCCACTGCGCGCCTTTACGGCATGGGCAGCGACTGCGTCGAAGCGATCAATTCGATCTCGGGCGAGCGCTGCAGCCCGCATCCGCACAATTTCACCGACCGGTTGATCCGGCCCGGCGACCAGGCGTTCTTCGACATCATCCAGTCCTTTATGGGCTATCGCACCTGCTATTACCGCACGTTCAACGTCGGCCGGGCGACGTCGGCGCAGCGCACCGCGTACCGCAAGGCGCGGGAATGGATGGACAAAGCGATCGCGGCGCTGAAACCCGGTGTCACCACCGACAAGATCGCGCGCGCACTGCCCAAGGCGAGCGACATCGGCTTTTCCAGCGAGATGGAAGCCTTCGGTCTCAACTTCTGTCACGGCCTCGGCCTGGGCCTGCACGAGAGGCCGCTGATCTCGCGGCTGAATTCGCTGAAGGAGCCGATCGAGCTCAAGGTCGGCATGGTGTTCGCCGTGGAAACCTATTGTCCCGCGAGCGACGGCATCTCGGCCGCACGCATCGAGGAGGAAGTGATCCTGACGCCGGACGGGCCGAAGATCATTTCGCTCTATCCGGCCGAAGAGCTCCCGATCGCCAATCCCTACTGAGGAGAAGAAACGATGGTCAAGAACAATCCGGTGGAGCTCGATCAGCTGTTCGAGCAGGCACTCAACGCCGGCGACCTCGATGCACTGGTCGCGTTGTACGAGCCGCAGGCGGCGCTGATGCCATCGCCGGGCAACGTCGTCATCGGCACTGCGGCGATACGTGAAGCGCTGGCCGGATTCCTCGCCGCCAAGCCGACGATAACGACGTCGGGCAAGCTGGTGGCACAGACCGGCGATATCGCATTGCTGGCAAACCAGTGGACGCTCGCGCTGACCGGACCCGACGGCAAGCCGACGACGATGAGCGGCAACGCGGTCGAAGTCGCGCGCAGGCAACCGGCCGGGCACTGGCTGTTTGCGATGGACATGCCTTTCGGCATGGATGCTCCTGCCTGAGCGACTCGCGATGGCCGGCACCGCGCGCATCGGCTGGATCGGCATCGGGCGCATGGGCCACGCGATGGCGGCGCGGCTGGCGAAACAAGGCGCCGATCTGACCGTATGGAACCGCACCCGCGCCAAAGCCGAGCCGCTGGCCCGGCACGGCGCGAAAATCGCATCGACCCTTTCCGAGCTTGCGGCCTGCGACATCGTATTTGTCATGGTGTCGACCTGGGACGACGTGCGCGAGGTGATCGCCGGTCCCGGCGGGCTGCTCGCGGCGAAAACGCCGCGCACCCGTCTCGTCGTCGAATGCTCGTCGATCTCGCTCGAAGGCTCGGCCGAGCTCCGGTCGCTGCTCGCCGCGCGCGGTATCGACCTTCTCGCGGCGCCGGTTTCGGGCAACGCCAAGGTGATCGAGGCCGGACGGCTGTCGTTCGTCTGCTCGGGCCCGCGGTCGGCATTCGAGCTCGCGCTGCCGTATCTCCGAATGATCGCGCCGGCGGCGAGCTATGTCGGCGAAGGCGAGCTCGCGCGCATCGTCAAGATCTGTCACAACGTTTTTCTCGGCGTCGTCATCCAGTCGCTGGCCGAGATCACGATACTGGCGCAAAAAGCCGGCGTGCCGCGCCACGCTTTTCTCGACTTCATCAATCAGAGCGTCATGGGTTCGACCTTCACGCGCTACAAGACGCCGGCGCTGGTCAACCTGGATTTCAAGGTGACGTTCACGCCGGCGCTGTTGCGCAAGGACCTCGACCTGGGGTTACACGCTGGGCGTGAGTTCGACGTGCCGATGCCGCTCGCATCGATCACCCGCGACCAGGTGCAGGCACTGCTCGGACTGGGCTTAGGCGACGAGGACTTCGCCAAGCTGATCGTGCTGCAGGCGCGTGCGTCCGGCATCGAGCTCGAGCCGGAGAACGTTCCGGTCAGCGACGGGCTTGCCTGAAGCTCGAGCGACTCGCCTCTCAGCCGATGCGCTCGCGCCGCCCGCGGCCGACCAGGTCGACCATCACTGCGGCGAGCAGCACGACGCCGACGACCAGCGGCTGCCACTGCGCGCGGATGTCGAGCAGATTCATGCCGTTGATGACCAGCGCGAGGATGATTGCGCCCAGCACCGTGCCCAGCACGCTCCCGACGCCGCCGAAGAGCGAGGTGCCGCCGATCAGCACGGCGGCGATCACCGGCAGCAGCAGCGGCTCGCCCATGCCCGAGTCGGCGGCGTTGACCCGCGCCAGGAAGACGACCGCGGCGAGGCCCGACATCAGCCCGCTCAGCATGTAGACCAGCATCTGCCGGCGCCGCACCGGAACGCCCGACAGCCGCGCCGCCTCGGGATTGGCGCCGATCGCATAGATTTCCTGTCCGACATTGGTCGAGCGCAGGAACACCGTCGCGGCGATCAGCACCGCGGCCATCAGATAGACCGGCACCGGGACGCCGAACAGGAAGCCGGTGCCCAGCGCGCGAAATCCCGGCGGAAAGCCGAAGATCTCCTGTCCGCCCATGTAGTGGAACGCCAGCCCCTGCAATATCCACAGCATCGCGTACGTCGCAAGAAACGGCGGCAGTCGCAGCAGCGTCACCGCAAGCCCATTCATCGCGCCGGCCGCCGTCCCGCACGCCAGCGCAGTCGCCACGCCCAGCCATGGCGGGAGCCCCGACTTGATCACGCCGGCGGCGAGACAGGCCGACAAGGTCAGGTTCGCGGCCACCGACAGATCGAAGCCGCCGCACAGGATCACCAGCGTGAGGCCCGCGGCGAGCAGGAAAATGAGGCTCGCCTGGCGCAGGACATTGAGCACATTGGCCATCGACAGGAAGGCGTCGCTGGCCAGCGCGAGCGCCAGTCCGACAAGCACGATCAACGCCGCCCGCAGCACGAGCGCACCGGCGTCCCCTCCCAGACGATGCCGCCACTGCCCGCCCGGGTGCACCGCAGTTTCGGGCGCGCCTGACATCATGCCGCCCGCACGCGACGGCTCTTGCGCAGACTGTCGATGATGATCACCAGCAGGATCAGCGCGCCGATCGACACGACCTGCAGCGACGACTCGACGCCCAGAAGGTCGAGCGCATTGCGCAGCACGGTGATCGCCGCGACGCCCAGGACGGTGCCGAGCAGGCGGCCGTCGCCGCGCTCGAACGAAGTGCCGCCAAGCACGACCGCGGCGATGGCGTCGAACTCCATCCCGATCGCCACCGTCGGATGCGCGGCGTTCATGCGGCCGGTCAACAGCAGCGCCGCCACGCCGGAGACCAGTCCGCCGAAGGCGTAGATAGCGATGTGGTACGCCCACGCCGGCGCGCCGGCGAGCACCAGCGCGTCGCGATTGCCGCCGATCGCGAAAACGTAGGTGCCGAAGCGCGTGTAATGCAGCAGCAGGTAAGTGACCAGCCACGTCGCCAGCGCAACCAGCAGCGGAAACGGCAGGCCGAAGACGTCGAGCGCATACAGCGTTGCTATGGCCGAGCCCAATCCCGATACGGCGTTGCCCTCGGTCAACACGAGCGATGCGCCTTCGGCGATGCCCAAGGTCCCCAGCGTCACGACGAAGGGAGGCAAGGCCAGCAGCGAGACCATTGCGCCGTTGGCGAGCCCGAAGGCCAGCCCGACCGCGATCGACGCGGCCAGCGCGCTCGCGATGCCGTGCCCGCCGGCGAGCGATTCGGCCATGACGACGCTGCACAGGCTCAGCACCGCGCCGGCGGAAAGGTCGAGTCCCTCGCTCATGATGATCAAGGTCATCGGCATCGCGAGCATCAGCAGGATCGACGCTTGCAAGCCGAGGTTGGCCAGATTGCGCGCCGAGGCGAAGCCGTTGACGGCGAAAAGCGCACCCGCCACCAGCAACACGCCGATCGGAAGGATCGCCGGCAGCGGGCGTACACGCCGCTCGACCGAGCGCGAGGAAGCAAAGGCTGGCATCTAGGTTTCGTGCATTGCCAGCCGCAGGATATTCGCCTCCGACAGCTCCGCCCTTCCTAGCTCGCCGCCGATCCTGCCGGCGCGCATCACATACGCGCGATCGCACACGTGGACGATTTCGGTCAGCTCGGAGCTGATCAGCAGGACGGCGGCGCCGCGTTCGACCAGATCCTCGATCAGCGCGAAGATCTCGCTTTTGGCGCCGACATCGATGCCGCGGGTCGGCTCGTCGAACAGGAAAAGCCGGCACCCGGCGGCAAGCCATTTGCCGATGACGATCTTCTGCTGGTTGCCGCCCGAAAGCGCCCGCACCAGACGCCGCGGCGCGGGCGGAGTCACGCGCAAGCGCTCGATCAGCGCGCGCGCATGCCGGTGCGCCGACCCCGCGCGATACCAGCCGTGCGGAAAAAGCTTCCACAGACTTGCGACCAGCAGATTGTCCTGAACCGAGCGTTTCAGCGCCAAACCTTCGAGCTTGCGGTTCTCCGGGATCAGCGCGACGCCGCGCGCGGCAATGCGCTCGGGTCCTCCTTCGACGGAAGCGCCGGAAATACGGACTTCACCGGCGACGATGGCGTCGGCGCCGAACACCGCGCGCGCGACCTCCGTGCGTCCGGCGCCGACCAGGCCGGACAGGCCGACGATCTCGCCTTCACGCACGTTGAGATCGACATCGCGCACACCGGTCGCCGTCGTCAATCCGCGCACATCCAGCACGATCCTGCCCGCCGCGCCGTACTGACGGCGCTTGTACACGGCGCCCACCGCGCGTCCGACCATCATGCCGATCAGCTCATCGGGCGTCGCCTCGCCCGCGGACAGCGTTGCGACGCGTCGCCCGTCGCGCAGCACCGTTACCCGGTCCCCCAATGCGAAGACTTCCTGCATCCGGTGCGAGATATAGACGATCGCCACACCCGCGGCACGAAGCTGCCTGATCAGCGCAAACAATGCATTGGACTCGCGCTCGGACAGCGCCGCAGTGGGCTCGTCCATCACCAGGATGCGGGCGCGCTGCGACAACGCCTTGGCGATCTCGACCATCTGCTGCTGCGCAACCCCGAGGTCGGCGGCCAGCGCCCGCGTGTCGTAGTCGAGCCCGAGCGAGTCGAGCACGCCGCGCGCCTCGCGATGCATCCGGGCGTGATCGATCAGGCGCGTCAGCGGCCGGCGCGGCTCACGCCCGAGAAAGATGTTCTGCGCGAGATCGAGGAAGGGAACGAGCGAGAATTCCTGGAAGATCACGGCGATGCCGAGCCGCCGCGCGTCGGCCGGCCGCGTGATGTCGACCGCTTTGCCCTCGAACAGGATCGTTCCGGCATCGGCCCGGTACGCGCCGTAGAGCACCTTGATCAGCGTCGACTTGCCGGCGCCGTTTTCGCCGAGCAGCATGTGCACCTCGCCGGCACGAAGGTCGAGGCTGACGTCGTCGAGCGCACGTACGCCGGGAAAGGTCTTGCTTACATTGCGCAGGCTCAGCAGCGGAGCCGGCGCTGCGGGCTGCCCGGATCCGTCGCCGTCGTGATCGTCGCGGGCCACGGGAAGCAGGACACGCGCGCCGTCAGCCCAGCGGGCGCACGGCGATCATGTCCAGCTCGACTCGCGCGCCGGGTGTGGACAGCGAGTTGATGCAGATCGTCGTGCTGGCCGGCTTCCAGTCACCGAAGTACTCGGCCAGCACTTCGACCATCCCATCCATGTCGCGCATGTCGGTCAGGTACTTGGTGACCTTCACGACATGCCGCCAGGTCAGTCCCTGGTCGTCGAGGACCAGCTTGATGCCGTCCATCGCACGCCGGGTCTGCGATTCGATGTCGATCGGATGGCGATGCTCGTCGGCGACGTGCGGATGCCGGTGGTAGAGCGGCGACGAGGTCGAGCCCGAGATGAAAATAATGTCGGCCGGTCCGGCGACACGAACGGCCGGCGCGTACGGCATGTATCGCTCCTGATCCGGCCGCGGGTGCACCGCTTGGATGCGCTGCGCGACGCCGGCGCTGTCATTGCCCGCCATCTGCCCCCTCCTCGCCAAGCCGGAAAGCGCGGCCGCCGAATAGGCGTCGCACGATCGTCTTATTTCGCGTATTCCTCCCATTTCGGGCACGTGCGTTTTTCCGCCGGGACCTCGAACGGTCCAGTCGTGGTCTTGTCGATCACGATGCCCTTGATGACGATGGTGTCGGGCACCGGTTCCTTGCGCAGGCTTCGCAGCGCGGCCATCGTGGCGAGACATCCCATCTTGTAGCCGTTGAACTCCGCGGTCGCGAGCAATCTTCCCGCCTTGATCGCCTCGATCGATTCCGGGACGCCGCCGATGCCGACGACCCTGGTCGTTTTTTTGCCCGCCGCCTCCAGTGCCTCGATCGCGCCGAATGCCATCACGTCGGCAGCGGCCATCACGCCGTCGATCGACGGATTCGACTGGATCAGGTTTTCCATCACCTGCAGCGCCTGCAGCCGCTGATAATTGGCCGGCTGGGAAGCGAGCAACTTGACGCCGGGGTTTTCTTCGATGGCCTTGTTGAAGCCGCGCACGCGGTCGTCGCTGGTGGTCGATCCCTTGACGCCTTCGATGATCACGACATTGCCCTTGCCGCCGAGCGCCTTGATCAAATAGCGCCCGGCATCGAGACCGAGGTTGTAGTCGTCGGCGGCAACGTAGCTTACGAACTTGCCGCCGCGAACGCGATCGTTGTAGTTGACCAGCGGGATGCCCGCGGCGTTGACCTTTTCGATCGCCGGGACGACGCCGCGCGGATCGACCGCCATGAACAGGATCGCGTCCGGCTTCTTGACGGTTACGTCCTCGATCTCCGAGAGCTGCTCGGCGAGGTTGTTCGGCCGCGTCGGCGCGTAATG
>DATNAR010000416.1:0-8841 GCA_035607385.1 Casimicrobiaceae bacterium
CCCGCCGATCGGCGATCTCACCTATCTGCTGACGTTGCCGTCGTGGGGGTTCTACTGGTTCGTGCTCGCGACCGACGCCAAGGGACCCGAGTGGCACGACGAGCGGCCGGTGCCGCTCGAGCTGCCGGTGCTGGTGATACCGGAAGGCCTGCGCGCGCTGTTCGCCTCGCAGCCGAGCGAGCCCAGCGACATCCGCGGCTTGATGGCCGTACGCGTGCGCACGATGCTCGAGCACCAAATCCTTCCCGACTTTCTTGCCACACGGCGCTGGTTCGCCGGCAAGGGGCGGCCGATGGTCGCGGCCCGTCTGACCGAGCAGGACGAATGGACGACGCCGGACGGAAGCTGGCTGCTGGGGTTCGCGCAGGTCGAGTTCGCCGATGGTCAAACGCAGAATTACGCATTGCCGCTGGCGCTGGCGTGGGAAGACAGCGACGTCGAGCGGATGCCGGCATTGCGCTATTGCACGCTGGCCCAGGTCCGCCAGCACGCGCGCGTCGGCGTCGTCTACGACGCGTTCTGGGACAGCGCTTTCTGCCGCAGCATCGTCAAGGCGATGGGCAGCGATCTGGTCCTGCCCGTCCACGGCGGCCGGCTGGCGTTCACGCACACCGGCGCATTCGCGGAGGCGGCCGGCGTCGAAGTGCGGTCGGCGCGCCACCCGTCATTCGAGCAGAGCAATTCGATCGTCATTCTCGACGAAAAACTGGTGCTCAAATGCTATCGGCGGCTGCGCCAAGGCATCAATCCGGAAATCGAGGTCGGACGATTCCTGACCGACGTTTCGCCGTACCCGAACATCGCGCCGGTGCTCGGTGCGCTGCAGTTCTTAGACGATGCCGGACGGCCCACCGCGCTCGCGGTGCTGCAGCGGTACATCCACAACCAGGGGAGCGGCTGGAACTACGTCATCGAGTACTTGCGGCGCTTCCTCGATCAGCAGCTTACGGTCGAGCCGGACGAAGCCCAAGCCGCCCTGCCTGAACCGGCGGCGGCGCCGGCGGCGGACGCGACGACCGTTGCGTCCGCCGCCGTCCCGGTGCAGGCCCCGGCTTCCGCGCGCGCCGCCGCGGCCGCGCCGGCCGCCGGCGCCGCGGCGATGAGCGCGAGCGCGTCGACGCCGCACGCCAGTTTTCTCACGCTGGTCGCGATGATCGGCCAGCGCACCGGAGAATTACACCGCGCGCTCGCTGTCACCTCCGGCGATCCGGCGTTCGATCCCGAACCGGTCTCCACCGATGACGTCGCGGCATGGATCGCCGCCGTCGTCGCCGAAGTCGATCAGACCTTCGATCAGCTGGCGCAGCGCCAAGGCGACCTGCCACCGCCGGTGCGCGCGGCGGCGGAACGACTGCTTGCGATGCGCGAAAGCGTAAAGAGCCGGATCGCCGCGCTCGCACCTCGCACACTGACGTTCACCAAGACCCGTTTTCACGGCGACTTTCACCTGGGCCAGCTGCTGGTCGTCGAGCATGACTTCATCGTCGTCGACTTTGAGGGAGAGCCGTTCCGGCCGATGGACGAGCGGCGGCGCAAGCATTCGCCGCTGCGCGACGTGGCCGGCATGCTGCGCTCGTTCAGCTACGCCGCGGCCATCGCGCTCGACGAGGCAACCGGCGACAGGCCCGGCGATCGCGGTCGCGCCGCCGCGCACATGACCCGGTGGGAGCGCGAGACCGCGGCCGCTTTCCTGACCGCCTACGCCCGGGCGGTGGGCGGTGCAAGCTCTTATCCGTCCGATCCGGTCGACGTGGCGCGGCTGACCGACCTGTTCGTCCTGGAAAAGGCGCTGTACGAAGTGCGTTACGAGCTTGGCTCCCGCCCGGACTGGGTCCGCATTCCGATCGCCGGTCTGCTCGAACGCATGCAAGTCGCTGCGGCCGTTTCGTGAAGACCGGCGAGCACGCGACCGCCGCGCCGATCAGCGTCTGGCGCGGCAAGCCCCGGCCATTAGGGGCGTGCTGGGACGGCGCCGGCGTCAATTTCGCGCTGTATTCGGAAAACGCCGAAGCGGTGGAATTGTGCCTGTTCGATCCGAAGGGCCGGCGGGAGATTGCTCGCATCGACATTCGCGAGCGCACGAACTTCGTCTGGCATTGCTATCTGCCCGAAGCCCGTCCCGGGCAGCTCTACGGTTACCGCGTTCATGGTCCGTACGCGCCGGAACAGGGCGACAGGTTCAATCCGCACAAGCTGTTGCTCGACCCCTACGCCCGCCTGGTGGCCGGGCCGCTGCGCTGGACCGACGCGCATTACGGCTATCGCCTCGGAGGGCGGCGCGAAGACCTGTCGTTCGACACGCGCGACAGCGCGTCCGCGATGCCCAAGTGCCGGGTGATCGACTCGTCGTTTACCTGGGGCAACGACATACGGCCGCAAATCCCGTGGGAACACACGGTGATCTACGAATTGCACGTCAAGGGCTTCACGCAGCTGCATCCCGCCATCCGCCCTCAGCTGCGCGGGACCTATGCCGGCCTGTCGACCGCGCCGGTGATCGCGCACCTGCAGCGCCTCGGCGTCACCGCGGTCGAGCTGATGCCCGTCCACCAGTTCGTCGACGACCAGGCGCTGGTCCAGCGCGGCCTGCGCAACTACTGGGGCTACAACAGCATCGGCTTCTTCGCGCCGGACACGCGCTATGCCGCGGGCGACGCGGTCAACGAATTCAAGACGATGGTCAAGACGCTGCACGCGGCCGGGATCGAAGTCCTGCTCGACGTCGTCTATAACCATACCGCCGAGGGCAATCACCTGGGCCCGACGCTGTCGTTTCGCGGCATCGACAACCGCGTCTACTATCGTCTCGACGCGGAAAATCCGCGCCATTACGTCGATTACACCGGCACGGGCAACACGCTCAATACCGTGCATCCAGCGACGTTGCAGCTGGTGATGGACAGCCTGCGCTACTGGGTCACGGAAATGCATGTCGACGGCTTCCGCTTCGACCTTGCCGCGACGCTCGGCCGCACCGATCGCCTGGTCGATCAGCAGAGCGGTTTTTTCCATTGCGTGCGCCAGGACCCCGACCTGGCGCACGTCAAGCTGATCGCCGAGCCCTGGGACCTCGGCGAGGGCGGCTACCAGGTCGGCAACTTCCCTCCCGGCTGGTCCGAATGGAACGGCAAGTATCGCGATGCCGTCCGCTCGTACTGGAAGGGGGACGGCGGCGTCATCGGCGAGCTCGCCTCGCGCCTGTCCGGATCGAGCGATCTGTTCCAGGGCCGCGGCCGCGGCCCGACGGCAAGCGTCAATTTCGTCACCGCGCACGACGGATTCACGCTGCACGATCTCGTCAGCTACAACGAAAAGCACAACGAGGCAAACGGCGAAAACGGGCGCGACGGCGCGAACGACAATCGCAGCTGGAATTGCGGCGTCGAAGGCCCGACCGACGATCCGGCGATCCGGGCGCTGCGCGAACAGCAAAAGCGCAATTTCCTCACCACCTTGCTGCTGTCCCAGGGCGTGCCGATGCTCCTCGGCGGAGACGAGATGGGGCGCACGCAGCAGGGCAACAACAACGCCTATTGCCAGGACAATGAGCTGTCGTGGGTCGACTGGAAGCTCTCTCCGGAGGCGCAGAACCTGATCGACTTCACCCATCGCCTGGTCGCGTTGCGCAACGGCCATCCGCTTTTCCGCCGCCGCACGTTCTTTCATGGCCGTTCGATCGTGGCGGCGGACGCCAAGGACATCGCCTGGCTCAATCCCGATGGCCAGGAGGTCACCGGAGACGACTGGAACCAGGGCTTCGCGCGCTGCCTCGGCGTTTTCCTGTCCGGACACGGCTTGGCCGAAAGCGACGCCCATGGCGATGCGCTCGACGACGACGACCTGCTGCTGCTGCTGAACGCGGATCACGAAGCGATCACCTTTGTGCTGCCGAAGCCGCGCCTGACGCATTGGGTCGTGCTGCTCGATACCGCCGTCGCCGCCGATGGGCCCTCACCTGAGCCGCTGCCGTTCGGCGCGCCGTATCCGTTGCAGGGCCGCTCGATGGCGGTGCTGTGCAGCACGCCGGGCGACGATGAAACGCCGGCATGAGATGGATTTCGGGGCGATGGTCCTCGACGACGGCGCAGTACGCTTCCGGCTTTGGGCGCCGGCGGCGCGCCACGTCGGGCTGTGCCTCGACGGCGCATCGCGCCCGTTGCCGCTGACTCCGGCCTCGGGCGGGTGGTTCGAGCTCACGACGCGCGAGGCTGCACACGGCACGCGCTACCGCTACCGGATCGACGAGGAATTGCTGGTGCCCGATCCGGCGTCACGCTACAACCCGCAGGATGTCGACGGGCCGAGCGCCGTCGTCGATCCGTTCGCCTTCGACTGGGACGATGAAGACTGGCTCGGGCGACGCTGGGACGAGGCGGTCATCTACGAGTTGCATGTCGGTACGTTTACCCGCGAGGGCACGTTCGCCACGATCGAAACCAAGCTCGACCACCTGTGCGAGCTGGGCGTTACCGCGCTCGAATTGATGCCGATCGGCGATTTCAGCGGCACGCGCGGGTGGGGCTACGACGGCGTTCTGCCGTTCGCGCCCGACGCAAGCTACGGCGATCCGGCCGCGCTGAAGCAGCTGGTGGCCGCCGCGCACCGCCGCGGCCTGATGGTGTTTCTCGACGTCGTCTATAACCACTTCGGGCCGGTCGGGAACTACCTTCCTCGCTACGCCCCGCAGTTTTTCACCTCGCGCCACCGCACGCCCTGGGGTCATGCGATCAATTTCGACGGCGACGACAGCCGCGTCGTGCGCGACTTCTTCATCCACAACGCGCTCTACTGGCTCGACGAGTTTCACTTCGACGGCTTGCGCCTCGACGCCGTGCATGCGGTCCGCGACGACTCGGTGCCGCATTTTCTCGACGAGCTGGCGGCAACGGTGCGACAGCGGTGCGCCGGCGGCCGCCACGTCCACCTGATCCTGGAAAACGATGACAATGCCGCGGCGTTTCTTGCGCGCGATGCCGACGGCACCGCCCGGCGCTATACGGCGCAATGGAACGACGACGTCCACCACTGCCTGCACACCTGCCTGACCGGCGAGCGCGACGGCTACTACGTCGACTACGCCGATGCGCCGCTCGAGCAGCTGGGCCGCTGCCTGATCGCCGGCTTCGCCTACCAGGGCGAGTATTCCTCGCTGCGTGGGCGACGGCGCGGCAGCTCGACCGCGGGCCTGCCGCTGACGGCATTCGTTTCTTTTCTGCAGAACCACGACCAGATCGGCAATCGCGCTCTCGGCGAACGGCTGACTGCGCTCGCCGAGCCCGCGGCGCTCGCCGCGGCGGTCGCGATCGTTTTGCTGGCGCCTTCGCCGCCGCTGTTGTTCATGGGCGAGGAATTCGGCGCGACGACGCCGTTCCTGTACTTCTGCGACTTCGCGCCGGAGCTTGCCGCGGCGGTGCGCGCCGGCAGGCTCGAGGAATTCACTCGCTTCGCGCGCTTCGCCGATGCCGCGTCGGCGGCGGCGATTCCCGATCCGCAAGCGACGACGACGTTCGCCCAAAGCAAGCTCGATTGGCAATCCAGTACGGGCGCCGAGCATGCACGCTGGCTCGACCGGTATCGCGAGCTCCTGGGCATCAGACGCGACATCGTGATCCCGATGCTGGCGAGAATCGATCGGGAGCGCTGCGGTTTCGCCGTGACCGGCGAGCGCAGCCTTGCCGCGCACTGGTCGACCCACGACGGAGCCCGGCTGACGCTTCTCGCCAACCTGGGCGCCGTACCCGACCGCGCCCCTGTGCTGCCGCAGCGCAAGCTCGTTTACACGACCGGCGAGTCCGCGGCGCAGGCACTGGCGTCGCCCTGGTCGACGACCTGGTTGGTCGCCGACTCGACCGAGGCGATCGGCAATGCATGAGAGCGCCGCCCTCGAGCGTTTGTGCGAGCGCTACGGCATCGCCGCCGGCTACGAGGATGCGTGGGGTGCACCGCGGCGAACCCCGGACGAAACCAAGCTTGCGCTGCTGCGAGCGATGGGAATCGATGTCGCGGCGGCAGCCAACGATGGGTCGCGCGCGCAGTCCGATCCGTCCGCGGGCGCTCTCACGGCACCGGCTCTCGTTGTCGACGAACGCGCCGGGCGGATCGCGCTTGAGCTCGGAGCGTCGATCGGTTCGCCCGCGTCGGTCGAGTGGCGGATCGAGCTGGAATCCGGCGAAAGCCTGCAAGGGGTGACGCTCTGCGTTGGCGACGAAAACAGCCTGGAGATCCCGGTGCCGCAGGCGGTCGGCTACCACACGCTGGCGATCAGCGATGCGGCAACGCGCGCACGGCTCGCATCGTCGCCGCTGATCGTCACGCCTTCGCGTTGCTACAGCCCTGCGCTGCTCGCGAGCGGCACCAGGGTCTGGGGCTTGGCGCTGCAGCTTTATGCGCTGCGCTCGCATCGCAACTGGGGGATCGGCGACTTTACCGATTTACGCAACGCCGTCCGCGTCGCCGCCGCTGCCGGCGCGGATTTCGTCGGCACCAATCCGCTGCACGCGCTGTTTCCGGCGCGACCGGAGTCGGCCAGTCCCTACAGCCCGTCGAACCGCGCCGCGCTGAACGTGCTCTACATCGACGTCGAGGCGGTCGACGATTTCAGCGACTGCAGGGAAGCCCGCGGACGCGTCTACAGCCCCGCTTTCCAGAGCGCGCTCGCTCGCTTGCGGGCGTCCGACCATGTCGACTACCCCGCGGTCGCCCGACTGAAGTTAGAGATACTCGCGCTGCTGTATGAGCACTTTCGCGAACGCGAGCTCGGCGCGAGTCCGGGCGCGCGCGGCCGCGCCTTTCGCGATTTTCAACAGGACCGCGGGGCGGCACTCAAACTGCATGGGCTGTTCGACGCACTGCACGAGCACATTGCCGCGACCACCGGCGATCGCGGGGGCTGGCGGAGCTGGCCGGCGGAATATCGGCCGCCGTCGGCCATCGCCGACGACGAGCTTTTTCGCCGCCACGCCGATCGCGCCGACTATTTCCAGTACCTGCAATGGCAGGCCGAGTTGCAACTCGGCGCGGCGAGCGAACAGGCCCGCGCCAGCGGTCTTGCCATCGGGCTGTACGGGGATTTTGCCGTGGGCGCGGACGCAGGAGGCGCGGAAACGTGGAGCCAGGCAGCCGTCTACGCGGCGAATATGCACATCGGCGCGCCGCCGGACGACTTCAATCTGCGCGGACAGGATTGGGGCCTGCCGCCGATGCTGCCGCACCGGCTGAAGACCGCGGGCTACGCGCCGTTCATCACGGCCTTGCGCGCGGCGATGCGACACGCGGGCGCCCTGCGCATCGATCACGTGATGGCGCTGATGCGCCTGTTCTGGGTACCCGAGGGAGCGGTGCCGGTCGACGGGGCTTACGTCGCGTATCCTTTTTCCGAGCTGCTGGGGATCGTCGCGCTCGAAAGCCGGCGCAACCGTTGCCTGGTCATCGGCGAGGATCTCGGAACCATCGCTCCCGGCGTGCGCGCCGGGCTCCAAGCGGCGGGAGTGCTCTCGTACCGGCCGCTGTATTTCGAACGTACGGCGGATGCCGAATTCGCGCTGCCCGAAAGTTATCCGCCGCAGGCGCTGGTGACCATCGGCACCCACGACCTGCCGACGCTGTCGGGTTTCTGGACCGGGCGCGACATCGCCGCACGCAGACGGCTGCGGCTCTATCCTGACGAAGCAACGCTCGCGGAGCAGCTGGCTGCGCGATCCCGCGATCGGCAACGACTGCTGAGCGCGCTCGAGCGCGCCGGGGTTTTCGCCGCCGCCGCGCCTCGGCGCATGACCGTCGATCTGATGATCGCCGTGCACCGTTTCCTGGCCCGCACGCCATCGGCGGTCATGGCCGTGCAGCTCGAAGATGTTTTCGGCCAGGACACGCAGATGAATCTGCCCAGCACCACCGAAGATCAATATCCGAACTGGCGGCGCAAGCTGAGCGTGCCGCTCGAATCCTGGGCGTCGAACCGTCGTTTTGGAGCGCTCACCCGGATGCTGCGCAAGGAAAGGCGGCGGCGGACGCCGCACGACCCGCGTCGCGGCGCTGCCGACGGCGGGTCGCCCGGCCGTGACGCGGAATGAACATTCCTCGAGCGACCTATCGCGTGCAGTTGCATCGCGATTTCGGATTCGCCGACGCCGCCGCACTGGTCCCGTATCTCGCCGACCTGGGTATCAGCCACATTTACCTCTCGCCCTGGCTCAAGGCCCGTCCCGGGAGCACGCACGGCTACGACATCGTCGACCACAGTCAGCTCAACCCGGAGCTCGGCAGCGAGGATGACTTCGCCGCGCTCGCCGCCTCGCTCGCCGCCCACCGCATGGCGCAGATGGCCGATATCGTGCCCAATCACATGGGCGTCATGGGCAGCGACAACGTCTGGTGGCTCGACGTGCTCGAGAACGGCCGCGCCTCGCAGTATGCCGGGTACTTCGACATCGACTGGACACCGCCATTGTCGGCGCTTTCGGGAAAGGTGCTGGTTCCGGTGCTGGCGGACAATTACGGCGAGACGCTGCTCAAGGGCGAGCTGCAGCTCGGCTTCGATCCGGACACGGGCGAATTCAGCATCCGCTATCTTCAGCATCGCTTCCCGCTCGATCCGCGTTCGTATGCGTCCATCCTGCGCGACTTGGCGCCCCTGGACGCAATGGGAAGCGACCCCGCAGCGCAGCGGCTGCTCGATCTGGCACGGGCGTTCGCGGCACTCCCCGCCCACGACAACGCCACGCGGCGCAGCATCGGCAAGCGCCGGCGCGACAAGGCGCGCCTGAAGCAGCAGCTCGCAACGCTGGTCGCGGGCGCGCCGGAGATCGCCAAGCGCATCGGCGATGCCGTGGCGACGCTCAACGG
>DATNAR010000423.1:0-2086 GCA_035607385.1 Casimicrobiaceae bacterium
CATCCTGGCCAAGTGCCATGGATCGACCAATCCGTACAACGTCGTGCGCGCGACGCTCAACGCGCTCGAGAACTGCAGTGCGCCGGCGGATATCGCGGCCAAGCGCGGCCTGACGGTCGAGCAGCTGACGGAGGCCTGAACATGGCGGCGGACAAGAATGCCTCGGCTGCACCGAAGCGACTGCGCGTGACGCTGGTGCGCGGACTGATGGGCAAGAAGCCCGATCACCGGGCGACGGTCGCCGGCCTCGGTCTCAAGTGGCGCAGCCACTCGGTCGAAGTCGCCGACACGCCGGAGATCCGCGGCATGCTGGCCAAGATCGGCTACATGCTGACGGTGGCCGAGGCGAAGGCGTGAGTTGTTTTCGCGGAAACAGGACCCATCTGGCCCTGTCGGGCCGAGGAATGCGATCGAGGACACGACGATGCGGATGAACACGATCAAGCCTGCGGCCGGCAGCAACAAGGCCAGACGCCGCGTCGGCCGCGGCATCGGCTCGGGCCTCGGCAAGACCGCGGGACGCGGTCACAAGGGCCAGAGCTCGCGCAGCGGCGGCTTCCACAAGGTCGGCTTCGAAGGCGGCCAGATGCCGTTGCAGCGGCGGCTGCCGAAGCGCGGCTTCGTCTCGCGCATGCGCGACGACACGGCGGAAGTGCGCCTGTCGGACCTGGCCAGGCTTCCGGTGACCGAGATCGACCTGCTGGCGCTGAAGGCGGCCGGCGTCGTGCCGGCGCTGGCCAAGACGGCGAAAGTGATCAAGACGGGCAAGCTCGACAAGGCGGTAAAGCTGTCGGGCCTTTCCGCAACCAAGGGTGCGCGCGCGGCGATCGAAGCCGCGGGCGGCAGCCTGAGCGAATAGGCAGAACGAATTGGCCACGACCAACCCGGCGCAGAAAAGCGGCAGCCGCTACGCGGACCTGAAGAAGCGCGTGCTGTTCCTGATCGGCGCGCTCGTCGTCTATCGGATCGGCACGCACATCCCCGTGCCGGGGATCAACGCGTCGGTCCTCGACGAGCTGTTCCGCTCGCAGCAGGGCGGCATCCTCGGGCTGTTCAACGTGTTCTCCGGCGGTGCACTGCAGCGCTTCTCGATTTTCGCGCTGGGCATCATGCCCTACATCTCGGCGTCGATCATCATGCAGTTGTGCACGGTGGTCGTCCCGACGCTGGAAGCGCTGAAGAAGGAAGGCGAAGCGGGCCGGCGCAAGATCACGCAGTACACGCGCTACGCGACGCTGGGGCTGGCGTTCTTCCAGGGGCTGGGCATCTCGATCGCCCTCGAGGCGCAAGCTGGCCTGGTGCTGGAGCCGGGACTCGCGTTCCGCTTCCTGTCGGCGACGACGCTGGTCACCGGCACGATGTTTCTGATGTGGCTTGGCGAGCAGATCACCGAGCGCGGTCTGGGCAACGGCATTTCGCTGATCATCTTCGCCGGGATCGCGGCCGGACTGCCGCGGGCGATCGGCCAGACGCTGGAGCAGGTCAACACCGGCGCCTATTCGGTGCTGCTGGTTCTCGGCATCGCCGTCCTGGTCATCGCGGTGACCGCCTTTGTCGTGTTCGTCGAGAAGGCATTGCGCAAGATCCAGGTCAATTACGCGAAACGGCAGGTCGGCAACAAGGTGTACGCGGGGCAGCAGTCGTTCCTGCCGCTGAAGCTCAACATGGCCGGCGTGATACCGCCGATCTTCGCCTCGTCGATCATCCTGTTCCCGGCGACGCTCGGACAGTGGTTCGGCTCGAGCGAGAACACGATCTGGCTACGCGACCTGGCATCGACACTGGCGCCGGGTCAGCCGGTGCACGAAATCCTGTATGCCTCGGCGATCATATTCTTCTGCTTCTTCTATACGGCATTGCAGTACAACCCGAGGGAGACGGCGGACAACCTGAAGAAGAGCGGCGCGTTCATTCCCGGATACCGGCCCGGCGAGCAGACGTCGAAGTACATCGAGAAGATCACGCTGCGGCTGACGCTGATCGGTTCGCTCTATCTGGTCGTCGTCTGCTTCATCCCGAACTTCCTGATCGCGTGGAAGAACGTCCCGTTCTACTTCGGCGGCACGTCGCTGCTGATCATCGTGGT
>DATNAR010000003.1:0-9085 GCA_035607385.1 Casimicrobiaceae bacterium
GCCGCCGAAAACGCCGATGCACCGCGCGAGCCGGCGTCGCTGACCAAGCTGATGACCGCGTACCTGACCTTTCGCGCGCTCAAGGACAAGGAGCTCACGCCTTCGCAGATGGTCAATGTGTCGGAAAGAGCGTGGCGGGCCGAAGGCTCGCGCATGTTCATCGAGCCGAAAAAAGCGGTGAGCGTCGACGAGCTGCTGCATGGCGTGATCGTGCAGTCGGGCAACGATGCCAGCATCGCGCTGGCCGAAACCGTCGCCGGATCGGAAGACGCCTTTGCCGATCGGATGAATCGCGAGGCGGCGCGGCTCGGCATGAAAAACACGCATTTCGTCAACGCGACCGGCCTGCCCGCGCCGAAGGAAACGTCGACGGCGAACGATCTGGCGCTCCTCGCCGCCGCATTGATCCGCGATTTTCCCGAGTACTACCCGCTGTATTCGATCAAGGAGTACCGGTACAACAATATTACGCAGCCCAACCGCAACCGGCTGCTGTGGACCGATCCGTACGTCGACGGGATGAAGACCGGCAACACCGATGCGGCCGGGTTCTGCCTGATCGCGTCGGCCAAGCGCGGCCAGCGCCGGCTGCTGGCGGTCGTCCTCGGGGCCGGGTCGGAATCGGCGCGCGCGATCGAAGCGCAGAAGCTGCTCAATTACGGATTCCAGTTCTACGATTCGGTGCAGCTCTACCAGAGCGGAAAGCCGGTCAGCTCGCTGCGCGTCTGGAAGGGCGCTGAGCAGACGGTGCCCGCCGGGTTCGTCGTCGACCGTTATGTGACCTTGCCCAAGGGCCAGGCGCAGAATCTCAAGCTGTCGCTGGAAGCGGTCGAGCCGCTGCTGGCGCCGGTGGTCAAGGGTCAGACGGTGGGAACGGTCAAGGTGACGCTCGATGGCAAACCGGTCGACGCCTATCCGTTGCTGGCGCTGGCCGACGTCGCGCCTGCGAGCTTGTTCGGACGCGCCTGGGATACGGTGCGCCTGTGGTTCAAATGACGCATCGGCCTGCGGTTCGGCCGGCTTGGCCGATGCGTCATCCCGGGCGAGCGCAGCGAGGTCCGGGATCCAGGGTGGATGCGCGCTGCTTGGTCAACGCAGCTTGGGCCCCGGCTCAGTTACCACAATGAGCCGGGGCGACGATAACTTGAAAGGCCTGTCGTGACCGTCTATCTCAACGGCCAGTTTCTTCCGCTCGAAGACGCCAAGGTTTCGGTGCTCGACCGCGGCTTTATCTACGGCGACGGCGTGTACGAGCTGGTCCCCGTCTACGGCCGCAAGCCCTACCGGCTGCCGCAGCATCTGGCGCGGCTGCAGCGAAGCCTCGACGGCATCCGGCTGGCCAACCCGCATACCGACGCCGAGTGGGAAGCGATCATCGCCGGGCTGATCGGACGCATGACGTTTGCCGACCAGGGCGTCTATCTTCAGGTCACGCGCGGTGCCGCCAAGCGCGATCACGCGTTTCCCGCGGGCGTTGCCCCGACGGTGTTCATGATGAGCAACCCGCTCGTGCTGCCGTCGCGCGAGCAGGTCGAGCGCGGCGTCGCGGTCGTCACCGCCGTCGACGAGCGCTGGCTGCACTGCGACCTGAAGACGATCTCGCTCTTGGGCAACGTGCTCGCGCGCCAGCTCGCCGTCGATGCCGGCGCGACCGAGACCGTGCTGTTCCGCAACGGCTATCTGACCGAGGCGTCGGCGTCGAATGTCCTGCTGGTGCGCGGTGGGGTCATCGTCGCGCCACCGAAAGACAACCAGATCCTTCCGGGGATCACCTACGACGTCGCGTTCGAGTTGGCGCGCGAAGGCGGTCTGCCGATCGAGGTGCGCCCGGTGCCGAAGGACGAGGCGCTCGCCGCCGACGAGATGTGGCTGTCGTCGTCGACCAAGGAAGTGCTCGCGGTCACCGCGCTCGACGGGCGGCCTTTTGCCGGCGGCACGCCGGGCCCAGTGTTCCGAAAAGTGCACGCCTTGTTCCAGGCGAGCAAGGCGGCCTAGCGTACGTCGGGGCGGACCGCTGCGCGCCGCCACCGGTTTCGCTCTAGTCGGTGGCGGCCAGGTACTTGCCGCCGTGCCAGACCAGCGGCGGCGCGGTGCGAAGGGCGCAGGCCTCGACTTCGCCAATGAACAGCATGTGATCGCCCGCCGGATGCAGCGCGTGATGGCGGCACTCGAGCCAGGCGACGGCACCCTCGATCAGCGGCGCCCCGGCGGCGCCCAGCCGGAAGTCGACGCCGGCGAAGCGGTCGACGTGGGGACGCGAAAATCTATGCGCCAGCGCGACCTGATCCTGAGCCAGCACGCTGACTGCATAGCGCGTCGCACTCTCGAACGCAGCCAGGCTGCGCGAATGGCGCGCCAGGCTCCAGACAATCAATGGCGGGTCGAGCGACACCGAGTTGAACGAGTTCGCGGTGAACCCGACGTACTGCCCGGGCTTGAGCGGCGCGGCGATGATGGTCACGCCGGTGGCGAACTGCGCCATCGCATCGCGAAAGCGCCGCTCCGGATGGGAGGACGGCGGTCGCGGAGTGGACATCGGGGAATCCTGCGCGGCCAAACCGCGGGGTGAGCGAAAGTCGCGCAGGCATCTTAGGGGGAGGGCGGGGCGGTGTCAAAATAGCGAGGCTTTCCGGCGCGCTGTCGGCCGGACGGCGCGGCTGTTAGAATTACCGTCGGTCCCCGGCAAGGCTCTCGCGTTCCTTTCATCATGAAACAGCCGCTGCAGAAGCTGATCGCCAGCCGTTACGGCGGTCGCAATATTCCGGCCGCGCTGGTCTTGCCGGACGGCGGCCGGGTCGCGCTATCCAAGACGCCCGAAATCAACATCTACGCCCGCACCTGGAACGGCCTGCGGGCGCTTGCTTCCCCCGAGCTCGGCAGGCTCGCCCGGGCCTATGTGCATAACGACATCGATTTCACCGGCGAGGCACGCCGGGTCCTGGGCATCGCCGAAGCGCTGGTCGGCACGGTCGTGCACGGCCGCGACCACGCCACCGCGCGGCTCAAGCACTGGTGGCATGCGGCGCGCGGCAACCGGGCCAACATCCAGCATCATTACGACGTCTCGAACGCCTTCTACCGGATGTGGCTGGACGAGCGCATGGTCTATTCGTGCGCCTACTTCAAGACGCCGAGCGACACCCTGGAACAGGCGCAGGCGCAGAAGCTCGATCACATCTGCCGCAAGCTGATGCTCGAGCCGGGCGATTCGTTCCTCGACATCGGCTGCGGCTGGGGCGGGCTGATCTTCTGGGCGGCGCAGCACTACGGGGTCAAGGCGACCGGCATCACGCTGTCGCAAAACCAGTACGATCACGTGCGCGCGAAAATCGCCGAGCTGGGCCTTACCGGCCAGGTCGACGTGAAGCTGCTCGATTACATCGACCTGCCCGAGGACCGCCAGTACGACAAGATCGCGAGCATCGGCATGTTCGAGCACGTCGGCATCGCCAATTACCCGCGCTATTTCGGCAAGATATACCGGGTCTTGAAGCCGGGCGGACTGGCGATGAACCACGGCATCACGCAGAACCATGTCGGCGTCGAGAGCCTGGGCAGCGGCGTCGGCGAATTCGTCGAGGATTACGTGTTTCCGGGCGGGCAGCTCGCGCACGTCTCCCGCGTCATCCAGGGACTCGGCGCCGAGGGTCTCGAGCTGATCGACGCCGAGGCGCTGCGCGAGCATTACGCGCGCACGCTGTGGCATTGGGTCGATCGGCTGGAATCGAATGCCGACGCGGCCCGGCGCGAGGTCGGCGAGCAGAAATTCCGCATCTGGCGCATCTACCTCGCGGGGTCCGCGCATTCGTTCGACCGCGGCTGGATCTCGATCTACCAGCTTCTGGTCGGCAGGCCGCTGCCGGATGGAACGCTGCCGCATCCGGCGACCCGCGAGTACATGTACGCGGCCTGATCGTCGCAAGGCTTGCGGAAACGCGGGCGGACCCCATATTCGAGCGATGGAAACCGTGTCCGAATCCGAGTCGCTGCTCGAATTTCCCTGCGCCTTCCCGCTGAAGATCGTCGGCCGCACGCGCGACGGCTTCGCGCAGGCGATGCTCGAAGTCGTCCTGCGCCACGCGCCGGATTTCGACAGCGCATCGATGGAGATGCGCGCTTCGCGCGAGGGCAACTATATTTCGCTGACCTGCACGGTCAATGCCAAGTCGCGTGAGCAGCTCGACAACCTCTATCGCGAATTGTCCGGACATCCGCACGTCGTCATGGTGCTGTAGCGCCGTGGTCGCCGCGCGCTCGCGGCGCGCGTCCGGCGAGCCGTGCCGGATTCGTCGCCTGGGGCAGACCGATTACGCATCGACCTGGCGCGCAATGCAGGCGTTCACCGCCTCCCGCGCGGCCGAGACGCCCGACGAAATCTGGCTGACCGAGCATCCGCCGATCTACACGCTGGGGCTGGCGGGCCGCCGCGAGCACGTGCTGCGCGACAACGGCATTCCGGTGCTCAAGGTCGATCGCGGCGGGCAGGTCACCTATCATGGGCCCGGGCAACTGGTCGCCTACCTGCTGATCGACATCGCTCGCCGCGGGCTGGGGGTGCGGCAGCTGGTCGGGGCGATCGAGGCCAGCGTGATACAATTGCTTGATTCGTATGGCGTTGCTGCGACGGTCCGCAGCGGCGCGCCCGGCGTCTATGTGCAGCGGCGCGGTCACGAGGCCAAGATCGCCGCACTGGGCCTCAAGATCAGGAACGGGCGCAGCTACCACGGCCTGGCACTCAATATCGACATGGATCTCGCCCCGTTCGCCGACATCGATCCCTGCGGGTACCGCGGCCTCGCGGTAACGCGCTTGCGCGATCTCGGCATCGACGCGCCACGCGCGGAAATCGAGTCGCGCCTGGCGGCGTGTCTCGACGCCGCGCTCGGCGCAGCCCCGGACCGATGAACGACCCGCGCCCGCCGGACCCGCAGGCCAACGCCGCCGGGGTCAAACACAAGGGAGACGCGAAGACCGCCCGGATCCCGATCAAGATCGTTCCCGCAGAGCGGTTGAAGAAACCCGACTGGATCCGCGTGCGAGCGCCTTCGTCGCCGCGCTTTCACGAGATCAAGCGCATCCTGCGCGAGCACAGGCTGCACACCGTCTGCGAAGAAGCCTCGTGCCCGAACATCGGCGAGTGCTTCGGCAAGGGCACGGCGACGTTCATGATCATGGGCGACATCTGCACGCGCCGCTGCCCGTTCTGCGACGTCGGGCACGGGCGGCCGCTGCCGCTGGATGCCGAAGAGCCGGCCAACCTCGCCGCGACGATCGCGGCGCTGAAGCTCGCCTACGTCGTGATCACGAGCGTCGATCGCGACGACCTCCGCGACGGCGGCGCGCAGCATTTCGTCGACTGCATACGCGCGGTGCGCGAACGCTCGCCGGCGACGCGGATCGAGGTGCTGGTGCCCGACTTTCGCGGCCGGCTCGAGCGCGCGCTTGAAGTCCTCGCGCAGGCGCCGCCCGACGTGATGAACCACAACCTGGAGACGGTGCCGCGGCTCTATCGCCAGGCGCGGCCCGGATCCGACTATGCGAATTCGCTCCGCCTGCTGCAGGCATTCAAGGAGCGTTTTCCGCACATTCCGACCAAGTCGGGGCTGATGGTCGGCCTGGGCGAGACCGACGAGGAAATACTCGCGGTGATGCGCGACATGCGCGCGCACCGCATCGACATGCTTACGATAGGGCAGTATCTGCAGCCGACCGCTTCACATCTGCCGGTGCTGCGCTATGTGCATCCGGACGGGTTCGCGATGTTCGAGCGCGAGGCGTATGCGCTCGGCTTCGAGCACGCCGCCGTCGGCGCGCTGGTGCGATCGTCGTACCACGCCGACGCCCAGGCGCATCGAGTGCTCGAAGCGGCCGGCTGAAGCGACAGGGTCTTCCGCGGCGTCGGCTCAATACGGAAGCGGCGCGCCGTTCGGCCACAACAGCCACATCCTCCCGTCCTGCTTCATGCGACCCGCCTCGCGACCGGCGTCGTCGCCGAAACCCCAGAAAAAATCGGCCCGCAACAAACCCTTGATCGCCCCGCCGGTATCCTGCGCCAGCACCAGGCGCTGCAGCGGCCGGTCCGAAAGCGGATAGGTCGTGGCGAGAAATACCGGCGCGCCCAGCGGCACGATCGCCGGATCGACGGCTATCGTGCGCTCCGCCAGCAAGGGCACGCCGAGCGTTCCGATAGGACCGTCGATCGTCGCCGCCGGGTCGGGCACGACGACGCGGAAGAACACGTAGCTCGGATTCTCGTCCAGCAACGCGGGCAAGGCCGCCGGATGCTCGCGGCCCCACTGTTTGATTCCCTGCATCGACGCGCGGGCCAGCGGCAATTCGCCGCGCTCGACCAGCAGGCGCCCGATCGAACGGAACGGCTGGCCATTCTGGTCGGCGTATCCGAGCCGCAGCGTCCCGCCCTCGGCAAGCTGCACCCGGCCCGAGCCCTGGATCTGCAGGAAAAAAGCCTCGACCGCATCGTCGACCCACACCAGCTCCTTGCCGGCCAGCGATGCGCGTCCGGCATCGATGTCGGCGCGCGGCCAATACGGCACGACGCGCCTGCCCTCGAGGCGCCCGCGCAACCGCTTGTCCCGAAGCTCGGGCAACAGCTCGCCCAGATCGATGACGAGCAGATCGTCGGGCGTTGCGTAGAGCGGAAAACGATAGCGCTCGCCGGGCTGGCGGCTGCCCCGCAGCAGGGGTTCGTAATAACCGGTGACGACGCCTGTCTCGCGTCCGTCGGTGCCGACAAGCTGGTATGGGGTAAAATGCGCTTCGAAAAACGCGCGCACCGCGGTGTCGCTGCGCGGATCGACGGCCGGCGCGGCTTCGCAGCTTTCGCGCCAGATCGACGCGGCAGGGGACCGAAGGAGTTGCGCGCAGCCCGCGACGAACGCCGGCCAGGCCGCCGGCGCGCTGTCGTCGCGCCAGCCGGGGATCGCGGCGTAACTGGTGATGCGCAATACCGCCTTGGCCGGTTCGGGCGGCGCCTGCACCGCCGACGGCGGCGCGGCCGGAGGCGCGGGAGGCGTTGTCACGCAACCGGCAATGGACGCGATCAGCAGCGCGGCCAGCAGCGAGGAAAGAGGCAAGCCGATGGGGTGGCTGTTGCTCGAGGCCTTGGTGGCACTAGCGCTCGCGGTGTTTATCGTCTGGTTTACCATGGGCGGGAGACGAAAGATTCCCCCGCGCGAGCCGGACGATCCGAGCGACGGTGACGGCGGTGAACCCCGAGCATGAAGATGCGGTGCAACGCGGCCGAGGCGCGCGACGATCATCGGACGCGTTCGGACGAATCGAGGGAAACGGACACTAATGCAGAATGCGCGGCACCGACAGCGTGAACGAGGGGATCGGCGCGTCGAAATGCTGGCCGTCCTCGGCCACCATCTGATAGGTGCCGTGCATCGTGCCCACCGCTGTTTCCAGATGCGTACCGCTGGTGTACTCGAAGCTTTCGCCGGGCTTCAGCAGAGGCTGCTGGCCGATGACGCCGAGACCCTTCACTTCCATGACCTTGTTGTTGGCGTCGGTGATGATCCAGTGCCGGCTGATCAATTGCGCCGGGACCGTCCCGGTATTGGTCACCGAGATCGTGTAGGCAAATACATACTGGTTCTTCGACGGATCCGACTGGTCCTCGACATAGGTCGCTCGCGGCTCGACGGTGATCTCGTATTTGCTGGACTCGCCCATCGGCGCGCTCTTCGATCTTTTGCCTGAAGCGATTATAACGCCATGCGCGAAGTCCAGATTGCACCGTCGATTCTGTCCGCAGACTTCGCCCGTCTCGGCGAGGAAGTGCGCGCGGTGATCGCGGCCGGCGCCGACCTGATCCACTTCGACGTGATGGACAACCATTACGTTCCGAACCTGACGGTCGGACCGCTGGTGTGCGCGGCGCTGAAGCCTTACGCCGGCGTTCCGATCGATGTGCATCTGATGGTGCGGCCGGTCGACGCGCTGGTGCCTGCGTTCGCCGACGCGGGCGCGGCGATCATCAGCTTTCATCCCGAAGCGAGCGACCATGTCGATCGAACGATCGGCCTGATACACGAGCGTGGCTGCCGGGCGGGGCTGGCGCTCAATCCGGCGACGCCGCTCTCCTGCCTCGACCACGTGCTGGACGAGCTCGACCTGGTGCTGATCATGTCGGTCAATCCGGGTTTTGCCGGCCAGTCGTTCATTCCGGAAGCGCTGCGCAAGGTCGCGCTGGCGCGCCAGCGCATCGACGCCGTCGCGGCGCGCACCGGAAAAGCGATCCGCCTCGAGGTCGATGGCGGCATCAAGGCCGACAACATCGGCGCGATCGCCCGGGCCGGTGCGGACACCTTCGTTGCCGGGTCGGCGATTTTCGGCAGCGGCGATTATGCGAAGACGATCGCCGCGATGCGGGCCGCGGCGAATGCGGCCGGGCGCGCCGCAGCGCTTCGTCCGGGAGTATCGGCATGACGATCGCACCATCCCCGCGAATTCGCGTGCGCGCGATCGCCTTCGATCTCGACGGGACGCTGCTCGATACGATCCACGACCTGGCCACGGCGATCAATCTGATGCTGGCGCGGCTGAACCGGCCGGCGCTCCCCAAGGACACGATACGCGCGATGGTCGGCAAGGGCATGGCCAACCTGGTCCGGCGCGCGCTGGCCGCGGCGCAAGGCTCGCCGCCGACGGCGAGCGACGAGGCGCGCGCGCTCGCGCTGTACGAAACCGACTACGAACGCGTCCTCGGCCGCGAAACGGTGGTGTTTCCCGGCGTGCGCGAAGGTCTGGAGAGGCTCGCCAGCGCCGGCTTCGGACTCGCCTGCGTGACCAACAAGACCAGCCGTTTCGTGCGTCCGCATCTGGCGCAGGCCGGATTGGGCGCGTATTTCAGCCTGGTCGTCGGCGGCGATTCGCTCGAGGCGAAAAAACCGGATCCGCTGCCGCTGCAGCATGCCGCCAGGCATTTTTGCGTCGCGCCGGACCGCCTGCTGATGCTCGGCGATTCGGCCAACGATACGCAGGCGGCGCGTGCCGCCGGATGCCCGGTGTTCTGCGTGCCTTACGGCTACAACGAGGGTCGGCCCGTGCAAAGCCTCGA
>DATNAR010000006.1:0-10766 GCA_035607385.1 Casimicrobiaceae bacterium
GGTCGCGGCGGTGCACAAGCGCTGCCGCGGCGCGTATGCGATTGTCGCGATGATCGCCGGCTACGGTTTGCTCGCCTTTCGCGATCCGTTCGGCATCCGGCCGTTGATCATCGGCGTCAACGAATCGATGGGCGGCACCGAATACGTCGTCGGCAGCGAATCGGTCGCGCTCGAGGCGCTGGGCTTTTCGGTGCTGCGCGACGTGGCGCCGGGCGAAGCGATCTACGTCGACCAGACCGGAAAGTTTCACGCCCGGCAATGTGCGGAGAATCCGCAGCTGATGCCTTGCATTTTCGAGTTCGTCTACCTCGCCCGGCCGGACTCGGTGATCGACGGCGCGTCGGTCTACGAATCGCGGCTGCGAATGGGGGGGGAGCTGGCCAAGAAGATCCGCGGCATGCCCGAGGCGCAGGATATCGACGTCGTCATTCCGATTCCCGACTCCAGCCGGCCGTCGGCGCTGGAGCTCGCCAACTCGCTGGGCCTCAAATACCGCGAGGGCTTCGTCAAGAATCGCTATATCGGCCGCACCTTCATCATGCCCGGGCAGGCGATCCGCCGTAAGTCGGTGCGCCAGAAATTGAATCCGATGGGCATCGAATTCAAGGACAAGGTCGTGCTGCTGGTCGACGACTCGATCGTGCGCGGGACGACCAGCCGGGAGATCGTGCAGATGGCGCGCGAGGCCGGCGCGCGCAAGGTCTATTTCGCGTCGGCCAGCCCGCCGGTGCGCTATCCGAACGTCTATGGAATCGACATGCCTACCGCGCGGGAGCTGGTCGCGACCGGGCGCACCGAAGCCGAGATCGCGAACGAGATCGGCGCCGATCTCCTGATCTACCAGGATCTCGAGGCGCTGAAGCGCGCGGTGCGTGGCGCCAATCCGCGCCTGAAGGAATTCGAGGCCTCGTGCTTCGATGGCTACTACGTCACTGGCGACGTCACCGCCGATTACCTGTCGCATCTCGCGCGCGAGCGCGACGAGACGCGGGGCGAAAGCGAGGAATCGCTGCTTGCCGCCGGCTGAAGCAGCCATTGACTGATTCGCGGTTTGCGGCGATACTTCGAACCAGAGCGCCGATTTGAATCGGAGTTGCCGGCAACGGCGGCTTCACAGCTTGCGGGCGCTATACAAATTCAGCTAAAGCGAGGCGACGAATCGATCCGGGGCCCGTTTAGCGCAAGCTGACGGGCCTTTTTGCTGGAGCGATCCGATGTCGCGCAAGACCGGATTCACCACCTCGATTCTGCACGCCGACCGCGAGGCCGCCGTCGAGCACGGCGCGCTGCACAAGCCGCTGCATCTGTCGGTTGCGTACGGCTACCGCGATGCGCGCGACTTGGTCGCCGTTTTCCAGGGCCGCGCGCAAGGCTACGTCTACGGCCGGCAGGGCAATCCGACGACCGCCGCACTCGAGGAAAAAGTCAACCGCATGGAAGACGGCGTTGCCACCGTCTGCTTCAGCACCGGCATGGCGGCGATCGGCGCCATCCTGCTCGCGCTGCTGCACGAAGACGACCACGTCGTTTCCAGCGCTTTCCTGTTCGGCAACACGAACAGCATGTTCAACACCCTGGCCGCGCATGGCGACCGGGTGAGCTTCGTCGATGCCACCCGTGCCGATGCCGTCGCGGCGGCGTTGACGCCGCAAACGCGCATCGTATTCGTCGAGACGATCGCCAATCCGCGCACGCAGATCGCCGACCTCGCCCGGATCGGCGAGCTCTGCGCGGCGCGCGGCATCGTCTACGTCGTCGACAATACGATGACGTCGCCGTACCTGTTCCGTCCGAAGACGGTCAAGGCAGCGCTGGTCGTCAATGCGCTGACCAAGTACATCGGCGGTCATGGCAACGCGCTCGGGGGCAGCATCACCGACACCGGCGGCTTCGACTGGACGCACTACCCCAACATCTACGACGACTACAAGGGCCCGAAGCCTGCGCTCTGGGGCATCACGCAGATCAGGAAAAAGGGCCTGCGCGACTGGGGCGGCACGCTGGCCGCCGAGCAGGCGCACCACCTCGCCGTCGGCGCGGAAACGCTGGCCTTGCGCATGCAACGCCAGTGCGGGAATGCGCTGGCACTCGCGCGCTTCCTCGAGGCGCGGCCCGAGGTGCGTGCCGTCTACTATCCCGGATTGGCCTCGCATCCGCAGCACGCGCTGGCGGGCCAGCTCTTCGCCGGCTACGGCGCATTGCTGTCCTTCGAGCTCGATCCGGCGCTCGACTGCTTCGATTTTCTCAATCGTCTGCGCTGCGTCGTGCTCTCGTCGAACCTCGGCGACAACCGGACGCTGGCCATTCCGGTCGCGCACACGATCTTTCACGAAATGGGGCCGGAGCGGCGCGCCGGCATGGGCATTGCCGACTCGCTGATTCGCCTTTCGGTCGGGATCGAAGACTGCGACGACCTGATCGCCGACTTCCAGCAGGCCCTCGCTTGATCGCCGCGAAGCGGAGCTGCCGGTTCAGCCGCGCGCCCGCCGCAGCGCCAGTCGGTGATCGAGCCACATCACCAGGGGGATCCACCCGACCCAGCGGACGAGGTCTATCAACTCGTCGTCCCAGCGCCAGCGGTCGAAGGGATTGAAGGCAGCATCGTAACGGTCCTCGACCCAGCCGAGCGCCGTCAGCCAGACCGCCACGATCAGGACGGTGCCGAACTGAGCGCGCCCTTCGCGGTCGATCGATCGCCACAGCGACGGAAGGACCAGGCCGCCGACGACGAGCAAGTACAGCAGCGTGCGCGCGCGCGGCCAGGCGTCCAGAATCGAGGCCAGCAGCGGTTCGCTGGCTATCATCTTGGCCGCGGTCCAGCCGAGCACCGCAACCCCGAGCCAGAGGATCGCTGGAACGCGATCGACCCACTTGAGGACCAGGGTCGAACCCCAGACGATGACCGGAATGCTGATGGCGAGTCCGAGCAACACCAGCCCGAAGCTGCCTTGCGCCGCGCCGGCGACGGCGAGCACGTTGTCGATCCCCATCACGGCGTCGGCGATCACGATCGTGCGTATGGCGGCCCCCAGCGTCGTCGCGGCGACGATCGTCTCGCCCTGCCGCGTCCGGGACCCTCCCAGCTTCCACGCGATCCAGATCAGCGCCAGACCGCCTGCGACCATGAAGCCCGGGATCTTCAGCAACCCGACGACCGCCACCGTCAACAGCGCGCGGACGGCGATCGCGCCGAAGGTTCCCCACAGGATCACTGCCCGCTGCCGCGCCTTGGGCACGTTGCGCGCGGCGATGCCGATCACCAGGGCGTTGTCGCCCGCGAGCACCAGGTCGATCACCACGATGGCCAGCAGCGCGGACCAGAAGCCCGGAGCCGACGGGTTCATCGCGCCTTGCCGCCGTCGAAGGTCAGCGCCTCGGCGCCCTGTTCATCGATGCGCAGATAGCTCGCTCGGTCGTACCAGTCGGCGAGCACCAGGCGCTCGCGGCGCACGTCGTCGACGATGTGCTCGTGTCGCGCCGGCCGATGAGTATGGCCGTGGATCAGCCGCGACACGCGATGCTCGCGCAGCGCCGCGGCAACCGCGTCGTCGCTGACGTCCATGATCGCTTCCGCCTTCCCGCGATTCGCCCGCCGGCTGGCGCCGCGCAGCATCGCGCCGATGCCGCGGCGGGCGAACCACGGCAGCGCCAGGAAGCGGCGCCGGTGCGCCGGGTCCGCCCACCAAGCGCGATAGCGCTGGTACTTCAGATCGTCGGTGCACAGCTGATCGCCGTGCATCAGCAGCGTGGGCGTGCCGTGCAGCGGATGAACGACCGCGTCCGGCAGCAAGGTCGCGCCGGCAGCGCGCGCGAAGCGCTCGCCCAGCAGGAAATCGCGATTGCCGCGCTGCAGGTAGACGCGGACGCCGGCATCCGCGCTCGCCGCCAGCGCGGCGGCAACGTCGGCCGCCAGCGGGTCGCGCAACTGGTCGTCGCCCAGCCAGACGTCGAACAGGTCGCCCAGCACGTAGAGTGCACCGGCTGCGCGGACCGGCCCGGCGAGCAATGCCTGGAACGCTTCGACCAGCGCAGGCCGCTCGCGCGACAGGTGCAGGTCGGAGATGAACAGCGTCGGCGGCATCGGCGGCTATCGGTCAGGACGCTCGTCGACCGTCGACGCGTCGGCCCTAGCTCTCGACGACTTCCGCGCGCTCGATCACCACGTCCTCGGTCGGCACATCGTCGTGGCCGCCGCGCCGGCCGGTCGCAACGCCCTTGATGCGATCGACGACGTCCTTGCCCGAGACGACGCGGCCGAACACGCAATATCCCCAGCCGTTCGCGTCCGGCGAGCGATGATTGAGGAAGGCGTTGTCGGCGACGTTGATGAAGAACTGCGCGGTTGCCGAATGCGGATCCGACGTGCGCGCCATTGCGACGGTGTAGCGGTCGTTCTTGAGGCCGTTCCTCGCCTCGTTCTCGATCGGCGGCCGGGTCGGCTTCTGCCGGAAGTCGGCACCGAAGCCGCCGCCCTGGATCATGAAGCCGTCGATCACGCGATGGAAAATCGTATGGTCGAAGTGCCCGGCGCGAGCATAGGCCAGAAAGTTGGCCACGCTTTTGGGCGCGTGCGCCTCGTCGAGCTCGATGGTGATCGGGCCGTGGCTGGTGTGCAGGATCGTCGTGGTCATGTCAATTCGATCCCACCACGGTAGCGCTCTTGATGATCACGCGCTCGACCGGCACGTCCCGCGCGAACGGGCCGCCGCTGCCGGTCGGCGTCGCGGCGATCTTGTTGACGACGTCCATGCCCTGGATCACCTTGCCGAACACCACGTAGCCGTAGCCCTGCGGCGTCGGTTCGCGGAAGTTCAGCGACTTGTTGTCGGCGACGTTGATGAAAAACTGCGCGGTCGCCGAGTTCGGGTCGCCGGTGCGCGCCATGGCGATGGTGCCGGGAACATTGGTGAGCCCCGCCTTGCTGCTCTGCTCGGCCTCGTTCGGAATCGGCGGCCGCGTCGGCTTCTGCTTGAAGTCGGTGCTGAACCCGCCGCCCTGGATCATGAAGCCCGGGATCACGCGATGAAACTGCGTGCCGTCGTAATGCTTGGCCTTGACGTAGGCGAGAAAGTTCTCGACGGTCTTCGGCGCAGCCGCTGGATCGAGCTCGATACGGATCTTGCCCGCGGTCGTGTCCAGGTCGACCTGAGGATTGGCGGCATGCGCCTGGATGCCGATACTGATGCCGACTGCCGCGACGGCGATCGTGATGAGACGACGAAACATCGGTGACTCCTTCACAAGGATTTCGATTACCGCCGCGCAGTTGCGCGCGACGGGGCAAGCTTACTTCTTCGGCTTGGGCTTGGCTGCCGGCTTCGGAACAACCGGCTTGGGCGGCGTTTCCGACGGCGGCACGGCGAACAGCTCGCGCACCAGCCTGAGCTTCGCCTGCGCGCTCTTGTTGCCTTTGTCGAGGGTCGTCGCCTGCTCGAATTCGGCGACGGCGAGCCGCGAATAGACATCGCCCAGATTCTCGTGCGCGATCGCATAGTCGGGATTGATCGCCAGCGCGGCCTGGAGTTCAATGCGCGCCTTGTCGTAGCTGCCGCGCTTGGCCCAGATCACCGCCAGATTATTGTGCGGTTCGGGCAGCTCGGGGTAATCCTCGGTCAGGCCCTGGAACGTCGCGATCGCCTCGTCGGCGTCGCCCTCGTCGGTCTCGATGACGCCGCGGATGAACCGCGCCTGCGGATTCTTGGCATCGCCGGCGAGCACGGCATCGACCTTGCTGCGGGCCTCATCGTATTGACCTTCCCGGACCAGCTTGGCGGCGGCCGCGAGCTCGACCGACAGGCCGGGCGGCGGCGCGGGCTGGACGATCGATGAGCTCGGCGGCGGCGGTGGGGCCTGCTGGGCGAGTGCTGCGCCGCAGACGACGAGTCCGGCAACGACGAGCCATGGGCGTACGGACATGAATAAGACAGCCTGGGGGCCGGATCGGACGGGCAATTCTAGCAGAGCCTAAAGCCCTGGGCTTCAGCGGCGCAGAAGCGCCTCCCGGTCGCGCGCCTCGCGCAGTCGCTCGATCGTCGCATCGATCAGCTTGCGCGAAACGCTGATCGGCGAGGGCAGCTGCGGCAGCGCGTCGAGCGAGAACCATTGCGCATCGGCAATCTCGGCGTCGCAGGGTCGCATGTCGCCGGCGGCATATTCGGCGGTGTAGGCGATCATCAGCGAGTGCGGGAACGGCCACGCCTGGCTGGTGAAATAGCAGAGGTTGCGCACCTCGATACCGACCTCCTCGCGCACTTCGCGATGAATGCAGTCCTCGATCGATTCTCCCGCCTCGACGAATCCGGCGAGCGCGCTGTACATCGCCCCGGGAAAGCGATTGGCCCGCGCCAGCAGCAGATCGTGGCCCCGCGTCACCAGGACCATCATTGCCGGCGAAATGCGCGGATAGGCGGTGTGACCGCAAGCCGTGCATTCTTTCGCGCGCTCCCCGGCCTTGTCGCGCGTCGCCGCGCCGCAGCGGCCGCAGAAGCGGTGGCTGCGGTCCCATTCGGAGATCTGGAACGACCTGCCCGCGAGCGCGAGCTCCGCTTCGGGCAACTGCAGGAAGAGCGAGCGCAGGCCGCGCCATTGCCAGCCGTCGATGTCCGGCGAGTCGTCGGCGACGTCGAAGGCGATGCAGTCGGTGCCGCGGTAGCGGCCGAGATAGTGGCGCACGCCGTCTAGGCCCAGCCGCAGGACGTCGGACAGCGTCGGCAGCGTAGGAGGCTCGGCCGCCCTGGCCAGTATCCGGTCGTCGCGCCAGACGAAGCAAACCGCGTCGCCCGCCAGCTTGGCCGGCATCACGACGCCGGGCTCGAATCCGGCGGGTGTATTCATCAGGGCTTCAACGGAGGAACCGCTCGTCCTTCCCGATGACCGTCAATTCGACGAATTTCGATCCGTTGTGGCTGGTCGGCGTGAACGTGACCCAATAGCCGCCCAGATCGTAGTCGCGCAGGGTTTCCATCGCGTTGATGAATCGCTCGCGCGTCAGGTCGCCGCCGGTGCGGCGAAGGCCCTCGACCAGCGTCTTGGCGGCGATGAAGCCTTCGAGGCTGGTGAACGAATAGTCCTGTCTTTTGGCCGAGGCCTCGAACAACTGCTGGTATTCCTTGACCACCGGGGCCGAGAAATTCCAGGGGAAGGGCACGACCTGCGAAATGCCGACGCCGCGCCCATCGACACCGGTCTCGTGGGCCAGCGCCTTGCTGCCGACGAACGATACGTTCATGAATTGCGGGTTGAACCCCGCCGCCCGCATCGTCTTGATGAACGCGGCGCAGGACTTGTACGCCGAGATCATGATCACCGCCTGCGGTTCGACCTTGGAGATCGATTTCACTGCGGCGGCGACATCGACGGTGTTGCGTTCGACGGTGCCGGTCGCGACGATCTTGAGGTTGCGCTTGTCCATCGCGCGCTGAACGCCGGCGAGGCCGGCCTTGCCGTAATCGTCGTTCTGGTAGAACACGGCAATCTTGTCGAGCGTCTGCCCGGTCATCTGCGCGACGATCTTGTCGGTCTCGTCGAAATAGCTGGCGCGGATGTTGAAGATGTAGCGGTTCAGGGGATTCCGCAGCGATTCGGCGCCGGTGAACGGCCCGACGAACGGAACGCGCGCCGCGGTGAAGATCGGCTTCGACGCGTTGGACGTCGGCGTCCCGACGTAGCCGAACAACAGGAAGACGCCGTCGTCGATCAGCTTCTTGGTGTTGGCGGCCGCCCGGTCGGGCTCGTAACCATCGTCGAGCGAGCGCAATTCGATCTTGCGCCCGTTGACGCCGCCGGCGGCGTTGATCGCCTGGAAGTAGGCCAGCGCGCCGGCGCGCATTTCGTTGCCGAGCTCCATCGCCGGTCCCGAGAACGCGGCCGACTGCCCGATCAGGATCGAATTCGGGGTGACGCCGGGATCGGCGCCATGTGCCGGGAGAGTGCCCGCGGCAAGCGCCAGTACGAACAGGTACTTGAGCAGTCTATTCATCTTCCTCCTCAAAGGTCTCGCTTTGACCGCAAGCGACCGGCTTCCGCCAAGAGTGTCGTCCTATCATAGGTGATTCCCGTGGGCATGGGAAACTGCCGGAGGTTTCGCGCGTCGGAGCCGCCGCGGCGGCGGGTATAATCGCAACAACTCGATACGTATCCGGAAAGCGCCGAATGGAAGCCGAACGCCTGAATCAAATCGCCAATCAGCTGGCCGACCTGCAGCACCGCGCCACCGATCTGCGGAGGTATCTTTGACTTCGATGTGAAGGCATCGCGCTTCGAGGAAGTGACGAGGGAGCTGGAAGACCCCCACATCTGGGAAACGCCCGAGCGCGCGCAGCAGCTCGGCAAGGAAAAAAAACAGCTGGAGATGGTCGTCGATAGCCTTCGGCAGATCGACCGGACGCTCAAGGACACGACCGAGCTGTTCGAGCTGGCCCGGGGCGAGGAGGACGACGCGACGCTCGACGTTCTGGAGCGCGACGCCGCGGGCGTCGCCGCAACGGTGGAGGATCTCGAGTTCCGCCGGATGTTCCACAATCCGATGGACCCGAATTCGTGCTTTATCGACATCCAGGCTGGCAGCGGCGGCACCGAGGCGCAGGATTGGGCGGCGATGCTGCTGCGCATGTATCTGCGCTATTGCGAGCGCCGCGGCTATAAGACCGAGATCCTGGAAGAATCGCCCGGCGAGGTCGCCGGCATCAAGAGCGCCAGCGTCAAGGTCAACGGCGATTACGCTTTCGGCTATCTGCGCACCGAGACCGGCGTCCACCGGCTGGTGCGCAAGAGCCCGTTCGATTCGAACGCTCGTCGCCACACGTCGTTCGCCAGCGTATTCGTCTACCCGGAAGTCGACGAGACGATCGAGGTCGAGATCAATCCGGCCGACATACGCATCGACACGTTTCGTGCGTCCGGCGCCGGCGGCCAGCACATCAACAAGACCGACTCGGCGGTGCGCATCACCCACCTGCCGACCAACATCGTCGTGCAATGTCAGAACGACCGCTCGCAGCATCGCAACCGCGCCGAGGCGATGGCGATGCTCAAGTCGCGCCTGTACGAGCTCGAGCTGCGCAATCGCCAGGCCGAGCAGCAGAAGCTCGAGGACGCCAAGACCGACATCGGCTGGGGTCACCAGATCCGCAGCTACGTGCTGGACCAGTCCCGGATCAAGGATCTGCGCACCAATGTCGAAGTCGGCAACACGCAGGCGGTGCTCGACGGTAATCTCGATCCGTTCATCGCGGCGAGCCTGAAGCAGGGGGTGTGACTTGAGCGAAAAGAGCGATGCGACGGTCCCGGCGGACGAAAACCAGATCGTCGCCGAGCGGCGCGGCAAGCTCAATGCGCTGCGGACGCGCGGTAACGCCTATCCGAACGACTTCGGTCGCGACGCTCTCGCCGGCGAGCTGCATGAGACGCATGGGGGGAAAACGCACGAGGAGCTGGATCAGCAGGCGATCGCCGTGGCGGTCGCCGGGCGGATGCTGCTCAAGCGGGTAATGGGCAAGGCGAGCTTTGCCACGCTGCAGGACATGAGCGGGCGTATCCAGCTCTACATCACGACCGATGCGCTGGGCGCGGACACGCACGACGCTTTCAAGCACTGGGACCTGGGCGACATCGTCGGCGCGCGCGGCACGCTGTTCAAGACCAAGACCGGCGAATTGACGGTCAAGGTTACCGAGCTGCGCCTGCTGGCCAAGGCGCTGCGCCCGCTGCCGGAGAAATTCCACGGCCTGACCGACCAGGAGCAGAAGTACCGCCAGCGCTATGTCGACCTGATCACGAGTCCGGAATCACGGCGCGTGTTCATCGCCCGCTCGGCAATCGTGCAGGCGATGCGCGAATTCTTCGTCGCCCGCGGCTATCTCGAAGTCGAGACGCCGATGATGCATCCGATCCCGGGCGGCGCGGCGGCGCGGCCGTTCATCACGCATCACAATGCGCTGGATGCCGATCTCTACCTGCGTATCGCGCCCGAGCTGTACCTGAAGAAGCTGGTGGTCGGCGGGCTGGAGAAGGTGTTCGAGATCAACCGCAATTTCCGCAACGAGGGGATTTCGACCCGGCACAATCCCGAGTTCACGATGCTCGAGTTCTACGAGGCGTTCCGCGACTATCGCTACCTGATGGACCTGACCGAGGCGCTGCTGCGCGAGGTCGCCCAGAAGGTGTGCGGGGGGACGACGATCGAATACCAGGATGCGTCGATCGAGCTGGGCAGGCCGTTCGACCGCCTGACGATGGTCGAGGCGATCGCCAAATATCTCCCGCAGCACGCCGCGATCGACCTTGCCCGGCCCGAATACCTGAGATCCGCGCTGACCAAGCTGGGTGTCGAACAGCTGCCCACCGACAGTGTCGGCGTGCTGCAACTCAAGATGTTCGAGGCGACGACCGAAGACAAGCTGGTGCAGCCGACGTTCATCGTCGCGTTTCCAACCGACGTCTCGCCGCTGGCGCGCGCCAACGAAACGGACCCGGCGGTAACCGATCGCTTCGAGCTGTTCATCACCGGCCGCGAGATCGCCAACGGCTTTTCCGAGCTCAACGATCCGGAGGACCAGGCCGCGCGCTTCGCCGCGCAGGCGCGAGCCAAGGAAGCCGGCGACGTCGAAGCCATGCACTACGACGCCGACTACATCCGCGCGCTCGAGTACGGTTTGCCGCCGACGGCGGGCGAGGGCATCGGCGTCGACCGCCTGGTGATGCTGCTGACCGACAGCCCGTCGATACGCGACGTGATCCTTTTTCCGCAGCTCAAGCGCGAAAGCTGA
>DATNAR010000016.1:0-5309 GCA_035607385.1 Casimicrobiaceae bacterium
CACCACCCCGGCGAGCCCGGGGATCCCGGCCAGCGCCTCCAGGTCGGCGACGCGCCCGGGACCGGCGTTCACCCGCACCCAGACCGGCACCGGCTGCGGTTCGGCGCGCAACCACGCGGCGACAGTGGCCCGGGCCCCGGCCTTGGCGGCCTGCGGGACCGCGTCCTCCAGGTCGACGATCAGCGCGTCGGCCCCGACGCTCCAGCCCTTCGCCAGCTTGCGCTCGGAATCGCCCGGAACGAACAGCCACGAACGAAGCACGCGAAAATCCTGTGTCATCGACAATCTCCAGGCGGCGCGATCGCTGCCGGCAGTTCCAATCGCGCCCAATCGCGCCATTGGGCGGGATAGCGCCGGATATAGCCTTCGAGTACCCGGCCGAACGCTTGCGCTGCGCCCTGCAAGGCGGCATCGCCATCGCCACCCATGGGCACCGCCAATGCGGGCTCGATGACGACTCGTATTGTCTGTTGATCCGCCTCCCGCACGGTGAACACCGGCAGCAATGCCGCCCGGTTAAGCCGCGCGAGGCGAGGCGCGCCGACTGCCAGCCGGAGCTTGCCGCCGCAAACGTCGATGCCGGCAATGCGCTGGCCCTCCCAATCGCCGGCCGTGATGGAAAGGATACCGTTCCGCGCCAGGACCCGCTTGGCGGCGATCGCGGCTGCGCCGGGCATATCGCGATCGAACACGATGCGCCCGGCCAACTGTTCGTCCTCCGCCGCCGTTCGGATACGGTTGAACAATGCGATCCCGACGGTGGATCTCGAAAAGCCGTGTTCGGGCCGGCTCAGATGCCAGACGCGGTAACCGGCATCGCGCAAAGCCTTCTTGGTCGCCAGGGCGTGGAAGCAAAAATGCGCCACCCAGAGCACGGCTCCGCTCCCTGCCGCAAGCGCCGCGTCGAGATGGTGCGTCCCTTCCAGCTGCAGCAGCGGATTCCAGCCGCTCCGGCTGCGGCTACGCAGAACCTGGAGGTTGTGCTCGGTTGCGCCGGCGGCGGCCTCGAGCGCGAAGGCCCGGCGCTCGAACGATGCGCACGGTGCGCCGATGATACGCTCCGCGGCGTGTCCGACGCGCTCGAGATCCGAGGCGTCGATGCCAGCCCTGATCGATTCCAGGCGATGGCACAAGTCTCGCCAGCGCCGCTCCGGAATCGTCAAGGCGAATGCCCATAACAGCGGGAGGGCGGCGGCGAGCTTCGCATCCTCCAGCGTGATCCATGGACGGCTGGCTGGGGCTCGCTTGCGTCGTTCGATCACCATTGGCCTTGCTGCCAGCTGACGTCGCTCCGCCCATTATGGAGGCTTCCTCGCCCGCAAGGCGATGAGCGCAGCGATCGATGCCATCGCCGCCCGCAAGCCGTGACCGTCCTTCAGCGCGGAGCGCGACGGGGTGTTCCCGGCGGCCGGCGGCGGGGCCGTAGAGCGGCTGGGAGTGGGGTGTGGGATCACACCTGACCAAGCGGTCAGGAAGGCGCTGCTAGCGCGGCGACGCTCGTGCAGAACTGGCCGCCGTCGACCGATCGAGTACAGAGGCCGCGCCGCTGGCGAGGTCCTCGTCTTGTCAGCGGCCGCTAAGCTGCCTGCGAAGCGACGAGCTCCAGGCCAGCAGTTTCGCCGGTGCAAGCGACGACGCGATCAGCTCATCGTAGGCCCGGAACGGAACGCTGAACGGACGCTCGACCGAAGCGGTGTCGGTGACCAGGTGCACCAGGATAAAAGGGCTTAGCGAGCGCAGCAATCCGCGAATTTCCGACGATCCCTCGGCCTTGGTCATCGGCGATCCAAAGCGCCGTGGCCGGATCTGACTGCGCGTCCTCACGACCGGCCATAACTTGAGCTCCGAGATATATTCGCTGCGGCTCATGTAGGCGCCGGACACCCCCAGCATGTCGATCATCACGGGGTTCCATGTCCGGTCGGCATTGATCTGCGCGGCCAAGCGGCAGGCCTTGTCGACGAGATCCTTGGCCTCCGACCGTTCCAGCGGTGCAACAACGCGCGCTTGCGCGAACTCGTGGAAGCGTTCGGTCAGACGGTAATTGCCCGGGGTCAGCGGATCGGCTTGCAACAAGCCGTCGCTGACGAACGCGTGGACGAGCATCTCGCCTTCGGCCGTGTCCAGCCGAAAATCTTCTCGCAGGGTTTCCCGCGTAACGCGGACACGGTCGGCCGGGAGCCCGAAAACGCGGGTCAGCGTGCGCTCGGTGCCGCGACGCAGGTCGAGTGGCCCGAGGCCGAAATAGAGCTGGTTGGAGATGAGCATGCGGATTTTCATAGTGCCGTCCCCTGACTTGCCATTGTCATAATGGTAGATGCAATCCGGTCAAAATTGCAATCGGTGTATAGGAAATTTTTTAACAGCATCTTTATGACAACCGGGCATTGGCGGGGCAATATCAAGCGCCCCGGCAGCGCCTATACCAGTCGTGACGGGCAGGTTGTGCGGGACAGCGAGTGCGGCACCGGGCATTGCCGCCGGCGTATTCGGGTGCCGATCACGGCGCGCCCACTCCCGGCGCCGTGGGCGCACCGATCGTTGCTAGCGAGCGCACACTATCAGATACTTAATCTGCCAGAGGGATGCTCCCGGGCAGTCGCACCTGCAAGCGCCGAATATCCAGAGGGCGCAGGCGCCACCCTCCTCCTGGTCAATCAACCACGCCACTAATGCATAATCGATCCCGGTCGATTGGCGCCGTCCTTTCGCATCTTCAGCATGCGAACGCCAGGCGATGCGGCGCGCGGAGGCTCCAGTGCAACGACTTGGCCGTTATTTGTGCGCGCTCTTGCCGCTGGCGCTCTGCTGCATCTGCTGCGTCGCCGGCGCGACCGAGGCGAGCAAGATATTGCGCGTCGCCTCGCCCGACATCGACACGCTCGACCCGCAGCAATTCTCCGACGACCCGTCGTTCCAGGTGCTGATGGCGATCTACGAGCCCCTGTACGAATGGGATTACCTGGCCTCGCCGCCGAAACTCTCGCCTCTGACTGCCAGCAGCCCCCTGGCGATAAGCGATGATGGAAGGACGTGGACCGCGCATCTTAAGGCGGGGATATTTTTTACCGACGATCCAGCGTTCAAGGGCAAGCCGCGCGAGCTCGTCGCCGAGGATTACGTCTACTCGTACAAGCGCTGGCTGGACCCCAATCTCCGCCGTGGCGGTTCACCGATCACGACCGATCTGATCGTCGGCATGCGATCGGTCGTCGACGCCGCGCGGAAGAGCGGCAAGTTCGACTACGATGCGCGGGTCGAGGGCTTGCGCGCCCTCGATCGCTACACGCTGCAGCTCAAGCTCGTCGAACCCAACTACCCGATCATTCGCGATCTGTTCGGATTCGTCGGCGCAGTCGCCCGCGAAGTCGTCGAGGCGGCCGGCGGGGACATTCGCACCCGCGCGGTAGGGACGGGGCCGTTTCGCCTGCGTGAGTGGAAGCGCGGGTCGCGCATCGTGCTCGATGCCAATCCGGCGTACCGGCGCGTCCATTTTCCCGAGAGCGGGGATCCCGCGCAGGCGGGGCTGGTGCGCAGCATGCAGGGAAAAATCCTGCCGCAGATCGCGGTCGTCGAGGTCAACATCATCGACGAGGACTTGCCGCGCATGCTGCAGTTCGAGCAGGGCGGCCTCGATTACATCGGCATCCGGGGCGAAGTCGCCAACAGGCTGCTCGCCGACGGCGCGCTCAAACCCGAATACGCGCGGCGCGGCATCGTGCGCCGCGTCTTTCCGGAGCCTTTCCTGTTCTCGTTCTACTTCAACGTCGCGGATCCCGTCATCGGGGGCTTGAGCAGCGAGCGGATCGCGCTGCGGCGTGCGATCGCAGCGGCGCTCGACGTCGAAACGCTGGTCAAAGTCGTGTACGCGGGTTATGCGCTGCCGGCGAACCAGATCGTCCCACCCGGTGTCGGCGGACACGACGCGACGCTGCCGGCAAAGCCGCTGTACGATCCGGCAACGGCGAAAGCCCTGCTCGACCGCTTCGGCTATGCCAAGGGCGCCGACGGCTATCGCAACACGCCGGATGGAAAGCCGCTGACGGTGACGCTTACGTTGCGATCCGGGCCGGTCTCGCGCGAAATACAGACGCTGACCAAGAGAGACCTCGATGCCGTCGGCATTCGCACCGACTACCGCTTGACGCCGTTCCAGGATGCGATCAAGGAGCTGGAAAGAGGGCAATTCCAGATGTACTTCGGCGGCTTCGGCGGCTCGCCTTCGGGTTGGCCGGAGCTCTTCCAGCTCTACAGCAAGCAACCGCAGCGGGTCAACGTCTCGCAATTCAAGCTGGATGAATACGACCGTGCTGCCGACGCGTTCCTGCGCAGCGCAAGCGATGCCGGACAAGTGGCCGCGGCTCGCAAGATGACCGAGCTCGCCCGCACCTACATGCCGGAGATGCCAGCGATCTTCCGGTTGCAGAACGACTTCGTCCAACCTTGGCTGCTCGGTTTCAGCCCCCAGGTGTTCTCGACCTACTGGAAATATCTGGACATCGATCTGGCGCGACGGGAATCCGGCCGCTAGGCAGCGTCATAAGGCGCGCGGGCTCCGGTGCGGCGTCGTAAAATTGTCTTCGCAGGAGGTGCTTCATGATTCCGGGCGACGCCCGCGCCGCAGTCTATGCGGGGATCGCCGCCGGGATTGCCGCAGGCGCCGTGCAGATGGTCCTCTGGTCGATCTTCACCGACGCAATGCCGGCGATCCTTTACCGCGATTCACGCTTCGCGGCGGCGATCGTGCTCGGCCGCGGCGTCCTGCCGCCGCCGGCGAGCTTCGACGTGCAGATCATGCTGATCGCGGCGGTCGTACACTTCGCGCTGGCGATCGTCTACGCGTGGCTGCTTGCGTGCCTGATCGCGGACCTTCGCATGCCGATGTCGCTGCTGGTCGGCGCCGCATTCGGGCTGTGTATGTACGCGCTCAACATGTACGGCTTCACGGCGGTGTTTCCGTGGTTCGCGTCGTCGCGCGACTGGATCACTGCCGTGACGCACCTGGTCTTCGGGGTGGTTCTGGCCGCCGTCTACCGGATCGCCGCCGCGCCGGCGGGTCGATGACCGGGCAGCCGCTGCTGGATCACCTTCCTGGAATCGACGCAGGCGTGGGCAAGGCTACCGCGGGATCATGTCAACACGCGCCGCGTCGCTCGCGCATGATCACGCAATTCACGCTCGGCCAGCCATTGCCGCTGTGAGTCGGATCCATCGTCACGCGGAATTCGGCGATCTTTATCCCGTAATGATCCTCGATTTCCTTGATGATCTGCGTCAGCACCGGCCGGGCTTTTTCGTCGAGCTCCCGG
>DATNAR010000018.1:0-12508 GCA_035607385.1 Casimicrobiaceae bacterium
CTGTGCCTCGACGTTGACCGATTGGAAGCCATAGACCGCGTCCATGATCGGCGGCAGATACAGCGACTGCGGATCGGCGCGCGAGAACCCGGCGTTGCGATCGGGGCTCCATTGCATCGGCGTGCGCACGCCGTGCCGGTCGCCGAGAAAGACATTGTCGCCCATGCCGATTTCGTCGCCGTAATACAGGATCGGCGAGCCGATCGTCGATAGCAGAAGACTCTTGAGAAGCTCGATCTTGCGCCGGTTGTTCTCCATCAGCGGCGTCAGCCGCCGGCGTATGCCGACATTGATTCGCATGCGCTTGTCGGCCGCGTAGGTCCGGTACATGTAGTCGCGCTCGCGCTCGGTGACCATCTCGAGCGTGAGCTCGTCGTGGTTGCGCAGGAAGATCGCCCACTGGCAGTTGTCGGGTATGTCGGGCGTCTGCGACATGATGTCGACGATCGGATGGCGATCTTCTTCGGCGACGGCCATGTAAATGCGCGGCATCAGCGGAAAGTGATAAGCCATGTGGCACTCGTCGCCGTTGCCGAAGTATTCGCGGACGTCCTCGGGCCACTGGTTGACCTCGGCGAGCAGGAAGCGGTTCTGATACCGCGCGTCGAGCTCGGACCGGATGTATTTCAGCACCTCGTGTGTCTCCGGCAGGTTTTCGTTGTTGGTGCCGTCGCGCTCGCACAGGTACGGGATCGCGTCGAGGCGCATGCCGTCGACACCCATGTCGAGCCAGTAGCGCATCACCCGAACGACCGCGCGGATGACGTTGGGATTGGCGAAGTTGAGGTCCGGCTGGTGCGAAAAGAAGCGGTGCCAATAGTAGGCGCCGGCGACCGGGTCCCAGGTCCAGTTCGACTTTTCGGTGTCGGTGAAGATGATCCGCGTTTCCGGCCACTTCTTGTCGGTATCGCTCCACACGTAGTAGTTGCGCTTGGACGACTGCGGCGGCGCGCGCCGGGCGGCCTGAAACCAGGGATGCTGGTCGGAAGTATGGTTGATGACCAGCTCGGTGATGATCTTCAGATGCCGCCGGTGCGCCTCGCGGACGAAGTGGCGGAAATCGGCGAGCGTGCCGTAGTCGGGATGCACGCCGTGGTAGTCGGCGATGTCGTAGCCGTCGTCCTTCAGCGGCGACGGATAGAACGGCAGCAGCCAGAGCGTGTTGACGCCGAGGTCGCGGATGTAGTCGAGCTTCTCGGTCAGCCCGCGAAAGTCGCCGATGCCGTCGCCGTTGCTGTCGTAGAACGCCTTGACGTGCACCTGGTAGATGATCGCGTCCTTGTACCAGAGCGGGTCCTCGAGCGAGGGCTTGGGCTGCGTCGACCCGGTTGCCGGAGCGGTGTCGGCGACGAGTTCGGAATAGGTGTCCATGGTGGCGTCTAGGCGTAGTAGTCGAAGTTCTGTTCCTGGCGCGACTGGCGGCGCACGACGAATATGTGCGCCGGCGAAAAGCCGGGATCGAGCTCGACGTAGTTGCGCGCACCGTGCCACATGTAACGCGCATCGTTCAGCAGATCGTGCACCTGGTACGGCTTGTCGGCGGGTATGCCCAGGCGCTCGAGGTCGAGCGTCACCCAGCCCGACTGCCTGTGGTGATAGTCGAGATTGACGATCGTCACGATGACGTTCGACAGGTCAGGTGTCGACTTGGCGTAGCAGAGCAGCTGGTCGTTGTCGGTCGGCTGGAAGTCGAGCCGCCAATCCTGCTGCAGCGCCGGGTGCTCGCGGCGGATGCGGTTGAGCCGTGCCAACAGCGGCGCCAGGCTGTCGCCGCGGCGCAGGTCCCATTGCCGCAGCTGATACTTTTCCGAATCGAGATATTCCTCGCTCCCGGCTTCGCGCGGCACATGCTCCTGCAATTCGAATGCGGGTCCGTAGACCCCGTAGTTCGCGGCGAGCGTCGCGGCCAGCACGGCGCGCGCGACGAATGCGGGCCTGCCGCCGATCTGCAGCGCTTCCGGCAGGATGTCGGGCGTGTTCGGCCAGGCGTTGGGGCGGAAATAGTCGCGCGAGTCCGACTGCGCGAGCTCGGTGAAATACGCGGTCAGCTCCGCCTTGCTGTTGCGCCAGCTGAAATAGGTGTACGACTGGGTGAAACCGGCCTTGGCCAGCCGGTGCATGATCTTCGGCCGGGTGAAAGCCTCGGCGAGGAAGATCGCGTCCGGATGCGCCTGCTTGATCTCCCCGATCAGCCATTCCCACAGTGCGAACGGCTTGGTGTGCGGATTGTCGACCCGGAAGATGCGCACGCCTTGCGCGATCCAGTAGTCGAAAATCGCTCTGATTTCGCGCCACAGGCCGCGCCAGTCCTCGTTCTCGAAATCGAATGGATAGATGTCCTCGTACTTCTTCGGCGGGTTCTCGGCGAACTGGAGCGTCCCGTCCGGCCGCTGGCGGAACCACTCCGGGTGCGCGCTGATGTACGGATGATCGGGCGAGCATTGCAGCGCGATATCGAGCGCGATGTCGATCCCGGCGGCGCGCGCGGCCGCCAGTAGCTGGCGGAATTCCTCGATCGTCCCCAGCTCGCGGTGGATGGCGGTATGCCCGCCGTCCGAGCCGCCGATCGCCCAGGGGCTGCCGCAGTCGTCCAGCGCGGCGACCAGCGCGTTGTTCTTGCCCTTGCGCCGCGACACCCCGATCGGATGGATCGGCGGGAAATAAAGCACATCGAAGCCCATGTCGGTGACGTAGGGGAGGCGCGCTTCGCAATCGGCAAAGGTGCCGTGCGTGCGCCCGTCGCCGGCCGAGCGCGGAAACATCTCGTACCAGCTGCTGAATCGCGCGCGCGGCGGATCGACCACGAGTTTCAGCACCGGCTCGAACGTCGTGGCGAGGCTGCGATCGGCGTGGCGCGCGGCAGTTTCCGCCAGCGCCGCGTCGAGCGCCGCGGCGCGCCTCGCCTCGAGCGGCTCGTCACCCGCGATCCGGCGCGCCCATTCGCGCAGCGCCTTCGCATCGGCGCCCCGCGCGCGCCGCGCCAGCGCCGCGATCAGCGCGGCGCCGGCCTGGAGTGCGAGGGCGATGTCCTCGGGGCCAACCCAGCGGGCGAGATCGTGCCGCCACGACGCGAAGCGGTCGACCCAGGCGACGATCGTGTATTCGTACCCGCCGATATCGGCGACCGGAAACGCACCTCGCCAGCGATCGTTGACCAGCGCGGCCATGTCGAATTCGGTCCATTTCGGCGTGCCGCGCTTGCGGGCGAGCAGCCGCGCGCGCAAGCGATCGTGTCCGTCGGTGAAAATGTCGGCTTCGACCGTCACCAGGTCGCCGGCGCAGCGCTTGGCGGCGAAGCGCCCGTGATCGACGCAGGGCGAAACGTTCTCGATGACCGCGCGATGGCGGCCATCGGCGGCGATCGCCGCCGTCACGCGGTGTGCTCCAGCATGATCGTCGCCAGCGGCGGCAGCGTCAGCGTCAGCGAATACGGTCGGCCATGCGAGGGAAGCGGCGCGGCATGGACGCCGCCGAGATTGCCCTGTCCGCTGCCGCCGTAGAGCGTCGCATCGCTGTTCAGCACTTCGCGCCAGAACCCGCCGTCCGGCACGCCGAGCACGTAATTGCGGCGCGGTACCGGTGTGAAGTTGCTCGCGACCAGCAAGGTGCGGCCCTCGCCGGACGGAAAGCGCAAAAACCCGACCACGCTGTTCTGCGCATCGTCGGCGTCGCTCCAGGCGAATCCGGCGGGATCGAAATCGCGTTCGTACAGCGCCGGCGTCGCGCGGTAGTAGCGGTTGAGGTCGCGCACCCAGTCCTGGACGCCACGGTGCTCGGGATGTTGCAGCACGAACCATTCGAGCGCCGCGTCATGTGCCCATTCGCGCCGCTGGCCGAACTCGCCCCCCATGAACAGCAGCTTTTTGCCCGGATGCGCCCACATGTAACCGAGCAGACAGCGCAAGGTCGCGAAGCGCTGCCAGTCGTCGCCCGGCATCTTGCCCAGCAGCGAGCCTTTGCCATGCACGACCTCGTCGTGCGAAAGCGGCAACACGAAATTCTCGGTGAACGCGTACCAGAGGCTGAACGTCAGCTGGTGGTGGTGATAGCGCCGGAACAATGGATCGGTGGCGGCATAGGCCAGCGTGTCGTGCATCCAGCCCATGTTCCATTTGAGCCCGAATCCCAGTCCGCCGACGTAGACCGGACGCGAGACCGCAGGCCATGCGGTGGACTCCTCGGCGAACGTCTGCGCGTCGGGGAAGTCTCGGTATACGGCCTGATTCAGGTCCTGCAGGAACTTCACCGCGGCGAGGTTCTCGCGGCCGCCGTATTCGTTCGGGATCCATTCGCCTGCGCCACGCGCATAGTCGAGGTAGAGCATCGACGCCACGCCGTCGACGCGCAGACCGTCGACGTGGTAGCGATCGAGCCAGAACAACGCGCTGCTGATCAGGAACGCCCGGACCTCGTGGCGGCCGTAATTGAAGATCAGGCTCTTCCATTCGGGATGGAAACCCTGGCGAGGGTCGGCATGCTCATAGAGATGACTGCCGTCGAATTGCGCCAGGCCGTGCGCGTCGTTGGGGAAGTGCGAAGGCACCCAGTCCAGTATGACGCCGATGCCGTTCTGGTGAAGGTGATCGACGAAGCGCATGAAGTCCTGCGGCATGCCGTAGCGCGACGTCGGCGCGAAATAGCCGGTCGTCTGGTAGCCCCAGGAACCGTAGAACGGATGCTCGCAAACCGGCATCAGCTCGACATGGGTAAAGCCCATGTCGAGAACGTAGCGGGCGAGGTCCCTGGCGATCTCCGCATAGCCTGGGAGGCGACTCGGATCGTCGCCGAACCGGCGCCAGGACCCCAGGTGCAGCTCATAGATCGACATCGGCGCGCCCAGCGCGTTGGCCGCGGAACGCCGGCGCATCCATTCGCCGTCGCCCCAGCGATAGTCGAGCGACCAGACGCGCGAAGCCGTTCGAGGCGGCTCTTCGCAATAGAACGCGACAGGATCGCTTTTTTCGAGCGTCTCTCCATTCGCTGCCGTGATCCGGTACTTGTAGTTGGCGCCGGCAGTCGCCGCGGCGACCGACCCCTCCCAGATGCCCGAACTGTCGGCGCGCGGCAGCAGCGGATCGGCGTCACCGCGCCAGGCGTTGAAATCGCCGACGACGGCGACACGGCTGGCATTCGGCGCCCAGACGGCGAAGCGCGCGCCGGGCTTCCCATCGCCGAGGAGGTGCGCGCCGAGCCGATCGTAAAGGCGGGTATGGGTGCCCTGTCGAAACAGAAAGATGTCGAAATCCGACAGCGGCGACGGCTGACCCGGAGCCGCGTGGGCATCAGGCGTCGCGGGATTGGCCAACGGATCGGCGGGGCGGGTCATGGCAGTCAGGAATCGATCGATGCAGGTTTGGCAAATTTTACAAGCCGCGCATGTGTTATTTGCTGCGATTCGAGCTTCTTTTTTGCTCAGGACGCACGCAGCGCCCCGGTTCTTAAGCGTCGCAGACGTCTTCGACGGTCGAGATCGATCGCGCGCAGCTTGCTTCCTTCGACGCAAGGCCCATGCCAACCGTGGTTGGCGGCGCGGCGAGCGCCTCGTTGCGGGTCGTTGTCGACCGGCGAAATCGCTGCTGCTAAGCTAGATGCGAAGCGATGGGCCGAGCTCCGGACTACGCACTCAGCGCGCGACAAAAGATGACGACCGGCATTCCTCCGCCCAGCGCAGCGATCGCTCGCGATGCGCCGGCATCCGACGTCAGCGCCGCGCCGGCGTTCCTCCGACACGCGCCGGCGCTGCGAACGGCGTGGCTGCTGGTGCGTGAAACCGTGTCGGGCTGGATCGATCACCGCGCCTCGAGCCTGGGTGCGGCGCTCGCGTACTACACGGCGTTCTCCCTTGCTCCGCTGCTGCTGATCGCCATCGCCGTCGCCGGGATCTGGGTCGATTCGGACATCGCCGCACAGGCGATCGCCGAGCAGGCATCGGCCCTGCTCGGACCGCGCGCCGCCGAAGGCGTCGAATTCATGCTGCGCGCGGCGCCCCATGCCGCCAGCGGCTGGCTGGCCGGTGCCGTGGGCCTGGTGACGCTGATCATCGGCGCGACGACCGTGCTGACCGAAGTGCAATACGACCTCGATATGATCTGGCGTGCGCCGCCTCGAAAATCGAGCGGGATGATCGTCGCGCTCGGCTCGCGACTGCTTTCGTTCGGTCTGGTGATTTGCATCGGCTTTCTGTTCCTTGCCTCGCTGGTGGTCAGCACCGGGCTATCGGCGCTTTCGGCGCATGGCATCGCGGTCTTTCCCGGATCGCCCGTCGTACTTACGACCGCGCATGTCCTCGCATGGGGCGTCATGCTTACGACCTGCTTCGCGCTGTTGTACAAATGGCTGCCCAACATACGGCTGGCATGGGGCGAGGTTCTGGCCGGCGCGCTGGTGACGACGGTGCTGTTCAGCATCGGCAGGCTGCTGATCGGTCTCTACCTGACGCATACGGCGACCGCATCGATGCACGGCGCCGCGGGCGCGCTGATCATCCTGCTGCTCTGGTTCTATTACTCGGCCCAGGTCTTCCTGCTCGGTGCGGAATTCACCGTCGTCTACGCCCGACGCCTGGGTTCGCTCAGGGGAGCCGCGCCGGGCGCAGCGCTCGCGCTGTAAGACGAACGCCGACGCCGCACGCCGATCGCGCCTAAAAGCAAAACAGCGGTGCGCCGATGGTTGCGAGCGCGCTCGCGCGGCATCATCTTGGCGTCGACACAAGCCCTGCGGCAGACCTTCTACGGTGTCTGCCGGGAGGGCCGGCCTGCGAACGGATCTAAAGCGGCGCACGGTGAGGAGCTTTGGCCGGCATTCGAGTGTCAAAGTCGAAAGGATGAATATCATGAAACGTCGTTATTTAGCACAAGCCTTGCTGGTCGCATCGTTGGGGGCGTTCGCCGCGGCCGGCTACGCACAGACGAACAGCACTAACGATCAGACGCCGGGCTCCCCGGGCGCGGCCACGCCTGCGGCGGGAGCGGGCACCACCGCCGGCACGACCGGCACCACGACTAATACGATGGGCGCCGGCGCGTATGGCACGGCGCCGACCGGTACCCGGCAGCCGATATCGCTGGAGAGACTCCGCGCTTATGAGCATGCGCGCGCCAATTGCGAGGCGGGTCCGGCTGCGCAGCGGGCCGAGTGCCAGTCCGCTCTGACGAAGGAATACACCGGTATTCCCGGTCCGTGCCAGAAGCTGACCGGCAACGCTCTGGACGCATGCGTGCACGGGGACTATCCCGCGAATGCAGGCATGCCGGCCAAGACCACCAGATAAGACAGGCCAGCGGTGTCACACTCGGGAGCGCATGGCGCTCCCCTTTTTTTGTCCCGCGTTCTGAGTGCGTCCGCGCGATCGGCCGGGACTTCAGCCGCCGGTCGTTTCGCCGCCCATCACCTGGATGACGGTCCCGGTGACATAGGAGGAATCGGCCTCGGATGCGAGAAAGACATAGGTGGGTGCGAGCTCTTCAGGCTGCGCCGGGCGTCCCATCGGGTTGTCCTGTCCGAACTTGGCAACGCGATCCGGCGGCAGCCCCGCATCGGACGGATTCAGCGGCGTCCAGACGGGCCCCGGGGCGACCGCGTTGACGCGAATGCCGCGCTCGATCAGCTCGAGCGCGAGCGTCTTGGTGAAGGCGTTGATCGCTCCCTTGGTGGCCGAATAGTCGGGCAACTCCTTCGACCCCATGATGCCGGTTTCCGAGCTGGTGGCGATGATCGCCGCGCCGCGCTGCATGTGACGAAGCGCCGCGCGCGCCAGCCAGAAATAGGCGTAAATGTTCGTCTTGAACGTCCTGTCGAACTCCTCGTCGGTCACGTCGGCGAGCGATTTCTTGCGCTGCTGATGCGCCGCGTTGGCGACCAGAATATCGAGCTGCCCGAACTCCTCGATCGTTCGCTCGACCGCGTCGTCGCAAGCCTCGACCGTGGAAAGGTCGCCCGGGATCTGCAGGCATTTCGTGCCGGCCGCTTCGACTGCGGTCCGCGTTTCGTCGGCGTCCGACTGCTCGACTGGCAGATAGGCGATCGCCACGTTTGCGCCTTCGCGTGCATAGAGCAGGGCGACGGCGCGGCCGATGCCGGAATCGCCGCCGGTGATCAATGCGACCTTGCCTTCGAGCTTGCGGGCGGCGCGGTAGCGGTCCGCGCGGTAGCGCGGGCGGGGATCGAGTTCGGATTCGAGGCCGGGCGCGCGCTGGTGCTGCTCGGCGAAAGGCGGTCGCGGCTGCTCCAGCGGTCGAGGCGCGAGCTCGGTGGACGTACGTTGCGGACCCTTGGCTTTGGTCTTCGACCGGGTCTTGGCGGCGGTGTCGTTCATCGGTGTGATTGCATGCGATCACCGCGCCGCCCCCGACCACCGGCGGGGGCGGCCGCGAAGTTTCCTATTTGTGCGCCAGCTTCTGCTCGGCGAACAGCAATGCGATATTGTTCGCAGGCGGACGCGGTTCGTCCTGTTGAGCGGCCTGCGCGCGAGCTTCGCGCCGCAGCCGCGCAAAGGTCTTGCGCAGATCGGTATGGATGCTCGGTGTGTAGCGGAATGTCGGGTCGAGAACGGATTTCATGGTCACTCCCATTCGGCCTGGCAACGACGCACAAGGTACACAAAGCGGCCGGTGGCTGCTGTCGGCGTTTGTCTGATTTTTGTTCCACAATGCGTGCGGTTCATATAGGACGCTCTCCTACGTGCCACAGGAGGCGCCCCGCCGGTTTCCAGTGCGCTGTCCGAGCCGCCGGGCGCCGTCCGCGCGGCGCCGCCAGATGAGCGCCAACCCGAACCGCTGGCTGCGCAAGCTCGGCCCCGGCGTCATCACCGGCGCCGCCGACGACGATCCGAGCGGCATCGCGACCTACTCGCAGGCAGGCGCCCAGTTCGGTTTCGCGCTCGGCTGGACAGTGGTGCTGACGCTGCCGCTGATGATCGGTATACAGATGATCAGCGCGCGCATAGGGCGGGTCACCGGGCATGGGCTGGCCAGCAACATCCGCCGCCATTACCCTGCGCCGATCCTTTACGCAGTCGTCGCGCTGCTGTTCGTCGCGAATACGATCAATGTGGCGGCCGACATCGCCGCGATGGCGGAAAGCGTTCACCTCGTCGCGGGCGGCCCCGCTCAGCTTTATGCGGTCGCGTTCGGCGCCGTATGTCTTAGCCTCGAGGTCTTCATGTCGTACCGCAAGTATGTCCGTTACCTGAAATGGCTGACGCTCGCGCTGTTCGCGTATGTGGGCGTCGTGCTCTCGGTCGATGTCCAGTGGGGGCAGGTGCTCGCAGGAATCGTGCTGCCTCGGATGGAACTGTCGGCCTCGGCGCTGACACTGGTCGTCGCGATTTTCGGCACGACGATCAGCCCCTATCTGTTCTTCTGGCAGGCGGCGCAGGAAGTCGAGGAGGCCGCCGCGGCGGCCGCGAGGGCGAGGCGCGCAAACGCGGCCTCGAGGGCGAGGCGCGCAAACGCGGCCTCGACCGGCCGTCAACTACGGCGCATCGAGCTCGACACGATCGCCGGCATGACCTTCTCGAACCTGATCGCGCTGGCAATCATCGTCAGCGCCGCGGCGACGCTGCACCCGGCCGGTATCACCCACATCGAAACCTCGGCCCAGGCAGCCGAAGCATTGCGGCCCATTGCCGGGCCTTTCGCGTTCGCCCTGTTCTGCCTGGGCATCGTCGGCACCGGCATGCTGGCAGTGCCGGTCCTCGCCGGATCCGCTGCCTACGCCGTTGCCGAAACGTTTCGCTGGAAGCACGGCCTCGATTTGAAGCCGCACCAGGCGCGGGGCTTCTACGCGATCGTCGCGTTGGCGACCGCCGGCGGCGTGATCCTCAACTTCGTCGGCATCGACCCGATTCGCGCCCTGGTGTGGGCGGCGGTGATCAACGGCGTCGCCGCCGTGCCTATCATGGCCGTGATGATGTTCCTCGCCACCGACCGGCGGGTGCTGGGCAAGTTCACCGTGCGGCGCTGGCTGAAGCTCGCCGGCTGGCTTGCGACGGCGACGATGGCCGCGGCGGTGGCGGCGATGCTGGTGCTCTGAGCCTGCGTTGGGCTCCTCGCGATCGCGGCCCCTGGCATCGCGAGCCGCTTGTAAGCGCAGCACGAGGTCGGTAGCATCGCCGCAGGGGGAAATTCCGATGGGTCCCGGGTACGCGCTGCATGGGCCGGTGGCGGTGATCACGCTCGACAATCCGCCGGTCAACGGCATGAACCATGCGTTGCGAACGCGCATCGTCGAAGGGCTCGACCGCGCGCAGGGCGATTCGTCGGTAAACGCGATCGTCCTGACCGGCGCCGGAGGACTGTTCTCGGGCGGCGCAGACATCCGTGAATTCACCACGCCGCAGGCGCGCGCCGAGCCCACGCTGCCGACCGTCATCGCCATCGTCGAGGCGAGCGAGAAGCCCGTCATCGCCGCGATCGGCGGCAGCTGCATGGGCGGCGGACTGGAGCTGGCACTGGGTTGCCACTTCCGCGTCGCCGCGCCGCACGCGCAAATCGCACTGCCCGAGGTCAGGCTGGGTCTTTTGCCCGGCGCCGGAGGCACGCAAAGGCTGCCGCGAGCGATCGGCGTCGAGGCCGCGTTGAACATGATCGTCTCGGGCGCGAGCACGCCTTGCGAGCGCTTCGGCGGCACGGCATTGTTCGATGCCATCGTCGATGGCGATGTGTTGCAGGCGGCGCTCGCGTTCGCGTCGAGCGAGCGCGCCGGACAGCGTCCACTGCCGCGCGTGCGCGACATCGTCATCGACTATCCGCATGCCGATGCCTTGTTCCAGTTTGCACGCAATACCGTCCGCGCCATCGCGCGCGGCTTTCCGGCACCGCTAAAGTGCATCGAAGCGGTGGCGGCGGCCGTCGCGATGCCGTTCGACGAGGGTCTGCGTTTCGAACGGGAGCTCTTCATCCAGCTCGCCCAGACACCGGAATCGCGCGCGCTGCGGCACGCATTCTTCGCCGAGCGCGCGGCGGCGAAGATTCCGGACATTCCTTCCGGCACCGCGCCGCGGCCGATCAACGCCGCCGCGGTGATCGGGGCGGGAACGATGGGCAGCGGCATTGCGATCTGCCTGCTCGACGCCGGCGTTGCGGTGACGGTCCTGGAAACAAAGCAGGAAGCGCTCGACAAGGGGATGGCGACGATCCGCGCGCACTATGACAAGGCGCTGGCGAAAGGCCGCCTGGCCGCCGGCGACGCGGAGCGCAGGATCGGCATGCTGAAGCCGACACTGGATTACGATGATCTTGCCGGCGCCGATCTGATCATCGAGGCGGTGTTCGAGGATCTGGCGGTCAAGAAGCAGGTGTTCGAGCGCCTGGATGCGGTGGCGAAGCCCGCCGCGATCCTGGCCAGCAATACCTCCACGCTGGACCTGAACAGGATCGCCGGGTTCACCGCGCGCCCGCAGAACGTCGTCGGCATGCACTTTTTCAGCCCCGCGAACGTCATGAAGCTCCTCGAGGTCGTGCGCGGCGCCAGGACCGCCGACGATGTCCTGGTCACCGCCATGAACGTCGCCAAGAGGATGCGCAAGACCGCCGTCGTCTCGGGCGTATGCGACGGTTTCATCGGCAATCGCATGATCGAGCAGTACCTGCGCCAGGCGCTGTTTCTGCTGGAAGAGGGCGCCTCGCCCGGGCAGGTCGATCGCGCGCTGGAGAAATTCGGCATGGCGATGGGGCCGTTTCGCATGAGCGACCTCGCCGGCAACGATGTCGGCTGGTACATCCGCAAGCGCCGCTACGTCGAGAAGCCGGACGTTGTCTATTCGCGCATCGCCGACCGGCTGTGTGAGCTCGGCCGCTTCGGGCAGAAGACCGGTCTCGGCTGGTATCGGTACGAGCCGGGACGCCGCGACGCGCTGCCCGACCCGGCAGTGGATGCCTTGATCGCGAGCTACCGGGCCGAGCTCGGCAATGCGCCGCGCAAGATCTCCGACCAGGAGATCGTCGATCGCTGCATCTATGCGCTGGTCAACGAAGGCGCGCGCATACTGGAAGACGGGATCGCGTTGCGCGCTTCCGACATCGACGTCGTCTATCTGACCGGATACGGGTTTCCGCTGTATCGCGGCGGACCGATGCATTATGCCGACACCGTCGGCCTGTTCAACGTGATCCGCGCGATGCGGCGGTTCGCCGCCTCGGGCCGCGGCGATCCGGCGTTCTGGCAGCCGGCCCCGCTGCTGGCTCGGCTCGCCGGCGAAGGCCAGACGTTCAATGGCCTGCCGTCATGACTGACGCCGTCGTTGTTTCGTACGCGCGCACCGGACTCGCGAAGTCCTGGCGCGGCGCGCTCAACATGACGCATGGTGCGACGATGGGTGCCCACGCCGTCCGGCACGCGATCGAGCGCGCAGGGCTCGCGCCGGGCGAGGTCGACGACATCCTGATCGGAAGCGCCTTTCCGGAAGGCGCTACCGGATACAACATTGCGCGTCAGATCGCGATCCGCGCCGGTTGCCCCGTCAGCGTCCCCGGCGCAACGGTCAACCGCTTCTGCTCCTCGGGCCTGC
>DATNAR010000043.1:0-5804 GCA_035607385.1 Casimicrobiaceae bacterium
GGCAGTGGCGGCTCGAGCAGGTACGTCGACTTGACGGGCGACGGCCGGGAGAGCGCGCCGCACGCGGTGACGGTGAGCGCCAGCGCGGACGCGAGTGCCCGCCGGCGCGACAGCAAGACTGCAGGTTTCATGGCTGGAGGCCTTTCGCCGGCGGCGGCGGCGCGCCGAGCAGCAGCTGCGACGGGTAGCGCTTGGCGTTCTCGGACAGGTCGCGCAGGTTTTCGGTCAGTTGTCGCAGGTTGTCGAACGCCTTTTTCAGATCGGCTTCGCCGCTGCCGGTAAGCCTGTCAAGGTGAGTCAGCGTGCTCTGCAGGTGCGCGATCGACTTCGCCAGATTCGGATCCTCCAGCGTTTTCTTCAGCTGCACCAGCGCGGCGTCGGCATCGGACGGCAGCCGCTTGAGCGCCGGATCGTCGAGCATGGTGGAGAGCCGCTGATTGGTCGTACGCAGCTCGCCGAGCAGCGCGACGCTTTCGCGGTTGATCTTGTCGACCGCCAGCTGGTCGAGCTTGTGGTCTACCTTGTCCATCATCCGCGTCGCGCTCTGGGTCAGCTTGGCGGTATCGATCGCGTCGATGCGGTTGTTCGTCGTCACCAGCAGCTTGTTGAGGTTTGCCAGCGTCGTTTCGAGATCGAGCTTTTGCAGCCGGCCGACGATGTCCGACGCCGAGGCCACGAATGCGGTGAACGTCGACTGAGCGCTCGGAATGTAGAGATTGTTCGGCGTCCAGGTGATGGGCAAGACCGGATTGGTCTTCGGATCGACATAATCGATTTCGAGATAGTTGGTCCCGGTTATCCCCTGCGGGGCGAGCCGCACGCGCAAACCGCGATCGATCTCGACCTTGGCCGTGTCGGGGCGCGTGATGTCGCCGCCGGCGCGACCGCCGATCAGTCGAGGGAGGATCGTCGCCTCGACCATGACATAGCGCAGCCGCACCGGCATCGGCTGGTCCTGTTCGTAGACGTTGTAGGTGAACCCGATGCGCCGCACCTCGCCGACGACCACCCCGCGGTATCTGACCTTCGAGCCGACTTCGAGTCCCTGCACCGACTCGTTCAGATAAGTCTCCATCGTGACCTTCGACTGGAACAGCTGGCCGGTGCCGAGGATCAGCAGCAGCAGCACCAGCGAGAGCGTGCCGCCGATGACGAACAACCCGATCTTGAAGAAGTTGGCCTGTGCGCTCATCGGCTTTACGCCGGTTCGGCGGCCACTTCGCGCCGGAAGAATCGCCGCACCCAGGGATCGTCGCTGCTGTCGCGCAGCACCTTCGGGTCGCCCTCGGCGATGATGCCCTTGGTTCGTTTGTCGAGCATGATCACCCGGTCGGCTATCGTATAGATGGAGGCGAGCTCGTGCGTGACGACGACGAAGGTGATGCGCAGGCTCCTTGCCAATCGCAGGATCAGCTGGTCGAGCTCGGCCGAGGTGATCGGGTCGAGCCCGGCCGACGGCTCGTCGAGGAAAAGGATCATCGGGTCGAGCGCCATCGCCCGGGCGATCGCGGCGCGCTTCTGCATGCCGCCGCTGATCTCGGCCGGCATGTGGCCGCAAAAGGCATCGAGCCCGACCAGCTGCAGCTTCATCCTGGCGATCAGGTCCATCGCGGCGGCATCCAGCGTCGTGTATTCTTCCAGCGGCAGGCGCACGTTTTCGAGCAGCGTCATCGAGCCGAACAACGCGCCGCTCTGGTACATCACGCCGATCTTGTTCAGGATCGCGCGCCGCGCCGCGCCCTCGGCCGTGACGATATCGTCGCCTTCGATCCGGATGCTGCCCGCGATCGGCTGGTAGAGTCCGATCATGTGCTTGAGCAGCGTGCTCTTGCCGCTGCCCGACCCGCCCAGGATGATGAAGACCTCGCCGCGCTGGACGCTGAAGTTGATGTCCTGCATCAGCACGTTGCCGTCGTATCCTGCGGTCAGGTGCTCCACGGTGATGATCGGGTCGGCGGGCATGCGGGGGTCTAGGTCAAATGTCGAGCAGATAGTAGACGAACGCGTAGATGCCGTCGACGACAACCAGCAGGACGATGCTGGAGACCACGGCTCGCGTTGCGGATATGCCGACGGCGCTGGCGCCGGTCTGCGTCTGCAGGCCGCGCAGGCAGCCGACACCGGCGATAAGGATCGCGAATACCGGCGCCTTTGCCAGTCCGGCCAGCAAGTCCTTCACGTCGACCAGGCTGTCTACTTCGTGCAGAAAGCTGACGATCGGGATGTTGAACGTGATCATCGTCAGCGCGCCCCCGAGGATCCCTATGAGGTCGGCGAACAGCGTGAGCAGCGGCATCATCAGCAGCGCGGCGATGATCCGGGTCACCACCAGAAAACGGACCGGATCGAGTCCCATCGTGGTCAGTGCGTTCAACTCCTCGTTCACCTTCATCGTGCCGATCTCGGCGGCGAACGCGGCGCCCGACCGCCCGGCCAGCAGGATTGCCGTCATCAAGGGTCCGAGCTCGCGCAGGATCGACAAGCCGACCAGGTCGGCGACAAAGAGCTCGGCGCCGAACTGGCGCATCGGCACCGCGGCCTGGAAGGCCAGGATGATGCCGAGCAGAAAAGAGATCAGAGCGACGATCGGCAGCGCATTGACGCCGACCTGCTCGCAGGTATACCAGACATCCTTCCAGCGGATGCGCGCCGGATGCTTGGCCGCGTACCAGAGCGCGGTCGCCGTTTCGCCGATGAACGCGATCTGCGCCTTTATGTCACGGCCGGTGATGGCCGCGGCGCGCCCGATCTCCGCGATGACGTTGATCCGGGTGACATGCGCCTCGACCGGCACCTGCATCGCCGCCGGGTCGAACTGGTCGAGCAGGGCCTCGAATTCCGGCCGCAGTCCCGAGATCGACGTCGGGGCATTGGCCGCGCGGGGCTGCCGCAGCAGATCGATCAGCATCGCGATGCCGGCACCGTCGCAATAGTCCACGCGCGACGCGTCGATGACGATGGCGCGCTCGGGGGCCGCAGCCAGCGCGGCCAGCGCGTCATGCCAGACGGCGGCGATCGAATACGCGTCCAGCCGCCCGGAGAACCTGAGCTCGCGGCGGTCGCCGGCATCGGCGACCGCCAGCGTCGCCGCAGGCGCCTCGGCGGGACGCGGCGCCGTGGCGGTGCTCATCGCGACAGCTCGCTCGGCGGCACGGGAACGCGAGCGCGGACGGGCGCGGCAGGCATCAGTGATAACCCTCGCCGGCGCGCACCTTGCCGCGAAACACCCAATACGACCAGCCGGTATACGTGACGATGATAGGCAGCAGGAACAACGTGCCGATCATCAGGAAAGCCTGCGACTTCGGGGACGACGCCGCGGCCCAGAGTGTGACCGAATAGGGCACGATCATCGGCAGGATGCTGATGCCCAGTCCGAGGTAGCACATCGCGAAAAGTCCCAGCGCGAGCAGAAACGGCGCCGCCTCGCGGCCCGATTTGAGTGCGCGCAACAGCCAGACGAACAGCGCCAGAGTGATCACGGGTACTGGCGAGAGCAGCAGCAGGTTGGGCCAGGCGAACCAGCGCTCTCGGATCTGCGGCTGTATCAGCGGCGTCCAGATGCTGACCATTGCGATGAACGCGGCGACACCGAAAGTGAGGAAGATCGCCTTGCTCCGCGCCCAACGCTGCAGCTCCCCCTCGGTTTTCATCACCAGCCAGCAAGCGCCGATCAGCGCGTAGCCGACGATCAGTCCCAGGCCGGTCAGCAGCGCAAAAGGTGTCGCCCAGTCGAAACTGCCGCCGCTGTAATGCCGGCCTTCGACCGGAATGCCTTGCACGTAGGTGCCGAGGACAACGCCTTGCGCAAACGTCGCGACCACCGAGCCCAGATGGAACGAGCGGTTCCATAAGTGCCGCCGCGTGGACATGTGCCGAAACTCGAAGGCGACGCCGCGAAACAACAGCCCGATCAGCATGAACAGGATCGGAAAATACACCGCCGGAATGATGATCGCGAAGGCGAGCGGAAAGGCGGCGAGCAGCGCGATCCCGCCCATCACCAGCCAGGTCTCGTTGCCGTCCCAGATCGGGGCGACCGAATCCATCATCGTGTCGCGGCTCGCCTCGTCTGCCGCAAATCGCGACAGGATGCCGATGCCGAGATCGAAGCCGTCGAGCAGCACGTACATGAACACCGACAGCGCAAGAATGCCGGCCCACAGTGGAACGAGGTCGAGCGACATCAGTCGACTTCCATGGCCGACATTGGCCGCGCCGCCGTGGCCGCGACCCGATGCCTGGTCCCGGGGCTCCGGTCGACCGGCCCCGCGCGCAGGAAGCGCACCATGAAATATCCGCCGACGCCGAAGATGACGACATAGGCGACGACGTAGACGATCAGCGAGGCCAGGACGTCGCTTCCGGTGAGCGAAGGTGTGACCGAATCCTTCGTCCGCAGCAATCCGTAGACGGTCCACGGTTGCCGCCCGACTTCGGTCGTCACCCAGCCGGCGATCACGGCGACGAATCCCAGCGGCGATGCCGCTTCGCACAGCCGGTGGAACCAGCGCGTGCGATCGAGCGCTCCGTGCGCCCACACCCACCAGCTGCAGAAGGTGAGCGCCAGCATGGCGAGGCCGATGCCGACCATCAACCGGAACGAAAAGAACGGTATCGCCACCGGCGGCCGGTCTTCCGGCTTCCATTCCTTCAAGCCGCGGACGACCCCGTCCGCCTCGTGCGTCAGGATGACCGAGCCCAGCGCGGGTATCGCGATCTCGTAGCGATTGGCTTCGGCTTGCTCGTCCGGCCAGGCGAACAGCAACAGCGGCATGCGGCTTCGCGTTTCCCAGTTGGCTTCCATCGCCGCAAGCTTCGCCGGCTGGTGCTCGCGGGTATTGAGGCCGTGCAGGTCGCCCAGCACCATCTGCAGCGGCACCAGCAGCGTCAACAGGCCAAAGGCCATCTTGAGCATCGTCGTGCCTTCCTCGCGAAACCGCCCTGCCCGCAGGTGATACGCGGCGACGCCCGCGACGACCAGTGCAGTCGTGATGAAAAATGCGACCGCCGTGTGCGTCAATCGGTATGGAAACGACGGACTGAATATCACCGCCACCCAATCCTCGGGCAGGAAGCGGCCGTCGACGACGGAATACCCGGTAGGCGTCTGCATCCAGCTGTTGAGAGCCAGAATCCAGAACGTCGAGAACAGCGTTCCGGCCGCGACCATCAGGGCGGCGAAGAAATGAACCCACGGCGGCACGCGCGCTCGCCCGAACAGCAGCACGCCGAGAAAGCCGGCCTCGAGGAAGAACGCCGTCAGGCCCTCGTACGCCATCAGCGGGCCGGAGATGTCGGCGGTGGCGTCGGAAAAGCGGCTCCAGTTGGTGCCGAACTGGAACGGCATGACGATGCCCGAGACGACACCCATGCCGAACGACACTGCGAAGACCTTGAGCCAGAACTTGGAAAGGCGGAGATAGATCGGCCGCCCGGTCGTCAGATGCAGGCCTTCGAGCACAGCGATGTACGCGGCCAGCCCGACGGTGAATGCCGGCAGCAGGATGTGCAGCGCGATGACCCAGAAGAATTGCAGCCGCGAGAGCAGCACCGCGTCGAGCGACATGGTCTCTCAAGCCGTGACGGGTTGCGAGGCCCCACTATAGCATTCGGACGCGAATCCCATGCGAGGGCGCGGCGGAATATAATGTCCCGGCAGGCCTGATCAACCCGTCGCATCCAGGGAGGAAGCCATGTCGAAGTACAAGATATCGCTGATCGCAGTGCATGCATTCGCATCGATCTTGTTGGCCGCCGGCGGCACCGCGGCACTTGCGCAGTCTGACCAGACCGGCAAGGGA
>DATNAR010000088.1:0-2423 GCA_035607385.1 Casimicrobiaceae bacterium
CACCAATCATCGTGGCGAGCAGGTGTACGGCGGGTCCGACCTGACGATCGCGCGCGGCGGCTTCGATCGGCTGCTCATGCTCCCGCTGGCTCGCGACGTCGTGCGCGCCATAGACCAGGCCCGCGCTTATCACACGGCTGCCATGACATCGTTTCGCGGCATGTTCGCGTCGCGCTGCAACTACGATGTCGCGCAAGGCGTCGACAACGAGGGACGGCAGCGCTCGGGCGTGCTGGAGCAATCGTGGCGCATCGGAGGAGCGAGCGCGGCGGAACTCGCCGCGCTGGAAGCGTTTCGCGCCGACCCGTCGCTCGACGTCGTACGCGCTTCGACCACCGAAGTGTATTCTACGGGCGCCGTTCCCGACGACGCCGTCGTGTATTTTCGCGGCGTCGACGAGCACGCCGGAGCCATGACCAAGTACGTGCGCATCGAGCCCTATGGCAACCCGTGACCAGACGATAGACGTCGCGATCGGCGACGGCCATATCGCCGGGACGCTGATCATGCCCGGGACCCGGATTCCGGGTGTGCTGTTCGTGCACGGCTGGGGCGGCAGCCAGCAGCAATACCTCTCGCGCGCGCGCGAAGTTGCGGCGCTGGGGTGCGTGTGCCTGACGTTCGACCTGCGCGGGCACGCGGAAACCCGGACGCAATACGAGGCGGTTTCGCGCGAGCAGAATCTGGCCGATGTGGTGGCAGCGTACGATGTGCTCGCCGGCAACCCCAACGTCGATAGCTCCGCGATCGCGGTGGTGGGCAGCAGTTACGGCGGTTATCTGGCCGCGATTCTTACCTCGATGCGCGCCGTCAAATGGCTGGCGCTGCGCGCGCCCGCGCTCTACCTCGATCTCGGCTGGGAATTGCCCAAGCTGCAGCTGCATCGCGAGCACGATCTGGTCGCCTACCGGAAGAAGCCGATTCCCGCAGCCGAGAATCGGGCGCTCCGCGCGTGCCTGGAGTTTCAGGGCGACGTGCTGTTGATCGAATCGGAGAACGACAGTGTGATACCGCACACGGTGATCACCAGTTATGTGGACGCATGCACGCGGGCCCACTCGCTCACCTACCGCACGATTCACGGCGCCGATCACGGCCTGTCGGACGAAGGCTCCCAGCGGTCGTATACCGCGCTGCTGGTGAACTGGATGACCGAGATGGTCCAGGGCGCGCGGGTGGGCAACAAGGCCGCGCCGGACGCCGTGCCGCAGCCGGATTCCCGGCAATCGACGTAGGTGCGCCGGACCCCGTAAACTGGCCGCATCCGGCCGCACCCATCCGTCGCCGCACACCCGGAACGACGGCGTCGGCGGCGGCCGGACCGACGGCGGCGATCGCGGCATGTGCATCCAAGGCTGTGCCGGCGCCGTATCTGCTGGCTGTCTCGCTTCGAGACCTGCGATGGAGGGGATGACGATGAACATCAAAACAGCTTTCGCCGCCGGCCTGCTCGCGCTGGCGGTTTGCGCGCCGGCACATGCGCAGCAGGCGCCGACGCTCTACAAGCGGCTGGGCGGCTACGACGCGCTGGCGGCGGTCACCGATGATTTCCTGGGGCGCCTTGCCGCCGACCAGCAATTCGGCCGGTTTTTCGTCGGCCACAGTGCAGACTCGATCAAGCGCATCCGGCAGCTGATCGTCGACCAACTTTGCGCCGCGACCGGTGGACCGTGCGTCTATACCGGCCGCGACATGAAGACCGCCCATGCCGGTCTCGGCATCACCGACAAGGACTGGGACGCATCGGTCAAGCTGCTGGTCGCGACGCTCGACAAGTTCAACGTTCCGAGCCGGGAGAAAGACGAAGTCATCGGAGCTATCAGCGGCCTGAAAAAAGACATCGTCGACAAGCCTTAGGGACTACTGGCCCGGACGTCGGAGCTGCGACGTTCGAGTCCGGTCGTCTGTCCGCAGCCGTCGCCATCCGGCGGTACCTGCGGTCGCAGGCCGCGATATGCGGTGCGCCGATCGTGGCGCCGTCGACAAACGGCGCCACGGCGCCATCGCTGCCGGTCCTACGGTTTCGCGCCCACGGCGACCACCTCGAGCGTCTGATTCTTCACCTGCTTGATCAGCGGGCCGGTGACGGTGAGGAATTCGAGATTGACGTCCGCCGTGTCGTTCGGATTCAACACCGGACGCTTGGTCGACGCCGTCGCGGTTCCCAGGACCTTTCCGCTGGCATCGAAAACCTTGCCGGCGACCTTCACCGGACCGACCGGCGCTTCGGTCAGGTTCTGCACGGTGCCTTTGATGTGCAGATGGCCTTCCGCGCACACGTACATTCCCGGCGCCATATCGGCATGCGACCCGGTGCTCTGAATCTCGACCGTGATCTCCTTCTTGAGCTCGGCAGCGCCGACGCTCGCCATGCCTGCGAGCGCCATCGATGCGACGATCGATACCATCAGTTTTTTCATCGG
>DATNAR010000090.1:0-7424 GCA_035607385.1 Casimicrobiaceae bacterium
CGAGGCTGCGCTCGCGCGTCGAATGCAGCACCGACCCGGTGGCGAGAAACAGGAGGCTCTTGAAGAATGCGTGATTGAGCGCGTGGTAGAGCGTCGCCACCAGCGCGATCGACGCCAGCAGCGTCTTGCCGTTCGCCTTGAACAGTATCGTCAGGCCGATGCCGGCCACGATGATGCCGATGTTCTCAATCGACGAGTACGCGAGCAAACGCTTCATGTCGACCTGCACGGTCGCGTAGATCACACCGAACAGCGCGGTCAGCAAGCCGAGCGCCAGCGCCGCGACACCCCACCACCACAACTGGGTATTAAGCAGGTCGAAAGTCACCCGCAAGAGACCGTAGATCGCGGTCTTCAGCATCACCGCCGAGAGCAGCGCGGATACCGGCGAGGGAGCTGCCGGATGCGCTTCGGGCAGCCAGATGTGGAGGGGCAGCAGCCCGGCCTTGGCTCCGAATCCGGCCAAGGCCAGCAGAAACGCGATCGATGGCCACGCGCCAGGCAGGACCAGCGAGCGCATCGAGCCGAACGTGTAATCGCCGCTGCCGCCCTGCAGCACGCCGAAGCAGAGCAGGATCGCCACCGCGCCGATGTGCGCGATCACCAGGTAAAGGAAGCCTGCGCGACGGATCTCGGGAACGACGTGATCGGTCGTCACGAGGAAGAACGAGGCGAGCGCCATCGTTTCCCACGCCACCATGAACAGGTAAGCATCGTCGGCGACCAGCACCAGCGCCATCGCCGCGAGGAACACGTGGTACTGCAGGCACAGCAGGCGAGGCGAGGCATTCCGGCTGGCGTGGAAGTAGCCGGCCGAGAACACCGAGATGCCCGCCGCTGCGCCGCCGAGCAGCACAAGGAAGAATGCGGACAGCGCGTCGAGGCGCAGGTGAAAAGGCAGGTCGGGCAGGCCCAGCGGCAGCACCATCGTCTGCGCGACCCCGCCGATCCCGCTGAGCGCGATGACCGAGATCGCCAGGCCGACCAACGCGCCGGCGACAAAGAGCGAGCGGCCGGCAAAGCCGCTGCCGATCGGCACCAGGGCCAGCAGGCCGATCGCCAGCCAGGCCACGATAGCGTCGACGATCAGCGGCAGCGCGCTGGTCATCGCCGGAACGCCTGGATTTTCCGCGTCCGCAGAGCGGCGTTAGGCATCGCGCCTACTTGACGCGCATGCCCGGCTCGGCGCCCGAATCGGGCGCGAGCAGGAAGATTCCCGGACCCTCGCCCGATGCCGCGAGCACCATGCCCTCCGACATGCCGAACTTCATCTTGCGCGGGGCGAGATTGGCGACCATAGGCGTCAAACGGCCGACCAGTTCCTCCGGTTTGTACGCGCTCTTGATGCCGGCAAACACCGTCCGATGGCGCGCTTCGCCCACGTCGAGCGTCAATTTCAGCAGCTTGTCCGCGCCGTTGACATGCTCGGCATTGACGATGCGCGCGACGCGAAGGTCGACCCTGGAAAATTCGTCGATGCTGATCAGCGGCGCGACCGGGACCGATGCGGCCGCGGCCTCGGCGGGCGGCGATGGCGCCGCACCGGTCGCAGCCTTCGGGCCGTCGAGCAGCGCGTCGATCTGCTTCGGATCGATGCGGTTAAGCAGATGCTTGTAATCGCCGATGGCATGGCCTGCCGGCAGCGCCCGGCCCAGATCGCTCCAGGCCTGCGATGGAATCTGCAGGAACAGCTCGGCGCTCGCGGCCACGGCCGGCAGCACCGGCTTGAGCAAGGTCGTCAGGATCCGGAAGTCGTCGATGCATTCCGAGCAGATCTCGAGCACACGCGCGGCGCCGTCGGGACGCTTGGCGGCTTCCCAGGGCTTGTTGCGGTCGAAGTATTCGTTGGTCTGATCGGCAAGATCCATCACTTCGCGCAGCGCCTTGCCGAATTCGCGGTTCGCGTAGAGCTCCGCGATCCTGTCCGACACCGCCTGCAGCGCCACGCCGTGGCGGGCGTCGAAGCCCGACGTGGCCGCGAGCTTGTTGCCGGTCTGGGCGATGAAGCGCGCGGCGCGACTTGCGATGTTGACGTATTTGCCGATCAAATCGCTGTTGACGCGGGCGATGAAGTCATCGGGATTGAAATCCAGATCTTCGACTTTGGCGTTGAGCTTGGCGGCGATGTAGTAGCGAAGCCACTCGGGATTCAATCCCAGGTCGAGATAGAGCTCGGGGCTGATGCCGGTGCCCCGCGACTTGGACATCTTCTCGCCGGTGAAGGTGATGAAGCCGTGCACGAAAATGTTGTCCGGAACCTTGTACGGGGGTCCGGCGAACTCGAGCATCGCCGGCCAGAACAGCGTGTGGAAGTAGACGATGTCCTTGCCGATGAAATGATATTGCTCGACGCCTTCGCCGCGCAGAAAATCGGCCAGCGCGATGCCCTTGCTGGCGAGATCGGCCTTCAGGCTCGCCAGGTAGCCGACCGGCGCGTCGAGCCAGACGTAGAAGTACTTGCCCGGGGCGCCGGGGATCGGGATGCCGAAGTACGGCGCATCGCGCGAGATGTCCCAGTCGGCGAGGCCCTTGCCGTCGCCGCCCGGTTTTTCGGCCAGCCACTCGAGCGCCTTGTTCGCCACTTCGGGCTGCAGCCTGCCGGGCGCCTGCGTCCATTGCCGGAGGAACGAAACGCATTGCGGATCGGACAACCGGAAAAAAAAGTGCTCCGAGGACTTGAGCACCGGCGTCGCGCCGGTCAGGGTCGAATACGGATTTTTCAGATCGGTCGGCGCATAGACCGATCCGCACACCTCGCACGAGTCGCCGTATTGATCCTTGGCGCCGCATACCGGGCATTCCCCCTTGATGTAGCGGTCCGGAAGGAACATCGACTTGACCGGGTCGAAGAATTGCTCGACGGCCTTCGAGTAGATCAGCCCGCGGTCTTTCAGTCGGCCATAGATGTCCTGCAAAAGTTCGACGTTCTCCGGCGAGTCGGTGCTGTGCCAGTGATCGAAGCTCAAGTGGAAACCTTTGCCGGCGAACTCGCCGATGCCCAGAATCTTCGGCCGTGTCGCCGCGATGCGGGCGACCATCTGCTGCGGCGTCACACCTTCCGCCTCGGCGGCGAGCATGATCGGTGCACCGTGCGCATCGTCGGCGCCGACGAAATGCACGTCGTGACCCTGCATGCGCTGGAATCGCACCCAGATGTCGGCCTGGATGTATTCCATGATGTGCCCGATGTGAAACGGGCCATTGGCGTATGGCAGCGCGGTCGTGACGAACAGCGTGCGGCGCGGCATGCGGCAAGACCTTTGATGCGGCAGGGGATTGGCGCATTCTAGCAAATGGGCCGAAGCGCCGAGTACCGAGAGCGGGTGTTTTTCGCTAAACTCGACGTTTAAGCGTTGACGCGATCGACACCCGAATGGCCATTTCCGAGGCAGACGTAAACGCCAGCCTGCGTGCACTGATCGACCCCAATACCGGCCGCGATTTCGTCTCCGACAAGGCGATCCGCAAGGTGCAGGTCGATGGCGGCAACCTTGCCATCGACGTCGTGCTCGGCTACCCGGCCAAGAGCCAGCACGAGACGCTGCGCCGGCTGATCCAGCGCCATCTCTCGGCGCTTCCCGGCGTCGGCAAGGTCGCGGTGACGATCGGCCATCGCATCGCCTCGCACGCCGTGCAGCGCGGCGTCAAGCTGGTGCCCGGCGTCAAGAACATCATTGCCGTTGCCAGCGGCAAAGGGGGCGTCGGCAAATCGACGACGGCGGTCAACCTGGCGCTTGCGCTCTCCGCCGAAGGCGCGGCGGTCGGCGTGCTCGACGCTGACATCTATGGGCCGTCGCAGCCGATGATGCTGGGCATTGCCGGCAGGCCGGAATCGAAGGACGGCAAGACGCTGGAGCCGCTCGAGGCGCACGGCGTCCAGGCGATGTCGATCGGCTTTCTGATCGACACCGATACGCCGATGGTGTGGCGCGGCCCGATGGTGACGCAGGCGCTCGAGCAGCTGCTGAAGGACACCAACTGGCGCGACCTCGACTATCTGATCGTCGACCTGCCGCCGGGCACCGGCGACATCCAGCTCACCTTGTCGCAGAAGGTGCCGGTCACCGGCGCGGTGATCGTCACGACGCCGCAGGACATCGCGCTGATCGATGCGCGCAAGGGCCTCAAGATGTTCGACAAGGTCGGCGTCCCCATCGTCGGGATCGTCGAGAACATGTCGACGCACATCTGCTCGAACTGCGGCCACGCCGAGGCGATCTTCGGCGAAGGCGGGGCGAAGAAGATGTGCGACGATTACAACGTGCCTTTCCTCGGTCAGCTGCCGCTCGACATCCACATCCGCGAGCAGGCCGATTCGGGACGCCCGACGGTCGTCGCCGATCCGGACGGCCCGATCGCGACGATCTACAAGGACATCGCACGCAAGACCGCGGTGTTCGTCGCGCAAAAGGCCGAGGATTTCTCCGCCAAGTTCCCCAATATCGTCGTGCAAAACACGTGATTCCCGGCGCGACGGCAGGTCCGCGATGATCAAGTCCGACCGCTGGATCCGGCGCATGGCGGCCGAGCACAAGATGATCGAGCCGTTCGAGCCCGGTCAGGTGCGCGAGCTCGACGGCCGCAGGATCGTGTCGTACGGCACCTCGAGCTACGGCTACGACATCCGCTGCTCGAACGAATTCAAGCTCTTCACGAACCTCAACTCGACGATCGTCGATCCGAAGAACTTCGACGACAAGTCGTTCGTCGATTTCAACGGGGCGTCGTGCATCATCCCGCCGAACTCGTTCGCGCTCGCCCGCACCGTCGAATATTTCCGCATCCCGCGCAACGTCCTGACGATCTGCCTGGGGAAATCGACGTACGCGCGCTGCGGCATCATCGTCAACGTGACGCCGCTCGAGCCGGAATGGGAAGGGTATGTCACGCTCGAGTTCTCGAACACGACGCCGCTGCCGGCGAAGATCTACGCCAACGAAGGCGTGGCGCAGGTGATCTTTTTCGAGTCCGACGAGGTCTGCGAGACTTCGTACAAGGATCGCGGCGGCAAGTACCAGGGTCAGAAGGGCGTTACGCTGCCGAAAATGTAGTTGACCAATCAGCCAATGGCGTTAGCGACCTCCAAGCGCGCGTCGATCGCCGTCATCGCCGTCTGCCAGGTCGCGGCGATGGCGGTGTGGTTCTCCGCTTCCGCGGTCGCGCCGGCGCTCGCCGCCGAGTTTCACCTGTCCCATTTTGCGCAGGCGGCGCTGACCAGCGGCGTCCAGGTCGGTTTTGTCATCGGCTGCCTGGTCAGTGCGTTTCTCGGCCTTCCCGATCGCGTCGATCCGCGCCGCTTGTTCGCCGCATCCGCGGCGGTCGCCGCGCTCGCCAACGCCGGCTTGTTGGTGGTCGATCCGGCATCGATCGCCGCACCGCTGCTGCGCGTGATCACCGGCATCGGCATGGCCGGCGTCTACCCGGTCGGCATGAAGCTCGCGACGACGTGGGCGCGCGACGACATGGGGCTGATGGTCGGCATCCTCGTCGGCGCGCTGACGCTGGGCTCGGCGTCGCCGCATCTGTTCAACGCCTTCGGCGGCGTCGACTGGCGCCCGACGGTCGTGCTGTCGTCGGCAAGCGCGCTCGCTGGTGCGCTCGGCATTGCGCTCGCCGGCCTCGGCCCGAACCGCAAGCCGGCGCCGCGCTTCGAACCCGGTGCGATGCTGCTGGCCTGGCGCGACGTCCCGCTGCGGCTGGCCAACCTCGGCTACCTCGGTCACATGTGGGAGCTCTACGCCATGTGGGCGTGGATCGGCGTGTTCCTGAATGCGAGCTTCGCCCTTTCGCTGCCCCCGGAGTCGGCGCAGGTCGACGCCAGGCTGGCGGCGTTCGCGACCATAGGCGCCGGCGCCTTGGGCTGCGTCGTCGCCGGACTCGTCGCCGACCGGGTCGGCCGCACGACGGTAACGATCGTCGCGATGGCCGTCAGCGGCAGTTGCGCCGCGAGCGTCGGGCTCCTCTACGGCGGCGCGCCGTGGCTGCTGGTCACCCTCTGCCTCGTCTGGGGTATCAGCATCGTCGCCGACTCGGCGCAGTTCTCGGCCTCGATCGCGGAGCTCGCCGATCCGGCGCGGGTCGGCACGATGCTCACCTTGCAGACGGCGCTGGGCTTCACGCTGACCTTGGTGACGATCCATCTGCTTCCGTATGTTGTCGACGCGGTCGGCTGGCGCCACGCCTTTGTCCCGCTGGCGATCGGCCCGGCGGTGGGCGTCTGGGCGATGGTGCGCCTGCGCCTCGATCCGGCGTCGGTGCGCCTGGCCGGGGGCCGCCGCTGATCGGTCGAATATTCGGCTGGAATCGGCCCCGGCGTCGGCGTAGGATCAACGGGCTGCGGCGCGCGGAAGATCGCCGCGCTGGTCCGGGCGAATTCAAGCGAGGGGAAATCCATGGCCTACCATCTGGAAGGAAGACTGCTCGAGGTCTGCAATTGTCGCGTGCTGTGCCCATGCTGGATCGGCGAGGATCCCGACTTCGGCACCTGCGACACCATCGTTTCCTGGCATTTCGACAAGGGCACGATCAACGGCGTCGACGTCGCCGGCCATACGATTGCGCTGATCGCGCACATTCCCGGCAACATCCTGGCGGGCAACTGGCGCGCCGCGGTGTACCTCGACGACAAAGTCTCGCCGCAACAGGAGGAAGCGATCCTCGGCGTTTACACCGGCAAGCTGGGCGGACCGGTTGCGGACCTCGCCAAGCTGATCGGCGAGGTGGTGTCGGTCGAAAAAGTGCCGATCCAGTGGGATGTCCAGGGCGGCAAGGGCGTGGTCAAGGTCGGCAACGCAGGTTATGCCGAGCTCGAGCCGTACAAGAGCGCGAGCGGTGCGACGACGACGCTGGCCGACACGGTGTTCTCGACGGTTCCCGGCGCGCCGGTGTTCGTCGGAAAGAGCCCGCGGTATACGTCCAAGGTCGACAAGCTGGGCATCAATCTCAGCTTGAGCGGCCATAACGCGCTGCAAAGCACGTTCGTGTTCAACGCCTAGGTCCGGGCGGACGACGAAAAGACCTGGCCGTGTCCGATCGCCAGGCAGCGGCGGCGCCCGCGGCGCGCGCTCCCGATCTGCAGACGCTGCGCGTCGGGCTGGTGGCGGCGTTGTCGGCCGTCGCCTGGCTCGCGCTGGCGGCGTGGAGCGCAAGCCCGTACGGGCGCTACCTCGAGCACGGGGGCTGGACCGGCGACGGCCCGTTCGGCGCGCTTTGCCGCAGCATCCCGCAAGGTGCGTTGATCGTCCCGGCGCTGGTCTACGCGCTCGCCTGGCTGCTGATGATTACGGCGATGATGCTGCCGACCACCTTGCCGCTGCTCGGCATCTTCAGCCGGGTCGTGGCCGCGAGACCCGATGCCGGCGCGCTGCTGGGCAGAGTGGTGGCGGGCTATGCGATCGCGTGGCTCGGCTTCGGACTGCTCGCGC
>DATNAR010000093.1:0-2494 GCA_035607385.1 Casimicrobiaceae bacterium
TCGTGTTGGGGCAGCTCGCCGGACGCTTGCGGTTCGCGTTGTTCGCACTCGCGCTTTTGACGGGGGGCGTGGGTTTCTTCTACGCGGCATGGCGCGCCGAGCTTCGGCTGGCCGACGCACTGCCTGCCGCGTACGAAGGCCGCGACATTCGCCTTGTCGGCGTGATCGACGAGTTGCCCCAATCCACCGATCGCGGGACGCGGTTCGCCTTCGCCGTCGAAAGCGCCATCCCGGCCGAAGCCGGCGTGCCGTCGCGCGTGTCGCTGGCCTGGTACAGCGGCTTCGCGGCCGGCGCAGCGTCCGACGTGCCGGTGCTGCATGCCGGCGAGCGCTGGATGCTCGCGGTGCGGCTGAAGCGCCCGCATGGCACCGTCAATCCGCATGGCTTCGACGTCGAAGCGTGGCTGCTGGTCAACAATCTGCGCGCCACGGGCTACGTGCGCAAGGACGAAGCCAATCGCAGGATCGATGCATTCGCCGGCCGCGCCGAAGACTACGTTGCGCGTGCCCGCGAGACGGTCCGCGATCGCATCCTGCGCGCGCTTGGCGATCGGCCTTACGCCGGCGTCATCGCCGCACTGGCGATCGGCGACGAGCGCGCGATCCCGTCGGCGCAGTGGCTGCTGTTCAACCGCACCGGCATCGGGCATCTGATCAGCATCTCGGGGCTGCATGTGACTTTTTTCGCGACGCTGATCGGCGCGCTGGTGTTCCGGGCGTGGAAAAGCAGCCATGCGCTGACATTGCGCCTGCCGGCGCGCAAGGCCGCGGCGATCGCGGGTGTGCTCGCCGCGTTCGGCTACGTGCTGCTGGCGGGATTCGCCGTGCCGGCGCAGCGCACGTTGTACATGTTGACGGTGGCGGCAGTGGGACTCTGGCTGGCGCGGCCGGGCACGGCGGCCGTCGTGTGGCTGTGGGCGCTCGCGGTCGTGCTCGCCTACGATCCGTGGGCGGGGCTGACTCCGGGTTTCTGGCTGTCGTTCGGCGCCGTAGGCCTGTTGCTCTACACCGGCGTCGGGCGCATCGGCCGAAGCGCGGCGTGGCGGGCCGCCGTGCGCGCGCAGATGGCGATCACGCTCGGCCTGGTTCCGCTGATGCTGGTGCTGTTCCAGCAGGTGTCTATCGTCTCGCCGCTGGCCAACGCGGTCGCGATTCCCGTCGTCACCTTCATCGTCGTTCCGTTGACGCTGGCATCGATCGCGCTGCCCTGGGACGGCCTGCTGGTGATCGCGCACCAGGCCTTCGCGTGGCTCGCGCTGCTGCTCGGGTTGTTGAGCGACTTGCCCGCCGCCGTCTGGCAGCAGCACGCACCGCCGCTCTGGACCGCGCTCGCCGGCGCGATCGGCGTCTTGTGGCTGTTGGCGCCCCGCGGCGTTCCGGGTCGCATCCTCGGGCTGGCGTGGCTGGCGCCGCTGTTCCTCGTCGTTCCCTCGCCGCCGGCGCCGGCAGCGTTCCGCGTCACGGTGCTCGACGTCGGGCAGGGCCTCGCCGTGCTGGTGCAGACGCACATGCATGCGCTGCTGTACGACACCGGTCCGCGCTTCAACGACAGCGCCGACGCAGGCAACCGCATCATCGCGCCGCTGCTGCGCGCCACCGGCATACGCGCGCTCGATGCGCTGGTGGTCAGCCACCAGGACAGCGACCACAGCGGCGGCGCGCTGTCGTTGTTGCAGACGGTGCCCGTCGGCCGGCTCGACTCTTCGCTGCCGGAGCAGAACGCGATCGTCGGCGCACAGCGCGCACGCGGTGCACCGGCGCAGCGCTGCGTCGCGGGAATGCGCTGGCGCTGGGACGGCGTGGCGTTCGACACGCTCTATCCGTTCGATTCGACCTACCTCGAGCCAGGCATCAAGACCAACGACCTGTCGTGCGTGATCCGCGTCAGCGGCGCCGGCGGCAGCGTGCTGCTGACCGGCGACATCGAGGCCCGCGCCGAGTCGATGCTGCTCGCGCGCGGCCCCGCGGCGGTGCGCTCCGACCTGCTGATCGTGCCGCATCACGGCAGCCGGACGTCGTCGACACCCGCGTTCATCGCCGCCGTGCGCCCGGCGGTCGCCGTGTACACGCCCGGATATCGCAATCGTTTCGGGCACCCGCGGCCAGAAATCGTCGCGCGTTACGCGGCCGCCGGCATTCGCGCCTACCGCACCGACTACGACGGAGCGCTGACGTTCGACTTTGGCACGGGCCCGCCGCTGATCCCGAGCCTCGAACGCGAGCGCGAACGGCGCTATTGGCGCGACCCGCCGCTGCACGGGTCGCTGCAGCCGCTGGATTGAGCGCCGACTTTAAGTCGAACCGGCAGGTTCGAACGTCAGCGCAGCGCGCGATTGCACGACGCGATGAAGTCCTCGGACAGCGCGTCGGTTTTCGTCCAGCCGTGCCGCACGATGACGATGTTGCCGGCGTCGATCCCGGCATTTTCGTCGCCGGCGCTGGCGGCGTGGGCTCGCCCGCGGCGCAAGCGGTAACGTATGCGGTCCGGACTGCG
>DATNAR010000100.1:0-5829 GCA_035607385.1 Casimicrobiaceae bacterium
TTGGCCATGCCGGTCGTGTCGGCCAGCGTCACCCCTGCAACGCCCAGGTCGACGTAGCGCGCGACGCCATCGATCACCTGCCGTTCGGGAATGACGCCTTCGAACGGACAGCCGAACGACGTTGCCAGCGCGCCGGTGATCGCCTTGCGGCTGCCGCGAGCGACGTCGAACACCTCGGCGAAACCGGCGAACGACTGCGCGACGGTGCGCCGCACGTTGGCGCGATTATGCGTTTCCGACACCGAAACGACGAGCACCATCTCGTCGACATCGGCGGCGAGCGCGCGCTCGGCGCCGCGCGCGTTCGGCACCAGTGCGACGTAGCTCACGCCGGGATTGCGCTCGATGCCCGCCATCACCGCTTCTGCGTCGCGCAGGTTCGGCACCGCCTTGGGCGAGACGAACGAGGTCGCCTCGATCTTCGAAACACCGGTCGCCGAAAGAAGGTCGATCAGCTCGATCTTCTGCTCGGTCGGGACCCATTGCGGCTCGATCTGCAAGCCGTCGCGGGCGACGACGTCGTGAATGAAAATTTGCTTATCCATCACCTGCCTTTCAGATCGTCCCGGCCGCGCGCATGCGCGCGATGTCGGCATCGGCGTAACCGAGCGTGCGCAGGACGGCATCGGTATGCTCGCCCAGCGCGGGTCCGGCCCAGTCGATGTCGCCGGGCGTGTCCGACAACTTGGGAACGATACCGGGAAATTTCATAGGCGTGCCGTCGGGAAGCTGCATCTGCCGGATCATCTCGCGCGCCGCGTATTGCGGGTCGGCGAGGATGTCGGCGGCGGTGTAGATCTTGCCGTGCGGAACGTCGGCGGCCTTGAGCGTCGCCAGTACCTGCTCGAGATCGTACGCGGCCGCCCAGCCGCCGATCGCGCCGTCGATCTCGGCCGTGCGCTTCACCCGGCCGAGGTTGTTCGCGAGAGCCGGATCCTGCCCGAGATCGTCGCGGCCGATCGCGTGCATCAGCCGCTTGTAGATGCTGTCGCCGTTGCCGGCGATGACGACGCTGTGTCCGTCGCGCGTCGTGTAGGTGTTCGACGGCACGATGTTGGTGAGGCCGGTGCCGATGCGGCCGCGCGTCTCCCCGAAGATGTCGTAATCGGGAATCAGGCTTTCCATCATGTTGAACACGGCTTCGTACAGTGCGACGTCGACCACCTGCCCCCTGCCGCTACGCGCTTCGCGGTGATGCAGCGCCATCAACACGCCGATGACGCCGTGCAGCGCGGCCAGCGCGTCGCCGATGCTGATGTTCATGCGAACCGGCGGACGGTCGGGAAATCCGGTGACGTGGCGCATGCCGCCCATCGACTCGCCGACGGCGCCGAAGCCGGGCTGGTCGCGATACGGCCCGGTCTGGCCGAAGCCCGACAGGCGGAGCAGGATCAGGCCGGGATTGACCGCGGACAGCGCGTCGTAGCCGAGCCCCCATTTTTCCAGCGTGCCGGGACGGAAATTTTCGATCACGATGTCGGCGTCGCGGGCGAGCCGGCGCACGATCTCCTGCCCTTCGGCGACACGGAGGTTTGCGGTGACCGATTTCTTGTTGCGCGCCTGGACATACCACCAGAGCGACGTCCCCTTGTGCAGCAGCCGCCACTGCCGCAGCGGATCGCCGCCATCGGGCGATTCGATCTTGATGACCTCGGCGCCGAACTCGGCCAGCATCTTGCCCGCGAACGGGCCGGCGATGAGCTGACCGAGCTCGAGGACCTTGAGACCGGCGAGCGGCCGCGCGGCGGATGCGGACATCGTGGCCGCCGTCAGATGTTCCCGCCGGCGCGCCTGGCGCGCAGCGCGCCCTCGAGACGCGGCAGCTTGTCCGCCATCGCGCGGCCGATGTAGAGCTGCGGGTCGGACGGCGGACTCATGTTTTCCTTTTTCTCGCGTTCGGCGATGCTGGTGCGCGCCTGCTCGAACGCCTTGACGAACGAGTCCTCGAAATGCAGCGCCTGCCGGAAGAGCGCTTCGGCGAAGAAGGTCCCGTCGCTGTCGGTGCCGCAGCCGAACGACGTGCGATTCGCCGCCGACGCCGTCATGATCAGCGTGTAGTCGTCCTGCAGCGGCTCGACATAGCCGCCCGAATAGCAGGCCGACACGATGACGATGCGCCACTTGATCCCGGATTGATCGAGCATCTCGCGCAGCAACTGCGGTGAAAGCTCGTCCAGCTCCAGTGGCGGAAAGTCTGCGGTAAGCCGATAGTCGCGGCCGCCATGGCTTTCCAGGAAGACGAGCACGACATCGTCGTCGCGATCGATCGTCGCGCCGATCTCGTTCAGCGTTTCGCGCAGATTGTTGACGCTCGCCAAAGGCGTGTCGAGCACCGTGCGCGGATTGTTGATCAGCGTGACCGAGCGTCCATCGGTGTCGAAGCGCTCGTCGAAGAGCTCCCGCGCGGCGACGACGTCCTTGCGAAAAACGTCTTCCGCCGCGTCCGGAGCGAAGCCGACGAAATACAGGTCGGTGACGTCCGGCCGCTGGTCCTCGAGATCGGTGAGCGCCTTGTCGAGCAAGCGCGGCTGCGCGGCAAGCGCCTCTTCCGACGCGGGGCTCGGATAACCCGTATCGCGCGCGTCGGCCGCCGAGTCCGAGGCCCACCAAGATGTGTCGGGCAACAGCGGGGCAAACAGCCACATCGGACTCATCAGCACCGCGGCGGCAACCACCGACCGCAGGCCGTAATGCGGCCGGGGCGGGGCGAGGCTCACGGCAGCCGCGCGCCAGAGCCAGAACAGCGTCCACAAGGTGAAGATCGATGGCGCGCGCACGGTTTCGCCAAGAAAATCCAGCGGGCCGAACACTGCCACCAGGACCCGCGCGATCTGCAGCGGCCACTCGCTGGCGAGCACGATGACCGGCAGCGCCAGCGCGTAGTCGGGTTGCCGGAAAGCGCGCGCCAGCAGGGTGGCAAGCAGCATCAGGATCGCGCCGAAGAACACTTCGCCGACCAGGCCTTGCATCGTGAACATCGCGCCGGGGTCGCGCTGCATCCAGTCGACGCCGATGTCGACCAGCGCCGAAAAGGCGAACAGCGCCAGGAGCTGAGGGACGCCGATGCGGAAATCCAGCCGCGTCACCTTCAGCCCGAACGGGATGCGCCCGCCCCAGGCGAGGTTGCGACCCAGATCGCGAAGCAATATCGGCATCGACAAGCCGTCCTCTATCCGGCCGCGCGTTCGGCGATGTACGACTTGACCGCAGCGACATCCGGCGGCAGCACCGCGTAGCGCTGCGGCCGCTCTTCGATCCCGATGTACGCGGCCGGCCGCGCCGCTTGCCGGCCGAGCGCCTCGCGTATCGTCGTTGCGAACTTTGCCGGCAGCGCCGTCTCGATGCAGATCAGCGGAATGCCCTTTTCGCGGTGCTCGAGTCCGACCTTGATGCCGTCGGCGGTGTGCGGGTCGACGACGATACGATAATTGTCGGCCACCGCCCGGATGGTTTCGATCCGGTCGGCGTGGGTGCTCATGCCCGACACGAAGCCCGATTCGCGCAGCCTCGCCTCCAGCGGCGTCCCGAACAGGTCGAAGCCGCCGTCGCGCTCGACCCGAACCCACAACTCGCGCACCTTGGCCGCGTCGCGATCGGCCAGGTCGAAGACGAAGCGCTCGAAATTCGACGCCTTGGAAATATCCATCGACGGGCTCGACGTCTGCCGCGTCTCGTCCGGGCGGCGCACGCGGTAGCTCGCGGTGCGAATGAATTCGTCCAGCACGTCGTTTTCATTGGTCGCGAGGATCAGCCGCCGGATCGGGAGGCCCATCTTGCGCGCGACGTGACCGGCGAGGATGTTGCCGAAATTGCCCGAAGGCACGGCAAACGATACCTGCTCGGCGTTGCTCTGCGTCGCCGCAAAGTAGGCCTTGAAGTAATAGACGATCTGCGCGGCGACCCGCGCCCAGTTGATCGAATTGACGGTTCCGATCCGCATCTCGCGCTTGAACCCCGCGTCGGCGCTGATTGCCTTGACGATGTCCTGACAATCGTCGAACACGCCGTCGATCGCGATGTTGAAGATGTTCGGATCGGTCAGCGAGTACATCTGTGCCGTCTGGAACGGGCTCATCCGGTCCTTGGGCGAAAGCATGAACACGCGGATCCCGCGCTTGCCGCGCATCGCGTACTCGGCGGACGATCCGGTGTCGCCCGACGTGGCGCCGACGATGTTGAGGTCGCGCTCACCTTGGGCCAGCGCGTGCTCGAACAGGTTGCCGAGCAGCTGCATCGCGATGTCCTTGAACGCCAGCGTCGGGCCGTTCGCCACCCGCAAGAGCGATACGCCGGGCTCGAGCGGCAGCAGCGGCGTGATCTCTTCGCTGCCGAAGATTGTCGCGGTGTAGGTGCGGTCGATCAGCGCCTCGAGCTCGGCGGGTACGATATCGTCGGCGAACATCGACAGCAGCGCGAAGGCCAGCCGGCGGTAGCCGAGCGGGCGCAGCGCCGCGAGGTCCGTTGCGCCGAGGCGCGGATAGGTCGCCGGCACCGTCAGACCGCCGTCGGGCGCGAGTCCTTCGAGCAGGATCGCCGAGAACGGCTGCGGCGTCATGCCGCCGCGGGTGCTGATGTATTCCATTGCGAAAAAGGACTAGCGCTCCGGCGCGTAGTCGATTTCACGCACCGATTTCTGCACGCGCAGCCGTTCGACATTGCCGCGAATCTGCTCGCGCAGCGCGAGACCGTTCGGCACGGCATGGAGGACGAGCAGCGGCGTCGTGCGGTCGGACGAGTTGAGCACCACGTCGGACAGACCGAACAGGCGCAGGAAGAATGGCTCGATCAGCGTCGTGTCCTTGACGCGATAGAGCTCGATCGAGTCGGTGCGCTTGGTGAGCACCCCGCGGGTAAGTCCGACGCGCTCGCTCGTCACCCGGTAGCGAAAGAACTTGAGCGTCAGGTAGCGCCACAGCGCGATGAGGGCCGGGACGAACAGAACCCAGTACGCTTCCGGCCGGATCATCGCGCCGGCGACGATGATCGCCGCCGCAACGAGCACGCAAGCGAGGTAGGTGCCGAAGTTGGTCAGTTGCGACGGGCTGCCTTCCCAGACCACCGTCTCGCTCGTGGTTTCCATGTTCGCCTCCATCCGTCCCGTTTGACCGGCGCTAGTTAAGCTCTTCCATCCGGATCCTCACCACCTTGCCCCGCACCGTCGGCAGCGCCTCGATCCGCGCGATCGCGTCGACGACGCCGCGTTCGACCGACCGATGCGTCAAAAGGATGATGTCGGTCTGCTCGGCGCCTTCGGAGGGCTCCTTCTGGATCATCGCTTCGATCGAGATTTCGCGATCGGCGAGGATGCGCGTGATGTCCGCCAGCACGCCCGGCCGGTCCAGCACCCGCATGCGCAGGTAGTAGCTGGTCTCGACGTCGCCGATCGCCAGCACCGGCGTGTCGGAAAGCTGGTCGGGCTGGAATGCCAGGTGCGGCACGCGGTGCTCCGGGTCGGCCGTGTGCATGCGCGTTACATCGACCAGGTCGGCGATGACCGCGCTCGCCGTCGGCTCGGCGCCGGCGCCCGGGCCGTAGTACAGCGTTGGCCCGACGGCGTCGCCCTTGACCAACACCGCATTCATCGCCCCTTCGACGTTGGCAATCAGCCGCTTGTGCGGGACCAGTGTCGGGTGCACGCGCAATTCGATGCCGTCGCGGCCGTTGGCGCTGGCGCGGCGCGTGATGCCGAGCAGCTTGATCCGGTAGCCGAACTCCTCGGCGTAGCGGATGTCCTCGCGCGCGAGCCGCGAGATACCTTCGGTGTATGCCTTGTCGAATTGCATAGGCACGCCGAAGGCGATGGCCGACATGATCGTCAGCTTGTGCGCG
>DATNAR010000111.1:0-11524 GCA_035607385.1 Casimicrobiaceae bacterium
GGGATCGAATCGAGATCGGTGCCGAACACCCGCGGAAGACTCATCACGTGGATGTAATAGTCGAACTCTGGCAAGGGCTCGTTCTCGCGCAGGACGCGGTCGATTCCGTCGAAAGCGGCGGCGATTTCATCCATTCCCGTCCGGTTCTGCAGCATGACGTACGCGCCGAGGGCCTTCAGCTTTCGTGCATATCGAATGAATTGGATAACGTCGCCGATGCCTTGTTCGGCCCGAACAAGGATTGTCTTTCCAGCAAGATCCTGCCCCGACCAGACAGGTTGTTCGAAATTGGCTCGTAGCGGCAACAACAGATTCTGAAGCCACCGGAATTCGTAATGGTTCCAGCCTTCGGACAGCCGCCCGGCCGCCAGCAGCGCCATGCTGTAGTTTCCCTGGGCGATCATATGCGAGCGCCGAGGAAGCTCGCGTTCGAAGACCTCCAACGCCTCCTGGAGGCGATCGGAGTTTTGCAGAGCGTTCCCGTAGTTGGCGAACAGGTCGCTGTTCTCGGATCCAGCGGCTTCGAGCGCGCGCGCTTGCGCGAACGCCTCGAAGGCCTCATCGCTGTCCTGACGCCAGAGCGTCGTGGCGAGATTCATCCAGGCCAAGGAATTGCCCGGATTACAGGCGACACTCCTGCGGAGCCACGTCTCCGCACCCGGCAGATCGCCCAGCCGGAGCCTGCATACTCCCAGGTTGGCCAGAGAATCGGTGTGGCCCGGTGCGAGCTCGAGAGTGCGCTCGTAACTCGCAATCGCTTCGTTGCATCGCCCGGCCGATGCGAGGACGACACCCAATGCAAAATGAGCCTCCGGGGAATCCGGCTGCTCGCTGATCGCCCTTCGCATCCTGGATTCGGCTTCGGCGGACTTGCCGATCTGGTGGCAAGTCCATCCGAGCCGAACGTCGAGCGTCGGCCCGGACAGACCTGCGGCTTCAGCGCGGAGAAACTCGTGATAGGCCTCGCGAAACCTGCCCCACGCGTAGAGCGTCGACGCCCTTGCCAGCAGCAACTCCTTGTCGCGCGGAAAGGCTTCCAGTCCCCGCGCGATGGTTGCCAGCGATTCGGCATATCGACCGGAAGCATCCAACATGCTCACGTCGGCGAGAATCTGCGTCCGTTGCGGCCCCCCTTCGGCGAGTACCTCGCCGGTTTCCCCACGGTAGGTCACGACGCTTGCAGTGCGCGCGGACTGCGAGCCTAGACCGAGCGTGCGCAGCAGCCGCGCGCCGAACGCTTCCGCAAAGCGGTCACGGGTCACAGCGCCTTCGACCACGAGGGTTCCTTCCAGCTCACTTGTCCCATGCTTCGTCGAGATTCAGTAAACGACCGCGCATTCCGGCGGTCAAAACAAACGGGCCGACGGAGCATAGCTCCATCGGCCCGAACCATCAAAGAAATGCGGTTTAGCGGAAGTTGGACGGCACGTATTTTCCCAGGCAACCAGCGTGCGAACCGGTCCAGCTTTGGATATCCGGCAGCGTCCCACTGGGCGTAAGGGTCAAGACGCAATCGCCGGCCTTCGACCCAGTGTTACGGGTAGTGACGGCAATGGCGCCGGTGCTGCCCGAGACCGTCAAGCCGGCAACGTATTGCGTCACCAACGTCGAACAGCCCGATGCGTCGATGGTTTGGGGCCAGGAGCCCTTGGTCGAAACATATTCGCTGACCGAAGTCTTACAAGCAGCAGCCGCGGCCACGCCTTCCGACATCTTCGATCTGATGATGTAGTCCTGATACGCCGGCAGCGCGATGGCCGCCAGAATACCGACGATCGCAACGACGATCATCAGTTCGATCAGGGTAAAACCCTGTTGTATTCGCTTCATTGCGATCTCCGTAACGTTAGTAAGTACTCCCTAACCCTTCGCATCTGGGGATGCCGAACGGACGAGTCGCAATTGGCATGCCAACCTATGCCGAACGCATTCGCCACGCTAAAAATGATCTGATCACGCAGGGGAAATATCGGCCGTTCTGGCCGGTAGCGCTCCTATGCACTGGTGAAGACCGACGCAAAACGTCGCGAAATGACAACAGCATGTGACGCGCAGCGTCACATGCTGACGCTGAATGTCGGTTCCCACCATGCCAGCAGTCGACGGTCTCCGCTAACAAGCTAACGGATTCAGCAAGTTGTAATTGACAAGCCAACATTCGCGGACGCCAACTGGTGCTGTTCGGCCGATGACTGCCACCGTCTACGCGTCGGCAGGACCCGGCCCTCCGCCGGTGGCGAACTCCAGCCGCGTTCCGAGGATTTCGACGACGTCCCCGGGCGCCAACGGGACACCATCGACCGTCGCGGGACGTCCATTGACGGGGGTGGGCGCACCCTCGACCGGCCTGAGGCGGTAGCCGGTGCCCGAGCGCTCGATCACCGCGAGCTGCACCCCGGCGCGTCCGATCGTCGTACGCTCGCGGGTCAGCGTCACCGCCTGTCCCGCCTTGTAGCCGGACAAGAACCTGAGCAGCGGCCCGTCCGGGACGGCGCCATCGGCGGGCCCCGGCGAGATCGGATGGGCCGCGACGGTGAGGTTTCGTTGGGTCGACTCGTCGGCCTTCGCGGGCGCCGCGGGCGTCGCGCCGTCGTGTCGCACGACGGCGGGGCTCGCCCGCTGCCTACGGACGATAGGCTTGGCCATCTCGACCTTGTCGCCCAGGTCGCCGACCGCCTCGCGGATCGCCTTCTTGAGGATGCCCGCCGGCGGAATCGCCTCGTTGTCGACAAAATAGAGCAGCTTGTGCCGGCCGATGTCGACCAGGTCGCCGTCGCGCAGGAAGTGCTTGGCGATCGGCTTGCCGTTGACCAGCGTCCCGTTGGTACTGCCCAGGTCCTCGAGAAACGAGTCGGTGAGGATGGTCACGACGACGGCATGCTCGCCGCTGACCGCGAGATTGGGCAGGCAGACGTCGTTGTCGGCGCGCCGGCCTATGGTCACGCGCTCGCGGCGCAGCGGCACGTCCAGCGTCGTTCCGTTCGGCACCAGCAGGACGAGCTTTGCCATGGGATGAAGATATCGTGAAAAGCCGGTGTCGTCATCCCGGCGGAGGCCGGGATCCAAGGTGCGATGACTCGGCAAATAGGTACCGCTGCTTGGGCCCCGGCCTCCGCCGGGGCGACGATATGACTTCGGCTACGCGGGTTTTTTCGCGCCCCAGCGCTGCAGCCAGCCACCGCTGGGGAGAAACCCTTCCGGCACCCGGACCAGCACGACCGAGATATTGTCGCGGCCGCCGTTCTGGTTGGCGACGTCGATCAGCTCGGCCACCGCTTCGGCCAGATCGCTGCGCTTGGCGGCAATGATCTCCTGGACCGCATCGGCATCGACCATGTCGGTCAGCCCGTCCGAGCACAGCACGTAGATGTCCTCGGGCTCGGCGCGATACTCGGCGATGTCCGGCGGCACGACCGCCTCGATGCCGAGCGCCCGCGTGACCAGGTTCTTGTTCAGCGAATACTTGGCCTGCTCGGCGGTCAGCATGCCGCTGTCGATCTGCTCCTGCAGCAGCGAGTGGTCGTGGGTCAGCTGCTCGAACTTGCCGGCGCGCAGGCGATAGCAGCGCGAATCACCGATATGGCCGATGCTGACCCGGTTCGAGAAGAACACCGTCGCGACCAGCGTCGTGCCCATGCCCGCGCATTCGGCGCGACTCTGCGCGGCTTCGTAGATGCTCTTGTTGGCCAGCGCGATCTGCTGCTGCAGCAGCAAGCCGGCGTGCGTCAAGCCGCTGCCGACATCGACCTTGGAAAGCTGGCGCCCGGAACGCAGCTCCTGCAGCATGCCGTTGCTGATGACATTGACGGCGATGCCGCTCGCAACCTCGCCCGCGCTGTAGCCCCCCATGCCGTCGGCCAGCACCGCGAGACCCGCCTCGCCGTCGACGAAAACCGTGTCCTCGTTGTGCGGCCGCACCATTCCCGGGTGCGACAGGCTGGCGACATCGAGCGGCGTTCTGGAGGCCATCGGGAGAAGGTTTGCCGCAGTGTTAAGAGTGCCGCTCGACGCGGAAGAGGCTCGAATACACGGTCATGCTCATCGGCGGCGAGTTTACGCTGCGGCGCGCTTCAACGCGAGGTCACCATCGGCATGGGCGGCTAGGTGGCGGGCCGGCGCCGGCGCGCCAGCCACAGCCCGGGGATGACGACGATGGCGATGCCGATGAACGGAGCGAGCCAATCGACCATCGAGGCAGACGATTCGATCCAGGGCGCCACGACCGGATCGTCGGTGGCGAGGTCGCCGGCGATATAGCCGAGCAGGCCCCCGCCCGCCGGCACCAGCAGAGGCATGCGCTCGATCAGCCGCATGATGACCTGGCTGCCATAGATGACCAGCGGGATGCTGATCACCAGGCCGAAGATGATCAGCGGCAGGTTGCCCTTGGCGGCGGCCGTGACCGCCATGACGTTGTCCAGACTCATCACCAGATCGGCGATCAGTATCGTCCATATCGCCGACATCAGCCGGTTGCTCGCCTTGACCTCGTGCTCGGCATTCTCGTCGCCGACGATCAGCTTGATGCCGATCCAGATCAGCAGCACCGCCCCGATCAGCTTGAGCCACGGGTAGTTGAGCAGGCTCATCGCGAAGTACGTGAGGATGATGCGCAGGACGATCGCGCCCAGCACACCCCACAGAATGCCCTGGCGCCGCAGCTTGTCGGGCAGGTTGCGGCAGGCGAGCGCGATGACCACGGCGTTGTCTCCCGACAACAGGATGTTGATCAGGATGATTTCCAATACCGAAATCAGGAATTGCGGGGTCAGCAGCTCTGCCATGCTTTTTGTCTACCTTCTTGGTCAGGCCTGCAGAACGCTCGCCAGCAGCTTGCCCATCTCGGCAGGGTTGCGCGTGACCTTGATGCCGCACGCTTCCATCACCGCAAGCTTTTCCTGCGCCGTCCCCTTGCCGCCGGCGACGATCGCGCCGGCGTGTCCCATCCGCTTGCCTTCCGGCGCGGTGACGCCGGCGATGAAGCCGACCACCGGCTTTTTCATGTTCTCTTTCACCCACTGCGCCGCCGCTTCTTCGTCGGTGCCGCCGATCTCGCCGATCATGATCACCGCGTCGGTGCCCGGATCATCGTTGAACAGACGCAGCACGTCGACGTGCTTCAATCCGTTGACCGGATCGCCGCCGATGCCGATCGCCGACGATTGTCCCAAGCCCAGCTCGGTGATCTGCGCGACCGCTTCGTAGGTCAGCGTGCCCGAGCGCGAGACGACGCCGATCCGGCCCTGGCGGTGAATATGGCCCGGCATGATGCCGATCTTGATTTCGTCGGGCGTGATCACGCCCGGACAGTTGGGCCCGAGCAGAAGCGTGTTCGCCTCGCGCATCCGGTACCGGGTCTGGATCATGTCGCGCACCGGAATGCCCTCGGTGATGCAGATCACCAGGTCCAGGCCCGCATCGACCGCCTCGTCGATCGCCGCCGCGGCAAACGGCGGCGGCACGTAGATGACGCTGACGGTCGCCCCGGTCGCTTGTTTCGCCTCGCGCACCGTCCCGAAGATCGGGATGCCCTCGAAATCCTCGCCGGCCTTTTTCGGATTCACCCCGGCGACGAAGCAGTCCTTACCATTGGCGTAATCGCGGCACATCCGCGTGTGGAACTGTCCCGTCTTGCCGGTGATTCCCTGCGTGATCACCTTGGTATTCTTGTCGACCAGGATGCTCATCTTTTCGTCGCCCCGGCGCAGGCCGGGGCCCAATTGGGTTTATTGCGAAATCTCATCGTAGAGATCCTTCCAATCCGGATTCATCTGCTGGATCAAATTCACTTTCCAGTCGCGCCGCCATTCTTTAATTTGCTTTTCTCGGGTTATTGCTGCGACGATCGATTCATGACGCTCGAACCAGACCAAGCGCGTAACTCCATGCTTCGTAGTAAAACCGGGCACGCACTGCGTTCGGTGCTCCCATGTCCTGCGCAGCAAGTCGTTTGTGACTCCCACGTACAGCGTGCCATAGGCCTTGCTAGCAAGAATATATACGTAACCTCCAGATTCGCTCACCGCGCTCTTCCAGACGCTCTCGTCCGCCAACCTTGGGCCCCGGCCTGCGCCGGGGCGACGAAGTTTGGTTATCTCCCCTTCGCGGCCGCCACGACCTTTTCCGCCGCGCTGGCCATGTTGTCGGCGCTGATGATGGGCAAGCCCGACTCGGCGAGAATCTTCCTGCCGAGCTCCTCGTTGGTGCCTTTCATGCGCACGACCAGCGGGACCTTGAGCTGCACTTCGCGCGCGGCGGCGATAACGCCGTTGGCGATCGTGTCGCACTTCATGATGCCGCCGAAGATATTGACCAGGATGGCCTTCAGGCCGGGGTTCTTCAGCATGATCTTGAATGCCTCGGTCACCTTTTCGGCGGTCGCTCCGCCGCCGACATCGAGGAAATTCGCGGGCTCGCCGCCGTAGAGCTTGATCACGTCCATCGTCGCCATCGCGAGCCCCGCGCCGTTGACCAGGCAGCCGATGTTCCCATCGAGCGAAATGTACGAAAGATCGAACTTGGACGCTTCGATCTCGGCCGGATCTTCCTCGTCCAGATCGCGCATCTCGACGATATCCGGATGCCGGAACAGCGCGTTGTCGTCGAAGTTGAGCTTCGCGTCGAGCGCGATCACGCGGCCATCGCCGGTGAGGATCAGCGGATTGATCTCGGCGAGCGACGCGTCGGTCTGGTCGAACGCGCGATAAAGACCCTGCAACAGCCGGCGCGCCTCGGCAACGCTGCCTTCCGGGATGCCGATCTCCCGTGCGATGTCGTCGGCTTCGCGATCGGCAAGGCCCTTGCCCGGATCGACGAAGACCTTGTGTATCCTGTCCGGCGTCTTGGCGGCGACTTCCTCGATATCCATGCCGCCGTCGGCGCTCGCCATCAGCACGACGCGCTGCGTCGTGCGGTCGACCACCATGCCGACGTAGAGCTCCTTCTGGATGTCCGCGCCTTCCTCGATCAGAAGGCGGCGCACCGTCTGTCCGCGCGGCCCGGTCTGGTGGGTGATCAACTGCATGCCGAGAATCTGTCCCGCGAGCTCGCGCACCTCGGCGATCGACCTGCCGAGCTTGACGCCGCCGCCCTTGCCACGGCCGCCGGCGTGGATCTGCGCCTTGACCACCCACACGCCGCCGCCCAGCGCTTCGGCCGCCTTGACGGCCTCGTCGGCCGAGAACGCCGGAATCCCGCGCGGCGTCGGGATGCCGAAGCGGCGCAGGATCTCCTTGCCCTGGTATTCGTGAATTTTCAAGCGGCGCTCCTCGCGTCGTACTATGCGGCGCCGCGATACCAGCGCGGGTAATAGCGGCGCACGGTGTCGGTCGTCGTTTCCAGCGCATGACAGCGATCGAGCTGAAACGGCCGCTCGTCGCCTTCGATTTCACGCCGCAGGCCGGCGAACATCTGGATCGCCGCGGTCGGCGCGTGCGACAAGAGCTCGGTCAGATGACTGCAGCCCTGCACGCCGCCCATCGTCTCCTGCAGCGTGCGCCGGAAGCCGTGCAGCAGACTCGCGCCGACCAGCTTGTCGTACGCGGGCGTGATCAGATCGCAGGCGCCGGGATACGGCATCTCGTCGGTCCGCACCTCGATCGCGCGGATGAAGTAGTCGCGGCCTATCGTCAGGCGTATCCACATGTCGTGCACCGGCTCGCCGGCGCGGCGCACGCCGGTGAGCAGCGTGTAGTCGTGGTCCTTGACGTCGGTCAGGTGGCCTTCGATGTCGAACAGGTCGTCGTCGCGCCGGTAGCCTTCATAGGTCACGGCGCGGACGTGCAGGCGCGAACGGTCGACGGCAGCGGATGAAAGCGGCATGGATCGGAAGACCCGGCGTGGCAGACTTTTGGCCCGGCAAAATGGCTGCTCGAAATGGTTACAATATCGGCGGCCACAAAGCGCGCTATTTTACCTTATTTGGCCGTTCTTCCTAAGGCGTCGACGATGTCGTTCGTGCTCGCTCTCGACCAGGGCACCACCAGTTCCCGCGCGATCGTGTTCGATCACGCCGGGACGATCCGCGGCGCGGCGCAAAAGGAATTCCGGCAGATTTTTCCGCAGCCGGGGTGGGTCGAGCACGATCCGACCGAGATATGGGCGACGCAATCGGGCGTGGTCACCGAGGCGCTGGTCAGCGCCGGCATCGGGGCCGGCGATCTCGCCGCGCTGGGCATCACCAATCAACGCGAGACCACGCTGCTGTGGGAGCGCGCCAGCGGCAAGCCGGTGGCCAACGCTATCGTCTGGCAGGACCGCCGCACGGCGGCCACTTGCGACCAGTTGCGCGCCGCGGGCCATGAGCCGCTGTTCAGAAATAAGACCGGGCTGGTGCTCGACGCCTATTTTTCCGGCACCAAGCTCAAATGGCTGCTCGACAACGTCGCCGGCGCGCGCGAGCGCGCACTGCGCGGCGAGCTCGCGTTCGGCACCGTCGACTCCTGGCTGATCTGGAATCTGACCGGCGGCGCGGTACACGTCACCGATGCATCGAACGCCAGCCGCACGCTGCTGTTCGACATTCATCGCGGCGACTGGGACGAAGAGCTCCTGGCCTTGCTCGATGTGCCGCGCGCGGTGCTGCCGGCGGTGGTCGCGTCGTCGGGCGTGTGCGGCGACGCCACGATCGCGGGAACCCGCGTGCCGATAGCCGGCATCGCCGGCGACCAGCAGGCGGCGCTGTTCGGCCAGGCGTGCCTTACGCGCGGGATGGCCAAGAATACCTACGGCACCGGCTGCTTTCTGCTGCTCAACACCGGCGCCGGCGCCGTCCCGTCATCGCATCAGCTGGTCTCGACGATCGCCTGGAAGCGCGAAGATCGCATCGACTACGCGCTCGAGGGCAGCGTCTTCATCGCGGGGGCGGTCGTGCAATGGCTGCGCGACGGGCTCAAGATCATCCGCTCGGCGGCGGAAGTCGAGACGCTGGCGGCGAGCGTTCCGGACAACGGCGGCGTCTACCTGGTGCCGGCATTCGCAGGGCTCGGCGCCCCGCACTGGGACGCCTACGCGCGCGGCGCGATCTTCGGCCTGACCCGCGGCTCGACGGCCGCGCATATCGCGCGCGCGGCGCTGGAATCGATCGCCTACCAGAGCGCGGAAGTGCTGCGCGCGATGCAGGGCGACGCCGGCCTTGCACTTGCGGAGCTTCGGGTCGACGGCGGCGCCACCGCGAACAACCTGCTGATGCAATTCCAGGCGGACTTGCTCGGCGTGCCGGTCGTGCGCCCGAAAGTGCAGGAGACCACCGCGTTGGGCGCGGCGTATCTGGCCGGGCTCGCCGTCGGCTACTGGAAGAATACCGACGACATCCGCGCCAATTGGCGGGTCGACCGGCGCTTCGAGCCGCAGATGTCGCGCGAGCGCGCGGTCGAATTGACGGCGGGATGGGACAAGGCGGTCAAGCGCTCCAAAGGCTGGGCCTAGCAGACCCGGCCTTTGGTGCTCGAGCAGCGCTTCAGGACGCCGGCGTTGTCGTGCGCGCGTTGTGCTTGAGGCGATGGATCTTGCGGCTTTGGTGATTCTGCGCGCGGGCCAGCGCAACACGCTCGCGTTTGGTCACCTTGCCGTCGGCCTTGGCCGCGGCTTCGCCGGCCTGGATGCGCGCCTGACCTCGGTCGAGACGCGCGGTCTCACCGGCGGTCAGCGCTCCGGAATTCGTGCCTTGCTCGATGCGCTCGGTCTGGATCGCTTCGCGCTTGTCGACGCGAGGCGTGGCTGGCGACGACTGCGCCCATACGGGAGCGGTAGCGAAGGCGAGCGTCAACAGCGCGGCAGCAACGGGTTGTCGTTTCATTGAAGTTCCTCCTGAGTTCGAATGGGCACGTGCCCACGCATCCGACAACGGGAGGCCGCGGCGCGGTGTTGACGCCCGGATGTAACCAGGTGTTGCCGATTCAGCCGGGAGGAATCGTGTCGACCGCGTCGGTGATGATGCCGTCGACGCCCCAGCGCGAGAGCTCCGCCGCCTGCGCCGGGTCGTTCGGCGTATAGCAAAGCATCTTGTAGCCGGCGGCGTGAACGGCGGCGACCAGCGCCACATCGATCTCGCGATAATCGGTGTCGAGCGCCACGCATCGGAGGCGCGCGAGCCGCTCCGGCCAGTCGGCCGGAATCTTTTCGACCAGCAGCGCGCGCGGCAGCTCCGGCGCGACGGCCATCGCCTGGGCAAGCGCTGCTTCCGAAAACGACGACAGCAGCGGCGCGATCGGCGCACCGTGCCAGAGCGCGAGCGCGTCCAGCGCGACCGCGGCGCCCGTCGCACCCTCGCGACCGGGGCTGGGCTTGATCTCGATATTGCACGCGACGCCGCTGGCGATCGACCAGCGCGCGATCGCGCGCAGCGTCGGCAACGTCTCTCCGGCGTACGCGGCGGAATGCCAGCTGCCGGCGTCGAGCCTGGCAAGCTCGGCCCAGGTCAGGGCGTCGGCGCGGCCGCGGCCGTCGGTCGTGCGGTCGAGCGTGGCGTCGTGCAGCAGAAACGCCACGCCGTCGCCGGACAGCTTGACGTCGAACTCGACCATCCGGTAGCCGTGTGCGTAGCCGAGACGCATCGCGGCGAGCGTGTTCTCCGGCGCGAGCTTGCCGGCGCCGCGGTGGGCGACATAGCGCGGATACGGCCAGGCGCTCGCGTTAGCCCGTGCCTTCGCGCTCATGTCGGCGACTTCACATCCGCACGCGGGCGCCGGTTTCGGCGTCGAACATGTAAATGCGATCGCGGTCGGCGGCCAGCGCGATCGGTTCGCCGACTTCGGCCGGCGTGCCGGCGGGCAGGCGCGCAATGATCGTGCGCCCGGCGACGGCAACGTGAAGCAGCGTGTCGGCGCCCAGCGCCTCGATCACCTCGACGCTGCCCACGAGGTTCGCTTCGCTGGGCTTGGACGGCGTCAGGTGTTCGGGCCGAATGCCGACGGTGATTTTCTTTCCAGCGGCGGGCGCCTTGGGCACGATCAGCACGCCGCTCCCGTCGAGCTGGATACGACCGTCGTCCATGCTCCTGCCGTCGATGAAATTCATCGCCGGCGAGCCGATGAATCCGGCGACGAACACCGTTGCCGGGTTCTGGTAGACCTCCATCGGCGTGCCGATCTGCTCGGCGCGTCCGGCATTCATCACGACCATGCGCTGCGCCAGCGTCATCGCCTCGACCTGGTCATGGGTCACGTACAGGCTGGTCGTGCCGAGGCGGCGATGCAGCTTCTGTATCTCGAAACGCATCTGCACACGGAGCTTCGCGTCGAGGTTCGACAGGGGCTCGTCGAACAGGAAGACCGCGGGCTCGCGCACGATCGCGCGGCCCATCGCGACGCGCTGCCGCTGGCCGCCGGACAACTGGCGCGGCTTGCGCTCCAGCAACGGGCCGAGCTCGAGGATTTCCGCCGCGCGCTTGACCCGCGTATCGATGTCGGCCTTCGACATGCCGCGGATCTTCAGGCCGTACGCCATGTTGCCGTATACGCTCATGTGCGGGTACAGCGCGTAGTTCTGGAACACCATCGCGATGTCGCGATCCTTGGGCTCCAGC
>DATNAR010000122.1:0-2405 GCA_035607385.1 Casimicrobiaceae bacterium
GGTAAAATGGGAATTTCCTGAACTTGTCGCCCATGACCAAGTTCGTTTTCGTGACCGGCGGCGTCGTTTCCTCATTGGGGAAGGGCATCGCCGCCGCGTCGCTGGCCGCGATCCTCACCTCCCGCGGCATCCGCGTCACCAATCTCAAGCTCGATCCGTACATCAACGTCGACCCGGGCACGATGAGCCCGTTCCAGCACGGCGAGGTGTTCGTCACCGAGGACGGCGCCGAGACCGACCTGGACCTCGGCCATTACGAGCGCTTCACCGACGTCAAGATGGGCAAGCGCAACAATTTCACGACCGGCCAGATCTACGAGAGCGTCATCCGCAAGGAGCGCCGCGGCGATTATCTGGGCGGCACCGTGCAGGTCATTCCGCACATCACCGACGAGATCCAGAGCTGGATCGCCAACGGCGCCGGCGACGCGGAGGTCGCGGTGGTCGAGGTTGGCGGGACCGTCGGCGACATCGAGTCGCTGCCGTTCCTGGAAGCGATCCGCCAGCTCGGCATCAATCTCGGCCGCGAGAACGTCTGCTATATCCACCTGACGCTGGTGCCGTTCATCGCCACTGCCGGCGAAATGAAGACCAAGCCGACGCAGCATTCGGTCAAGGAGCTGCGGGAGATCGGTATTCAGCCCGACGTCGTGCTCTGTCGTGCCGACCGGCCGCTGCCGGAGGGGGACAGGCGCAAGATCGCGCTGTTCACCAATGTGCCGCCCGAGGCGGTGATCCCGGCGCTGGATACCGATTCGATCTATAAAATCCCGGCGGCGCTGCACGCCGAAGGCCTCGACGAAATCGTCTGCCGCAAGCTGCACTTGAGCCCGAAGCCCGCCGACCTGTCGGTCTGGACGAAGCTCGTCGACGCGCTGGTGAATCCCCAGCATCGCGTCAACATCGCGATGGTCGGCAAATACGTCGATCTGACCGAGTCGTACAAGTCGCTCTCGGAAGCGCTGATCCATGCCGGCATCCATGCGCGAAGCCGGATCGACATCCACTATGTCGATTCGGAAGCCGTCGAGCGCGACGGCATCGATTGCCTGAAAGGCATGGACGCGGTGCTCGTCCCCGGGGGCTTCGGCAAGCGCGGCGTCGAAGGCAAGATCCGGGCAATTCGCTACGCCCGCGAGAACAAGGTGCCGTATCTCGGCATCTGCCTGGGCATGCAGCTCGCGGTGATCGAGCATGCGCGGCATCGCGCCGGGCTCTCCGATGCCAACAGCACCGAGTTCGACACGGACACGCCGCATCCGGTCGTCGCCCTGGTGACCGAATGGCAGAATCGCGACGGGACGATCGAGCAGCGCAGCGCGCAGTCCGATCTGGGCGGAACGATGCGGCTCGGCGCGCAGCCGTGCGAGGTCGTGCCGGGGTCGCTTGCGCATCGGATCTACGGGACGACCACGGTGTCCGAGCGGCATCGCCACCGCTACGAAGTCAACAATCATTATCTGCCGCGGCTGGAGGCGACGGGCCTGGTCGTGGGCGCGCGGGCCAAGAGTCCCATCGCCGGCGACTTGTGCGAAATGATCGAGCTCGACGACCATCCGTGGTTTTTCGGCTGCCAGTACCATCCGGAATTCACGTCGAATCCGCGCCGCGGCCATCCGCTGTTCATCGCCTTCGTCGAGGCGGCGCTCGAACGGCAGCGCGCGGCGCAAAGCGAAACACCGCGCACGCGCGCGCAGCTCGTCGCGTAGGCCTCCTTGGGCGACCACACGATGTTCCGCAACGCGTGTCGGCCTAAGCCTCGACTCGCCACGCGCGATCCCCGCTTCGCGGGGCCCCTCGCCGCGGGCTCGCGCGGCTAGGGCTCATTCCCACGTGAATCTGTGCGGATTCGAGGTCGGGCTGAACCGGCCTCTGTTCCTCATTGCCGGCCCGTGCGTCGTCGAGTCGGAGCAGCTGCAGATCGACGTCGCGGGGCAGCTGAAGGAAATATGCACGGCACTGAGCGTTCCGTTCGTTTTCAAGTCGTCCTATGACAAGGCCAATCGCAGCTCGTCGCAATCGTTTCGCGGCGTCGGGATGGACGAGGGCCTGCGCATCCTGTCCGAGGTCAGGCGGCAGATCGGCGTGCCGGTGCTGACCGACGTGCATGCCGAGGACGAGATCGCCGACGCCGCCGCGGCCGTCGACGTGCTGCAGACGCCGGCTTTTCTTTGCCGCCAGACCGATTTCATCCACGCGGTGGCAGCAGCGGGCAAGCCGGTCAACATCAAGAAGGGCCAGTTTCTCGCTCCCGAGGACATGAAGAATGTCGTCGCCAAGGCCCGCGAGGCCAGCGGCCGCGACAACATCCTCGTTTGCGAGCGCGGCGCGAGCTTCGGCTACCACAACCTCGTTTCGGACATGCGGGCGCTGGCGATCATGCGCGCGACCGGCTGCCCGGTGGT
>DATNAR010000134.1:0-5478 GCA_035607385.1 Casimicrobiaceae bacterium
CCGCGATAGCCGACTCGACTGCGCCGCCGGCCGTCTCGCCGCAGCCGGCGTTGCCGCCGCCGGAGCGCAGCAGCGAGGCCTCCGCCGCCGTTTCCGCCGCCCGGCAGGCGCAACGGCAGGCATTCGAAGCCAACAAGCTCAAAAAACGCCTGCGCCGGCTGGTCGGACAGGCGATCGGTGATTTTTCGATGATCGGTCGCGGCGATCGCGTCATGGTGTGCCTGTCGGGCGGCAAGGACAGCTATGCGCTGCTGGACGTCCTGCTCAGCCTGCGCGACCGCGCGCCGCTCCCTTTCGAATTGATCGCGGTCAACCTCGACCAGAAGCAGCCCGGCTTCCCCGCCGACGTCCTGCCGCGCTACCTCGGCTCGCGCGGCGTGCCGTTCCACATCGTCGAGCAGGATACCTACAGCGTCGTCAAGCGCGTCATACCCGAAGGCGGAACGATGTGCTCGTTGTGCTCGCGGCTGCGGCGGGGCGTGCTGTACCGCGTCGCCGGCGAGCTCGGCGCCACGCGCATCGCGCTCGGTCACCACCGCGACGACATCCTGGCGACCTTTTTCCTCAACCTGTTCTTCGGCGGCAAATTGAAGACGATGCCGCCGAAGCTCGTCTCCGACGACGGCAAGCACGTCGTCATCCGTCCGCTCGCCTACGTGCGCGAGCGCGATCTCGTGCGCTATGCCGAGGTGATGGCGTTCCCGATCATTCCGTGCACGCTGTGCGGCTCGCAGGAGAACCTGCAGCGCAAGCAGGTCGCGGCGATGCTGGCCGACTGGCAGAAACGCCACCCCGGCCGCGCCGAGAGCATTTTCAACGCGCTGTCGAACGTCGTGACGACCCACCTGCTCGATCGCCGGCTGCAGGACTTCGCCGCGATCCGCGCGAGCGGTTTGCCGCTGCCAGGCGGCGATATCGCGTTCGACGACGATCCCTGCACCGACACCGGCGCCGGCGCCGTGCGCTTCGCGTCGAGCGACTGAAGATTAGCGGTCGCACCGCAAGCTCGATGCGCGCCCCTTGGTCCCGATTCCGGCCCGGACGAAGGCTCTGGCTCGCGGGCTTGCTTTTGTTCGGGCTGTTCGCGGCGCCTCTGCGCGCGGCCGACGCGCCCGATGAATCGCTCGCCGGCCCGGCCCTGCTCTCGGCCTTGCGCGCCGGCGGACTGATCCTTTATTTCCGCCACACCTCGACCGATTTCGGCCAGAACGACGACCGGATGAGCGGCTACGAGGATTGCGCGCGGCAGCGCAACCTGACCAGTCGTGGCCGCGAGGAGGCGCGCGCGATCGGCGCGGCGATTCAACGGCTGCGCATTCCGATCGGCGACGTGCTGGCGAGTCCGTTTTGCCGCACGCGCGAAACCGCGCAGCTGATATTCGGGCGTGCGCGGGTCGATGCCGCGGTGCGCGGCGGTCCGGCGACCGACGACGAGCCGGAGCGGTACGCCGCGCTGCGACGCCTGCTGTCGACGCCGCCGCCGGCCGGCACGGTGCTCGCGATCGCCAGTCACGGCAATCCATTTCGCGCCGTCGCCGGCGCGCCGTATCTGGCCGAAGGCGAAGCCGCCGTCGTGCGGCCGTTGGGCGATCGCGGGTTTCGCGTGATCGCGCGCGTTCCGAAGGACGGCTGGAGCGCGCTCGAAGCTCCCTGACCGCAAGCAGCGCGACGCAAGGCCGCGCGGCGCCGATGCCGGCGCTCCGGTCGATTCAGCGCACGACGTCCTTCGTCTGTCCGAACAGGATCTTTCTCTCTTCGTCGCTGCGTGTCGCCGCGGGCTTCGGATTGATCTCCTTGGCCAGCGCATAGGCGCGCTCCGTCGCGGGCCGCGCCTTGATCGCCTCCTTCCAGCGTTTCAGGTGCGGGAACTCGTCGATGTTCTGCGACTGCCGCTCGGGCAGCACCCACGGGTACGACGCGATGTCGGCAATCGAATAGTCGCCGACGATGAATTCGCGATCGGCCAGACGCTTGTTCAGCACCGCGTACAGTCGGCCCGTCTCGTTGACGTAGCGATCGACCGCATACTGCAGCCGCTCCGGCGCGTAATGGACGAAATGATGGTTTTGCCCGGCGAGCGGGCCGAGGTTCGCCATCTGCCAGAACAGCCACTGGATGCAATCCAGCCGTGCGCGCAGGTCGTGCGGAATGAAGCGGCCGATCTTGTCGGCGAGGTACAGGAGTATCGCACCCGACTCGAACATCGCGATCGGCGCGCCGCCGTCCGCCGGCCCGCGATCGACGATCGCGGGTATGCGGTTGTTCGGCGCGATCACCAGGAATTCCGGTTTGAACTGCTCGCCTTTGCCGATGTTCACCGGATGGATCGTGTACTCGAGCTTGGCTTCCTCGAGAAACATCGTCATCTTGTGCCCGTTGGGCGTCGTCCAGTAGTAAAGGTCGATCATCGCCTGCCTTTGGGATGTTTTCGATGCCGTCGCGGCGGCGGCACCGCGGCGCGCGGGAGGTGGGTGTACAGACGGCGTCAGAACGTTCCCGGGTAGCCGCCGCCGTCGATCAGCAGGTTCTGCCCGACGATGTAGCCCGCATGGGCGCTGCACAAAAACGCACAGGCAAGGCCGAATTCGGCGGGCGTGCCGAAGCGACCCGACGGATTGGCTTCCATCTGCGCCTGGCGGAACTCGGCCACGGCCTTGCCAGCCGTCTTGGCGCGGGACTCGAGGTTGGCCCGCAGCCGGTCGGTGTCGAACGGACCCGGCAGCAGGTTGTTGATCGTCACGTTGTGCCGCGCGACCTTGCGCGCGAGCCCGGCGACAAACCCCGTCAGGCCGCTGCGCGCGCCGTTCGACAATCCGAGGATGTCGATCGGAGCCTTGACCGCCGACGAGGTGATGTTGACGATGCGGCCGAATCTGCGCGCGATCATGCCGTCGACGGTGGCCTTGATCAGCTCGATCGGCGTCAGCATGTTGGCATCGAGCGCGCGAAGCCATGCGTCGCGGTCCCAGTCGCGGAAGTCGCCCGGCGGCGGACCTCCTGCATTGTTGACCAAGATGTCGGGCTGCGGGCAGGCGGCCAGCGCCCTGTCGCGCCCCTCGGCCGTCGTGATGTCGCCCGCGACCCACCGCACCGCGCGGTGCGCCGCCGCGCCGATCTCTTCGGCAGCCTGCCGCAGTGTGGCTTCGGTGCGCGCCACGATCGTGACGTCGACGCCTTCGCGGGCCAGCGCTTCGGCGCAGCCGCGTCCGAGACCCTTGCTGGCGGCGCAGACCAGCGCTTTTTTGCCGGCGAGTCCCAGGTCCATCGACGGCCCTGATCAATCGCCGGCTGCGGCAGTCGCGGCGACGCCGTGCCGCGCATGACGGACCTGCACGACGGTCGCGATCGCCACGAAAAGAAACGCGGCGATGGCGGCCGCGACCAGGCGCGGCGAGCCGTGATCGAGTATCGCACCCAACGCCACGGGGCTGAGCGCCGAACCGAGGTCGAGGCCCGAATAGACGAAGCCGTATACGCGGCCCGACGCGCCCTTTGGCGTCGCAGCGCGCACGATCATGTCGCGCGACGGGCCGGTGGCGCCGAGCGCGAAGCCGGTCAGCGCCAGCAAGGGGATCGCCCACGTCGCCAGCGGCGCGAACAGCGCGAGCAGCAGGATCAGCACGGCGCCGACGGCGAGCCCCGTCGCAGCGACCCGGTCGTGTCGTGCCGTGCGCGAGGCCAGAAAGCCGCCGGCCAGCACGCCACCGACGTTGCCCAGCAGGTAGGCGGTGATCGCGGTTGCGGCGATCGCGAGCGGCAGTCCGTAGGCGGCGTTGATGCTCGTGCCCAGAAACGTCGTGATGCCTATGGTCGCGATCGTCAGCACACAGAAGTACGCGAAGCACAGCAGGATCGGACGCTGGCGGAACAGCTCCAGGCTGCCGGACAGCGTGTGCTTGGGGACCGCGGTGCCGTGCTTGCGGCTGTCGAGTGCCGCAGCCTGTGTCGCCAGGAGCACCACCGCGACCAGGCCGGCCGCGCCGCATGCCAAAAGCGACGTGCGCCAGCCGAACGCGCTGGCGAGTCCGAAGCTGACGACGGGCGCGAGCGCGTAGCCAAGGCTGCCGCCGATGCCATGCGAGCTGTAGGCGTGGCCGAGCCGCCGCGGACTGACGTTGGCGTTGAGCACGGCGAAGTCGGCGGGATGGAAAACGCCGTTGCCGATCCCCATCAGGACGACCAGCGGAAACAACCATCCGATGCCGGGTACGAACCCGGCGGCGAGCGTGCCGCCGGCGAGAAGCGCGAGCCCCGCAAGCAGAACCGGGCGCGCCCCGAAACGATCGACGGCGAAACCGGCGCCGAACTGGCAGACCCCGCTGGCGACGTACATGAGGCTCAGCAGCGCACCCAGCGTGGCATAGCTGACGCCGAATTCGGCGCGCAGCAGCGGAAACAGCGGCGGCAGCACCAGCTGGAAGAAATGCGACAGTGCGTGCGCGGAGCCGATGGCGCCGATGACTCGGGCGTCGGCGCGGAACGAGCTGGCCGGGGCACTATCCAAGATAGACCAAACGGGAGTTGAAGACGGCGCTGCAGCCTCCAATATACTGCATACCCCGCGTCCTCGTCAGCGTAAGGCTTCTGCCAGCCGCGACGACGATGACGTTGCAACGGACCCATTCGATCGATGTCGGAGCCAACGGAGATATTTCATGGTGGAGAAGGTCAGGAAGTCGGACCAGGAATGGAAAGCGGTTCTCGCACCCGAGCAATATCGCATTACACGGCAGAAAGGCACCGAGCGGCCGTTTACCGGCGAGTATTGGAACAACGAGCGCCCCGGGCAATATCGCTGCGTCTGCTGCGGCACGCTTTTGTTCGAGTCGGATACGAAGTTCGACGCCGGCTGCGGCTGGCCGAGCTTCTACGCGCCGGCCGACGCCGGCAACGTACGCACCGCCGAGGATAACAGTCACCTGATGCAGCGCACTGAAGTCATGTGTGCTGCGTGCGACGCGCATCTGGGGCACGTGTTCGACGATGGCCCGCAACCGACCGGACAGCGCTACTGCATGAACTCGGCATCGCTCAGGTTCGAGCCGAAGGACTGAACGGAACGCTCGCGCGGGCGACGATGCGCGTACTGCTCGCCGAAGACGATCCGATGATCGGGGCCAGCGTGCGGCGCGGCCTCGCGCAGGACGGCTTTGCCGTCGACTGGGTCGAGGACGGCCGGGCCGCGCAAGTCGCGCTGGCCGAGCACGTGCACGACGCGCTGGTGCTCGATCTCGGACTCCCCCGGCAGGCGGGGCTCGAGGTGCTGACGGCGATGCGCCGTGCCGGCGACACGCGGCCGGTGCTGATCACGACGGCCCGCGATGCCATCGCCGACCGCGTCGCCGGCCTCGATGCCGGCGCCGACGATTACCTGGTCAAGCCGTTCGACCTCGACGAGCTGGCGGCGCGCCTGCGCGCGCTGTTGCGCCGCGGAACGGGCCGCGCGGCGCCGAAGATTGCGTTCGGCCCGCTGGAACT
>DATNAR010000141.1:0-20139 GCA_035607385.1 Casimicrobiaceae bacterium
CACCAACCAGTCCGGGCTGGGCCGGCGACTGTTCGACATGGCCACGCTGATCTCGATCCACGACAAGATGTACAAGGCGCTGGCCCAGCTGGGGGGGCGAGTCGACGCGCTGTTCTATTGCCCGCACACGGCCGACTCGAATTGCGATTGCCGCAAGCCCAAGCCGGGCATGCTGATCGAGATCGGACAGCGCTTCGGGGTCGACCTGACCGGCGTGCCCTGCGTCGGTGACGGCGAGCGCGATCTGCAGGCGGCGGCAGCGGTCGGCGCGCAGCCGATCCTGGTCCTCACCGGCAAGGGCGAGAAAACGCTGCGCGCGGGCAATTTTCCGCAGGATACGGCCATCTTTCCCGATCTCGCTTTCTTCGTCACCGCGCTCCTCGCGGGCGACTGAAGAAAGCCCGGCGCGTCCAATGTCGGCGCTGCGCTCGCTGCTGTTCGCGCTCTACCAGATGGTCGTGACCGCGATCTACGCGATTCTGGTCCTCTTGTTGTTCTGGCTGCCGCCGCTGCCGCGCTTCCGCTTCATCACCGGGTGGTGCCTGCTCAATCTGGTCGGGGCCAGGCTGATCTGCGGCATCCGGCACCGCGTCATCGGCGCGGAAAACATCCCGCCCCGCGCCGATCCGCACATCGTCATGTCGAAGCACTCGTCGACCTGGGAAACGCTCTCGCTGAACTTTTTGTTTCCGCCGCTGGCCTTCGTCGCCAAGAAAGAGCTCTTGTCGATTCCATTCTTCGGCTGGGCGTTCACGCTGGCCTCGCCGATCACGATCGACCGCAAGGCAGGCCAGGACGCGATGACGCAAATCGTCACGCAGGGCCGCGAGCGCTTGCGCCAGGGTTTCTGGATCGTCGTCTATCCCGAAGGCACGCGGATCAGGGCCGGCACGCGGGCGCACTACAAGAGCGGCGGGGCGCGCCTGGCGATCGCGCTTGGCATCCCCATCGTTCCGGTGGCGCATAATGCCGGCTATTTGTGGCCCAAGGGTATGCTCGGCAAGCAAGCGGGCACGGTGACCGTGTCGATCGGTCCGCCGATCCGACCCAAAGGCGACGACATGCAGCGGCTGATCGGGGAGGTCGAGTCCTGGATAGAGAACGAGGTCGCCCGACTGGGCAACCCGCTCGACGAGCGCAGAAACGCGCGCCGCTGACCGGCAATCGCCGCGGCGAGGCGGGCGAAGGCAGCGTGCGCCGAGTGTCGATGGCCGGCCACGATGTCGACTACCGGTTGTTTCGCGCTCGCCGCAGCTCGATCGGCATGGTGATCGATCACAGCGGCCTGGTCGTGCGCGCGCCGCGCTGGGTCCCGTTTCGCGAGATCGAGCTGGCGCTGATCGAGCGCGCCGACTGGGTGATCAAGACGCTGGCCGAATGGCGCGGCAAGAATCGCGATTCGCTGCCTACCGAATGGCGCGCCGGTGCCGCCCTCCTCTACCAGGGCCGTCCGCTGACGCTGGCGCTGTTCCCGGCGCGCCGCAAGGCGATCGCCGCCGACCTGCTGCATCTGACCGTGCTTCACCCCGACCCCGGCGACGAAAGCGAGATCGCGGCATTCGTCGGACGCTGGCTCAAGGACCAGGCGCTCGCGCTGCTCGCCCCGCGCGTCGCGCATTTCGCCAGCCTCGTCGCGACGAGCGCGCCAACGGTGCGGCTTTCCAGCGCCCGCACGCAGTGGGGCAGCTGCAACCAGAAGGGCGAGATACGGTTGCATTGGCGCCTGGTGCAGCTGCCGCCGCGCATCGCCGACTACGTGGTCGCGCACGAGGTCGCGCACCTCGTCGAGCTCAATCATTCGCCGCGCTTCTGGGCGCTGCTCGAAGCGCTGCTGCCCGGCCATGACGATGCCCGGCGCGAGCTCGACGCACTGACGCCGCTGCTGGGCTAAATCGCCGGCGGCGACGGCAGTGCAGGCAGATCGAGGGTCATGCCGGCCTGCTCCCGCAGCAGTCGCACCAGCGCTGCGCCGAGCTCGTCGCCGCTGCGCGAATCGCGCCACGCGCCGCCCGCGGCGCGAAAGTGAAAGCCGCCGGATTTGGCCGCGACCCAGATCTCGCGGTTCGGCACATGCCGATTGACGATCAGCTTGCCGCCACGCCCGCAGTCGATCGTCAGCACCCCGTCGTTGAGCGCCCAGTCGAGATCGACGTCGCCGGCATCGCTGCTGTCGAGCGCGGCGCCGATGGCGGCGAGCACCGCATCGGCGCGAGCGCTGAATTCGCTTTCGCTGCTCATCCGATCAGCACGCGCCTGCGTGCTAGACTTTCCCGCCATGAGGGCCGCATCGAGATCGCTTCCTTGCACCTAGACCCGGGAATGTTACGCCGTTACGCCACCGCCATCGCATGCGTCGGAGTGCTTGCGGTCGCTTCATGCGGGATCAAGGGTCCGCTGAAACTGCCGCCGGCCAAGCCCGCCGCAACCCCGGCCGCGCCTGCGACAACGGGGCCCGGCGCTCCGCTGACCACGCCGCCACCGTCGTCCGCTCCGTTGTCTCCGCCGCCGGCCGAGCCCCCGACCGCGCCCGGACCATCCGGCCCCGGCAAGCAGTGATGGCGTTCGACTATCGCGACGGCGAGCTCGCCGCGGAGGGTGTTGCGCTCGCCGAAATCGCCGCGGACCACGGCACCCCGTGTTTCGTTTATTCCCGCGCCGCGATCGAAGACGCGTTTGCGACGTTCGATCGCGCCTTCGCCGGCGTGCCCCACCTGGTCTGCTACGCGATGAAAGCCAACTCGAATCTGGCGATCGTCAACCTGCTCGCCCGGCTGGGCAGCGGCTTCGACATCGTCTCGGGCGGCGAATTGGCGCGCGCGGTCGCCGCCGGTGCCGACCCCGCCCGCATCGTCTTTTCCGGGGTGGGCAAGACGGAGGCCGAAATGGCACGCGCGCTCCAGCTCGGAATACTGTGCTTCAACCTCGAATCGGCAAGCGAGCTCGAGCATTTGAACCGGGTCGCAGGCTCGCTCGGCAAGCGCGCGCCGATAAGTTTTCGGGTCAATCCGGACGTGGATCCGAAGACCCATCGCTACATCTCGACCGGCCTCAAGGGGGACAAGTTCGGGATCGCGTTTCCCGACGCCCTGCCGTTGTACCGGCGCGCCGCCGGGCTGCCCCATGTCGCCGTTCGCGGCATCGACATGCACATCGGCTCGCAGATCACGACGCTGGAGCCGCACTGCGAGGCGGCCGCCAAGGCGTTCGATCTGGTCGACCGTCTGGCCGCGGACGGCATCGTGCTCGAGCACATCGACCTGGGCGGCGGAATCGGCATCCGCTACCGCGACGAAGAGACGATAGCGCCTGCCGACTACGCAGCGGCGATCGGCGCTCTGCTCGGAAAGCGCCGGCTCAAGCTGCTGTTCGAGCCCGGCCGCATGCTGGTCGGCAATGCCGGCGCGCTGCTGACCCGCGTGCTGTACCTGAAGCCCGGCGCAGAGCGTAATTTCGCGATCGTCGACGCGGCGATGAACGACCTGCTGCGCCCCGCGCTGTACGACGCCTGGCACGAGGTGCGCGCGGTCGCGCCGCGCTCGGGACAACCGATGGTCTGGCAGATCGTCGGACCGGTATGCGAGAGCGCGGATTTCCTGGCGCACGACCGTGTGCTCGACCTTGAGGAAGGCGACTTGCTCGCCGTCCTTTCCGCCGGCGCCTACGCGATGGCGATGAGCTCGAATTACAACTCGCGGCCGCGCGCCGCCGAGGTGGTCGTCGATGGAAAAGCGACGTATCTCGTCCGTCCGCGCGAGGCCGCCGAGGAACTATTCGCGCGCGAAAGTTTGCTTCCTTGATCGCTTGCGCGGGCTTTAAAAACGGCTGTGCAAAAGCGCAACACTGACGTACAGCGTCACCCAAAACCGCAATTAAATCTTGTATTTCGAAAAAAATTGGCTAGAATTCAGGCAGCAGGTGTCAATGGGTTTGTCAAGAGGTGCTTTAAAACTCGACGGCCGATTCGGCGAAACCTGCGACGAAGCAGAAGCACTCATAACAGTCTTAGCAACTCAGACAGGAGAACTGCAAATGATGGCTGACATGATGACGATGGGAACACCGTCGACTCCGGCCGCCGCGCCGAAGAAGAAGGCGAAGCGAAAAGCGGCGCCGCGGAAGAAGGCGGCGAAGAAGGCCGCGACGAAGAAGAAGGCTGGAAAGAAGAAGGCTGCCACGAAGAAGAAGGCCGCCAAGCGCAAGCCCGCCAAGAAGAAGGCAGCGAAGCGCAAGGTTGCGAAAAAGAAGGCTGCCCCGAAGAAGAAGGCCGCCAAGCGCAAACCGGCCAAGAGAAAGGCCGCCAAGAAGAAATAGGCTTACGCGGCAATCCGTCCGTCGCAGCTGCGATGGACCCCAAAACAGGCGACGCGCAAGTGTCGCCTGTTTTGTTTTGGCGATGCGGGATCGCCCGACGGGGCGCTAGCGGGGGGCGGCCAGTGCCTTGGTGCCGGCCGGCTTTCCGCTGCCCAGCGCCGCCGCGGTTGCGCGTTTGCGGCTCTTGCCGGCGTGCCGGGATTTGCCGCCCGGTGCCGCGTCGCTGATCACCCGCAGCCGCTGCCCGCGCATCAGCTTGCCTTTAACGTCCGGATTCCAGGTCTTCAGCTCCTGGACGCTGACGTGATAGCGGGCGGCGATGCCATAGAGCGTCTCGCTGTTGCGGACGCGATGATAGAAAGTCCTTCCTTCCGGCACCGTCGTGAAGACCGCGCTCTGCAGCGTCGCCGCCGTCGCGCTGGACGGCAGCTGCGAGGGCACGAGCAGCGTGTGATTGACCGGAACCACCGCACGCGCACCGATGCCGTTGACCGCGCGCAGCGTCTCCAGCGGCAGCCCGAACCGCGTCGCCACCTGCTGCAGTGTTTCTCCCGTCTTGAGCTTGTACGCCTGCCAGGTCACCATCGGCTGGTCCGACAGCTCGAGCTTGGCCGCGAACAACCCGGCCTTGTCGTACGGCAGCAGAATCGATGCTTCGTCGGCGCCCGCGATCACCGGGCGGTTATGCTGCGGATTGAGCGAAAGGAATTCCTCCAGTGGCATATCCGCGAGCTCGGCCGCGATCTTGACGTCCATCTTCCGGCTGGTGCGCACGACGCTGAAGTACGGGGCGTCGGGGATGTCGGCGAACTTGAGCCCATAGGCCTTCGGATCCCGCACGATGTTCTCGATCGCCTGCAGCTTGGGCACGTAGCCGCGCGTCTCCGCCGGCATCTTGAGGCTAAGATAATCGGTCGGCAGCTTGCGCTTGGTATTGGCGGCGATCGCCCGCCGCACCGATCCCTCGCCCCAGTTGTATGCCGCCAGCGCGAGGCGCCAGTCTCCGAACTCCTGGTAGAGTTTTTCCAGATAATCGAGCGCCCCATCGGTCGCGGCGACGATATCGCGCCGCTCGTCGAACCACCACGTCTGCTGCATGCCGTAGATCTTGCCGGTCGACGGCATGAACTGCCAGATGCCCGACGCCCGGCTTTTCGAGTACGCCATCGGATTGAACGCGCTTTCGATCATCGGCAACAGTGCGATCTCCGTCGGCATGCCGCGTTTTTCGACCTGCCCGACGATGTAGTACAGATAGCGCCGGCTGCGCTCGACCATGCGCGCGACGTATTCGGGATTGGCGGCATACCAGTCGGCTGCTTTCCTGACCTCCGGGGTGTCGAGATCCGGCATGCCGAAGCCGGCGCGAATGCGCTCCCAGAGGTTGCCGTTGGCCGGCGGCAGCGGCACGGTGATTGCGCTCGGATCCTCGGCGCTGACCGCCGGCTCGTCGACGCTCGGCGCCACCACCGCGCGCGCAAGCATCTTCGCGTCCTCCATCTCGGGTGTCGGTCGCCACGTTGCGGCCGGTTCGGAACCGAGGTCGACAGCGGATTCGGCTGCGTCGGGCGCGGCGGATGGTGCAGCGGGCGCTGCCGTGACGCTCGGCGCGGGGCCCGGCATCGTAGCGCAGGACGCCAGTGCGAATGCCATCGCCGCGATGGCGGCTGCTCTGGCGATGGCTGGCTTAGGCAGTTCGATAGCGCGCAATGTGCCGCGATGGTAGGGGGCAGGCGCAGCTGCAGTCAAGCGCGCGCGGCCTCCGATGCTTCGTATCGGCCCCTCGCCGGGTCGCGCGCGCGGCCTCATCCACCCTCGACGCGCACCAAGCTTCGCGTTGTCGGCCTCCTGCGCGACTCGCAATTCCCCGTCGATCCCCATGCTCCGCATGGGGCCCCTCGCCGGGTCGCTCGCGCGCTCCTCCGATACATGGCTGTGCGGAAAGAGGCGCGACTCGGCTACCGGAATGCATTCTTCCAGGCGCGGATTTCGGCGAATACGCCGACGCGGTCGCCGAGCTCGCGGCCGGCGTGCGCCGAGGCCGCGGCCCGTATCGTCGTTTCTGCAGTGCGCAAGAACGGGTTGGTCGCGAGCTCATCGCCGATCGTCGACGGCAACGTCGGTTGTCCCCGCGCCCGCTGCGCTTGGGCGGTGATTTCGCGCTCGCGCAGTGCGGCATTGCCCGGTTCGACCGCCAGCGCGAAGCGAAGATTCGCGAGCGTATATTCGTGTCCGCAGTAGACGAGCGTATCTCCGGGCAGCGCGGCCAGCTTGTCGAGCGAGGCCACCATCTCAGTCGGCGTGCCCTCGAACAGCCGGCCGCAGCCGACGGCGAACAGCGTGTCGCCGCAAAAGACCAGCCGTGCGCCAGCGGAGCCGCCGACGTAGGCGATATGGCCGGCCGTGTGGCCGGGAATATCGAGGACCGACAGCGGAAGGCCGATCCCCGCGACGATCACCTCGTCGTTCTCGCGCATCGCATGCGTGCGTCCGGGTATCGTCTCCCGCGCCGGCCCGTACACAGGCACCTGCCAGCGATCGAGCAGCGCGCGGTTGCCCCCGACATGATCGCCGTGATGGTGCGTGCAAATGATCGCGGTGAGCTCGAGCCCTTCGCGCTCGAGATAGTCGATCACCGGCGCTGCGTCGCCGGCATCGACGACCGCTGCGGCTTTGCCTTCGCGCAGCAACCATATGTAGTTGTCGGCGAACGCGGGGATGGGGATAATCGTCGGCATGGGAGAATCTTCGACAGCGCCGGTCAGCGTGTCAACCGGCACGATGGCCGCATGGTTCGCCACGCCGCTCGGCCAGCACCTGCTCGCTCGCGAGCAGGCGTATTTCGACACGACGCTGGCCGACATCTTCGGCTATCACGCGCTGCAGATCGGACTGCCGGAGACGCCGTTGTTGCGCGCCTCCCGCATCGCTACGCGCTGCACCGTCGATCTCGAGGAGCCGGCGCAGGTGCTGGCCGATCCGCATTGGCTTCCATTCCGGGAAAACAGCTTCGATCTGGTCGTGCTTCCGCACGCGCTGGAGTTCACCGATGAACCGCATCAGCTGCTGCGCGAAGTGTATCGCGTCATCCGTCCCGAGGGTCAGCTGGTCGTCAGTGGATTCAATCCGTTCAGCCTGTTCGGCGCCAAGCGCTATTTCGGCCGCGAGCAGACGATGCCCTGGACCGGCAATTTCATATCGCTTTATCGCGTGAAGGACTGGCTGGCGCTCCTCGGATTCGAGGTCAGCGGAGGCCGGCTCGATGCCTACGTTCCGCCGGTCGCGCAGGAAAAATGGCTGCGCCGCTTCGAGTTCTTCGAACGGGCGGGCGATCGCTGGTGGCCGATCGCCGGGGGAGTTTATTACCTGCGGGCGACCAAGCGTGTGGCCGGCATGCGGGTGATCACGCCGGCATGGACGCGCCGCGTGCGCAAGAAGGCACTGGCCTCAGTGGCGCGGCATGCCAAAGAGTACGTGGATGCCATCGATTGAGGATGCGCGCGCCGGCAGCGCGGCATGAGCGCCCCGGTCGTCATCTACACCGACGGGGCGTGCAAGGGTAATCCGGGACCCGGGGGCTGGGGCGCGGTACTGCAATACGGCGGCCGCGTGCGCGAGATATTCGGCGGCGAAACGCACACGACCAACAACCGGATGGAGCTGATGGCCGTCATCCAGGCGCTGGGCACACTGAAGCGCCGTTGTGCGGTCGCGGTCTACACCGACTCGCAGTACGTCAAGAACGGCATCCAGACCTGGATCCACGTCTGGAAGCGAAACGGCTGGAAGACTGCGGACCGCAAACCGGTCAAGAATGCCGACCTCTGGCAGGAGCTCGATCTTGCGGTCGCGCAGCACGACATCGAATGGCACTGGGTCAGGGGGCACGCGGCGACGCCGGGCAATGTGCGCGCCGACGAGCTGGCAAACCTGGGCGTCGAATCGCTCTCGCGGTAGCGGCGCTACAACTGCATCGGCAGGATGACCATCTGCATTCCATTCAGGTGCAGCCTCTGCTGCAGCGCAAGCGCGGTCTGGTTGTGCAGCAGCTTCGTCAGCCAGCTTTCGTTGCGGAAGACGAGCTTGCTGGTGAAAAAGACGCTGTTCGGAAACTCCTGCTGCACCTGCTCGGCGAGCTTCATCAACTGATCGACCCGGTCGGTGCCGAGGGCGAAGCGCGCAGTCGCGGCGAGCCCGTTGGCGTGGCAGTAGTCGACATAGAACGAAAGCGAGCGCTGCAGCGCGGTCTCGAGCTTCTTGATCTGCTCGGCGCCGCCATAGCTCTGCGCGTCGACCGCCTTGGCGCTGATGAAGACGAAATTCTTGAAGTGATCCGGAAACAAGCGTTGCACCCATAGCACCGTATGCAGCCCGCCGCCGCGGCTCGACCCGACAATGAAGACCGCCGTCGGCGCCTCGGGGACGAGCGGCGGCGGATGCTCGCACGCCGGGCAGCGCGCGGCGCTGAAGATCTCATCGACTTCCTTCAGCCGCGCCTTGACCTCGTCGTAGTGACGATGGATCGCGAGGCACAGCGAGATCACCAGCGAAGTGATGACAACCGTCACCCAGCCTCCTTCGCCGAACTTCTCGACGGTCGTCACGACCAGGATGCCGGAGGTCACCGCCAGACCGAACGCCGACAGCGCAAATCGATAGCTCCAGCGCGAGTCGCTCCTGCGCTTGCGCCACCAGTAGATGCAAAGGCCGAGCAGCGACAGCGAGAACGTCAGGAATACGTTGATCGAGTACAGCACGACCAGCAGGTCGACCTTGCCGCCGCTCCACAGCAGAATGCCAAGCGCGGCGAGGCCCATGATGACGATGCCGTTCTGCGTGACCAGGCGGGTCGACAGATGGCGGAACTGATGCGGGAGCCACGAGTCGGCGGCCATGTTGGACAGGACCGCCGGGCCCCCGAGAAAGCCGGTATTCGCCGCGACGAACAACAATCCCGCCTCGAACACGAGCACCAGCAGCAGCGCCATCTGGTTGACGCCAGGTGACAGGCCGAGGCTGCCGATGATGCTGCCGAATACGACGGCATTCAGCGTCTGGCCTTCGACCGGCGCCGCGCGCCACAGCAGATACAGCAGGATGATGCCCCCCGCGGTGAACGCGAGGGAGATTGCCATGTAGAACATCGTCAGCTTGCCGGTGCGCACCACCGGCTCGCGCAGCGTCTGGACGTTGTTCGAGACCGCCTCGATGCCGGTGTAGGTTCCGCCCCCGAGCGAGTAGGCGCGCAGGAACAGCGACAATGCGGCGACCCAGCCGATGTCGTGCACGAGCTTTTGCGATTCCGCCAGCGCGTCCGGCACGACCAGCGTCAGTCCTTGCGAATGTCCCAGCACGCCGTAGACGATCAGCAGCAGGTGCGTGATGCAGAAGCCGACGAAGATCGGAAGCAGCAGGCGAATCGACTCCTTCATCCCGCGCATGTTGAGCACCAGCAGCACCGCCACGAGCAGCAGCTCGGTGGCGAGCTTGAAATGGCCGACGGCGGCGGGGAGCAGGCTGAACAGCGCGTCGACCCCGCTGGCGACCGATATCGCAATCGTCAGCACGTAATCGACGATCAGCGCCGCGCCGGAGACGAGCCCGGCGCGCGGGCCGATCAGGCTGGTCGCGACGCGATAGCCGCCCCCGCCCGTCGGGAAGAGCTCGATCACCTGGTTGTAGGCGAGCGCGATGACGAACACCGTCGCCGCGGTGGCCAGTGCCATGAACAGGCCCAGGTGGGTGTGCGCGCCGAGCGCCCGGAACGCTTCCTCGGGTCCGTAGGCCGACGAAGACAGGCCATCGGCACCGAGGCCGACCCAGGCGATGAACGCCGCCAGCGCGATGTGCTGGCGCGTCGTCTGGCTCAGCGGATCGAGCGGCGCGCCGATGACGGCGCGGCGAAGCTTGGCGTAGGGAATCATCGTGCGCGACCGCCGCAGCCCGCGTAGCGACCGAGCTCGATATCAGCGACGCTGTACTTGCGAGAAACCGACAAAGACCGATTGCTGCGATGCAGCATCGGCGCATGCTACGCCGACGGAAGTTGCTTGGCAATCCGCCGCGCGAAGACCTGCATTTCCTTCATCGCCTGCTTGTCCCCTTTGCGCTCGGCCGCGGCGATGCCGTCACGGTATGCAGCCAGCGCTTCGTCGTGCCGTCCTTCCGCTGCAAGCGACTGGCCGAGCAGCTTCCAGGCGGCCGAATAACCGGGATCGAAGGCGACCGCCCGACGCAGATGCGTGCTCGCGCGCGCTGCATCGCCGAGCTTCAGGTATTCGCTGCCCAGAGCAAAGCGCAGCAGCGCGCCGTCCTTGCCCGCGGCGAGCAATTGCTCGAACCGCGCGATAGCCGGGGTCGCAGCATCAGCCATCGCGCAACCCGGAGGCGCAATCAGTGGCCGACGACCGCGCCGGTCTGACAGTCGACCCGGCGCATCGGGAAGATGACTTGCTTGTCCGCTCCCTTGATCTTGCCTTCGACCGTCGCATAGAGCCAGCCTTCGCTGGCATGGCGATAGATGATGCGCTGCGGATATTCGACGCCTGGCAGCGCATTGACGAAGGTGAACACCTCGTCGCCGCCCGCCGCCGTCGTCTGCCCGGCGAGGCGGAAAGCCGCTTCGTTCTTGCCGGAGGGCGCCGCGACATAGAACACGCCTTCCGGACGCTGTTCCAGGCGCAGGTACTCGAAATCGATCGTCTTGTTGCGCAACGTGGTCTGGCTGACCCCGACCATGATGTCGCCGGTCGGCGGCAGCCATTCTTCGCGAAAATCGCGCTGGTTGACCTGGCCCTCCCAGCAGCCGCTCATCCAGGCCAGCGGTGCCAGCGGTCCGCTCGCCGGATTGGCCGCGGCCTTGTCGACCGGCTTGTCTGCCGCCGCCGGGACGCCCGCGGGCGGGATGGCCGGCGGTGTCGCCGGCGCCTGCGCGGAGGCACTCCCGGGAATGCCGGCAAGCAATGCCACGGCGAGCATCGCCTGCAGATACGTTGAAGTCATCGTGCGTCTATCCTCATTGCGCCCGCGCCAGCGGCAGATTCAACAGCAGGTTCTGCGGCTTCAACCGAAGACGGTTTTGGCGATCCATCGCCATCGCCAAGTATACCGGCCGCCCGGCGATCGCCGGACGCATCGCGGCGGGATCGGCAAAGCGCAGCGCGAACAGGCACAGCAGCCGTTCCCGCCGCTCGTCGGCGACATCGACGCCGTTGTACAGATCGTTGAGCAGGGCGCTTGCCTCGGCGTCGAGCCCGACATGCCAGACCCAGCGCGCGTCGACGATCTCCCGCTCCGGCGCGATGGTGACGTCTACCGCCAGGAAATGGGCGACCCAGCGTTGCAGTACGCGGCAAAGCGCCGCGAGCGCAGGTTGGCCGCGATTCAGACTGACCGCCAGATCGAAGCGTTCGTCGCGCGTCCAGTAGGTGTCGGCATTGTCTTCCGACAGCACGTCGAGGTCGACGGTTCTTGCCGGCGTGCGATTCTGCGCCAGCAATTCGCCAAGGCTGCCCAGGCTGCCCGTCGTCGCGAGCAGCTCGACCGACTGCTCGTCGGCCGCTATCACCGCGTCGTTCAGCACGCTTATTTTCTGGGCTCGAAACAGCATTTCCGCCGCGCGCGCCTCGATCGGATCGGCGTCCGTGCCGAGGATATGCCGCAGCAGGATCTGCGTCAGCTGGTGGACGAACAACGGCGGGACGTCAACGCCCTCACCTTCGAACAGACCGACATAGGCCGCTTCCAGCGTCGGGGCGCGCAGCAGTCGATCGCGAAACCGCAGCCATATGCGCAGATTGTCGCGCGTGTCGGGATCTTCGATCGCGGCGACCTCGTTTTCCGATACCCGCGCGCGCGGATCGGAGAGCAGCGTCTCGTGCAATGCGATCTCGGCGCGCCCGGACTCGCGCACCGGGGCAAGCTCCGGACGCAACAGGTACCCGCGCAGGAAGTCGTCGCGAACGCGCAAGCGCCGGTCGTCGTCGACGGCGAGCAAACGGTACCCGCAGGAGGGCCAGAAATCGGGCACGTGAGGACGATAGCATGCGGCCGCGCCGGCAGCCGGGCGCCGCGTCGGTCAGCCGCCGAGCAGCGACTTTTTCAGGTCGGCCTGAACCGGCTTGTCGCCGAGCCAGATCCGGGTCAGCGCCTGATTGAACGCTTCGCCCGCGACCGCGCCCTTGACCGCCCCGTTCAGACCGACGTGCGTCGCGCCATCGTAATAATCCAGCGTGACGACGTCTTTTTCCTTGACCTGTCCGAAAGTCTTCATGATCGAGGCAAGCTCTGCGGCGGCCGGCTTGATGGCCGCCATCTCGCCGGCGCTGTTGTTCGCTTCGAGACCGTCGTCCAGCGCTTCGATCAAAGCATCGGCGGACAGGGTTCGCAGCATGTCGAGCCGGATCCGGCGCGGACCCCTGGCGAGCACGCCGGCGAGGTCGGCGGCCTTCTGCGGCAGATAGAGGCTGGCGACATAGACGTTGAACACGACTTTCCTGCGTACGCCGGCGCCGTTGAGCACCAGCTCCTGTCCCCCGAGCGACGCCTTGTCCTCGACACGGACGCCACCGATGTCCGCGGCGGACACTGCACCGGACAGCAGCGCGGCCGCGATCGGAACAAACCAGTTGCGCATGACGGCTCCCGAATGCCACGCGATGCGACGGCCGGCTCGACCGCTTCCAGCGGTCTTTGCCGCGCAGGCAAGCGAGCCCACCCCGCGCGCTTGCCCGGCGCGGATCCCGCCGCCGCTCGTTACTTGAGCGTGTACGTCAGCTGCAGGCCGACGATGTTGACGTTGTTCTTGTAGGTGCCGCTGATCAGGCCGTTGGCCGCCGTGCTTCCGGCGTTCTGGTTCATGCTGGAATCTTTGACAAAGATATACGCCCACGCCAGATCGACCGCGATGGCGGGCGAGTACTTGTACTGAGCGCCGAGCGCGATCCAGGTGCGGTCGTTGTCCGGCAGACGCGGCGTGCGATCGGCGTCGCGCACCGGAGACTGGTCGAAGGCGAGGCCGCCACGCCATGTCCAGGCATCGGAATAGCGATAGTTCGCGCCGACCGAAAACCGCCAGGCGTCGCGGAAATTCTCCGGCGTCGTCGACAGTATCGAGCCGGTGCTGCGCACGATCTGCAGCTGCTTGATCGTGCTCCATCCGGTGTACTGCAGGTCCGCCATCAGGTCCCACTTGTTGTTGAACTGATGGAAGGCGGACACATTGGCGGTGTCGGGCATCTCGATGTCGAGCTTGACGTCGCCGCTCGCCAGTGCCGCGTTCACGCCGGCCATCACCGCCGCGCCTACGGGCGCGAGCGTCGGGGGCAGCGCACCGAGCGCCGAAGGATTGTCGAAGTTGACCGAGCCGCGAACGTTGTATTTGATCTTCGAGCGGTACGCCACGCCATAGCGCGTCTGGTCGGTCGCCTGCCAGAGTATGCCGACGTTCCAGCCCCAGCCGCTGTCGTTGCCGTTGACCCGCGCCGGCGATTCCAGCCCGGCGGCCGAGCCGATAAGCGTCGGCGCCACAGGGGCGGGTATCTGCCCGGCCGCAACGCCGGCGCCGACGCCCTGCGCAAAAGCGGCGGCGTAATTGACGTGATTGGTGAGCTCGGCCTTCAGATGCTGCCAGCTGACGCCGCCGCCGACCGTCAGGTGGGGCGTCGGCTCCCAGGACAGCACCGGATTGACGTTGATCGTCTCCAGCTTCGACTTGATCGCCTGGAAACGCCCGAGCCAATCGGAATCGTATTCGGTCGCCAGTCCGAACGGCACGTTCACGCCGAGCCCGAACGACCATTTATCGGTGAACGGGATGCCCACATACAGATTCGGCACTCCGGCGCAATCGCCGGCTTCGCCGCCGTTGCCGCCGAGCGGCTGGAACGCCGCCGGCTGCGAGCCGCTGTCGTGAAATTTCACCGAGGGGCAGATCGCATTGGCCGCAACGACGACCTGCGTCGTCTGCAGGCGGACGAGGCCAGCGGGGTTGAAATATATCGTGCTGACGTCCTCGGCAGCGGCGGCACCGCCCGCGTACGCGTGGCCGAGCCCGCTGGCGTTCTGTTCCGACAAGGCGAACCCGGCGGCAAGCGCCTGACTTCCACCCATCGCGCACCCGATCCCTGCAACGGCGGCGGCCAAGCGCGTGCGATTGAATCGATCGCGTTTCATGTTGGTGTTCCTCCTTGGTGGATGTTCTGCTGCATCATCATTGCCCTTCGATTGCCGGTCCGCCGGAAGCGAAAGATCACGCGCGGAAGTCGCGCTAAACTATACACTGCAAGATCATCGTGGTCACTCCGCCGGAAGCACGCGTGGACGGCGATCCGGGTCGACCGCAACATAGGTCAGGCTCGCCTCGGTTACCTTGACGCAGATCACTTCGGTCGGGTCGCGCTGCGCGTAGACCTCGACCGAGACGGTGATCGACGTGCGTCCCTCGCGCGTGATCTGGGCGTAGAAGCTCACGACGTCGCCGATCAGCACCGGCTCCCGGAAGACGAACGAGTTCACCGCGACGGTGGCGACACGGCCGCGCGCGCGCCGCGACGCCGGAATGCTCCCCGCGATGTCCACCTGCGACATCACCCAGCCGCCGAAGATGTCGCCATGCTGGTTGGCATCGGCGGGCATCGGCACGACGCGCAGCGCCGGCTCCGTGTCCGGCAGCGTCACCGCCGCAATTCCCGAAGTCATGCGACCTTCCTCTTCATTTCCTCGCGAAGCTCGCGGCGCAATATCTTTCCGACGTTGGACTTCGGCAACTCGTCGCGGAATTCCACCTCGCGCGGGCACTTGTACCCGGTCAGGTAGGCACGGCAATGCTCGAGCAGCGCCGCCGCGGTCAGCGAGCTGTCCTTCTTGACGACGAAGAGCTTGACCGCCTCGCCCGACTTCTCATCCGGCGCGCCGATCGCCGCGCACTCGAGCACGCCGGGATGCATCGCGACCACGGCCTCGATCTCGTTCGGATAGACGTTGAAGCCCGAGACCAGGATCATGTCCTTCTTGCGGTCGACAATGCGCACGAAGCCGCGCTCGTCCATCACGCCGACGTCGCCGGTCGCGAGCCACCCGCGGTCGTCGATGACTTTGGCCGTCTCATCAGGGCGGTGCCAGTACCCGGCCATCACCTGCGGGCCCTTGACCCAGAGTTCGCCGGGCTTTCCCAGCGGCACCGCGTGGCGGTCATCGTCGCGCAGCTCCATGTCGGTCGACGGGACGGGCAGGCCGATCGAGCCGTTGTATTGCTGCAGGTCGAGCGGATTGATCGTCACCGCGGGGGAGGTTTCGGTCAGGCCGTAGGCCTCGATCAGCGGCTTGCCGGTCACCTCCTGCCAGCGCTCCGCCACCGCCTTCTGCACCGCCATGCCGCCGCCCAGCGTCATCTGCAGCGGGGAGAAATCGAGCTTGTGGAAATCGGCATTGTTGAGCAGCGCGTTGAACAGCGTATTGACGCCGGTAAAAGCGGTGAAGCGATGCCGGCCGAGCTCCTTGACGAAGCCCGGGATGTCGCGCGGATTGGTGATCAGCACGTTCTCGCCGCCGAGCGTCATGAACGTCAGGCAGTTCGCCGTCAGCGAAAAGATGTGATAGAGCGGCAGCGGCGTGATGACGACATGGGCTTGCTCCCCGAGGAACGGCCGGACCCAGGCGCCCGCCTGCAGGAGGTTGGCGACGATGTTGCGGTGCTGCAGCATCGCGCCCTTGGCCACTCCGGTCGTGCCGCCCGTGTATTGCAGAAATGCGATGTCGTCGTGGCCGATGGCAACGGTTTCGAGCTTGCGTCGCCGACCCTCGGCGAGCGCGCTGCGCAGCGAGATCGCGCCGTCTATCCGCCATGGGGGCACCATTTTTTTCACGCGGCGCAACACGAAATCGACCAGCAGGCCCTTGAGCCCGAGCATTTCGCCGATACTGGTCACGACGACATGCTTGAGCTTCGTCTTGCCGAGCACTTCGGCCAGCGTGTGGGCAAAATTCTCGACGACGACGATGACTTCGGCGCCGCTGTCGGTCAACTGATGCTCGAGCTCACGCGCGGTATACAGCGGGTTCGTATTGACGACCGTGTATCCGGCGCGGAGCGTCCCGAACAGGCAGACCGGATATTGCAGGATGTTCGGCATCATCAGCGCGACGCGCGCTCCCTTGGCGAGCCCACGACCCTGCAGGAAGGCGCCGAATGTCGCCGAGAGGTCGTCGAGCTCGGTGAACGTGATCGCCTTGCCCATGCAGGAATAGGCGCGTCGCGGTCCGTACTTGGCGCAGCTCTCCTCCAGAACCTCGCGCACCGACGCGTACTGGTTCACGTCGATCTCGGCGGGAACGCCCGCCGGATAAGACTTCAGCCAGACCTTGTCCATGCGCTCCTCCCCAAGACCGCTTGTCGTCCGATCCATGCTAGCAGTGGATCAGGCGCCGGAACCACCCCTTGCCGCAACATAATGCAGCGGCCCGCCGGTGAACGGCGCGAAGCCGGTGCCAAAGATCGCGCCGGCGTCGACCAGATCGGCGTCGGCGACGATGCCCTGGGCGAGCGCGGCCTCGGCCTCCGCGAGCATCGGATCGATCAGCCGCCCGGCGAGACCCGGCGGCACGACGCCGGGCGGGCGTTTGACCGCCTTGCCGCCCGTCCACTCGTAGAAACCGCGTCCGGTCTTGCGGCCCAGCGCGCCGGCGGCGATCCGTTCGGTCAGTCTTTTCGGCGGCTCTGCGCCGCCGCCCAGCATCGTGCCCACCGCCAGGCAGATGTCCAGGCCCACGCTGTCGGCGAGCTCGATCGGTCCGACCGGCATGCCGAAGGCGAGCGCCGCCTCGTCGACGGTTTCCGGGCTGATGCCTTGGTCGACGCAGCGCATCGCCTCCATCAGGTACGGTGCCAGAATGCGGTTGACCAGGAATCCCGGCGCGCTTTTGACCGGCAGCGGCAGCTTGTCGATCTTGCGCGCGAATGCGGCGGCCAGCGGAACCAGATCGCCCCGCGTGCGCCGGCCGACGACGATCTCGACCAGCATCATCTTCGCGACCGGATTGAAGAAATGCAGGCCGATCAGCCGGGTCGGATCGGGCAGCGTGGCGCCGATCTCTTCGAGCGGGATGCTCGACGTATTCGTTGCCAGCAGCGCCGTCGGCTTCGCCCTCGCTTCCAGCGCGACGAAGAGCTTTTGCTTCGCTTCGAGGTTTTCGAAAATCGCCTCGATGATCACGTCGGCGCGGGCGACCCCGTCGCCGGCAACGTCGGGAACGAGGCGGTCGAACGCATCGCGCGCGCGCAGCGGATCGCGCAGCCGCTCGGCGAAAAGCTTGGCCGCCCTGCCGATCGCCGGCGCCAGCCGCTCGGCGCTCTGATCCTGCAGCGTCACCGTGAGGCCGCGCAGCGCGCACCAGGCCGCGATGTCGCCCCCCATCGTTCCCGCGCCGACGACATGCACATGACGGATCGCCGACTCGCCATCCTTGCCGAACGCCTTCAGCCGTTCCTGAAGCTTGAACACGCGGATCAGGTTCCGCGCGGTGGGCGACTGCAGCAAATGCGCGATCGACGCGGGGTCCGACGGCGCGGCGGCCAGCGGGTCGCCATCGTGCTTGACCCAGATGTCGAGAATCGCGTACGGCGCCGGGTAGTGCTCGCGCCGGGCGCGGGCGGCGACCTGTTTGCGCGCTTTGGCCGCGATGACCGGCCGCAGCAGAGGATTGAGCGTCAGCGACAGCGGAAACGGCAGGCGGCGCGGCGGCGGTTGCTGCAACAGCAGGCCGCGCGCGGTGTTCTCCATGATGCGCGGCGGAACGCATTCGTCGACGATGCCCAGCTTGCGCGCCCGCCTCGCGTCGACGGTGCGCCCGGTCAGCAGCAGGTCGAGCGCAGCCGGCGCGCCCACCAATCGCGGCAGACGCTTGATACCGCCCCAGCCGGGCACGATGCCCAGCATCACCTCGGGCAGGCCCAGTCGCGTCGACGGCTCGTCGACGGCGATCCGATAACGGCAGGCGAGTGCCAGCTCCATCCCGCCGCCGAGACAGAAGCCGCGCACCAGCGCCAGTGTCGGGTACGGCGCCGCGGCGAGGTCTTCGAAAATATCCCAGCCGCGGCGCACCAGCGCGATCGCGTCGTCGACGCTCTTGAGCTCGCCGAACTCGTCGATGTCAGCGCCGGCGATGAATCCGTTGGCCTTCCCCGACCGGATCACGAGGCCTCGCGGCGGATCGGCGGCTAGCCGCGCCAGTACGGCGCGAAGCTCCTCCATCACCTCCGCCGACAGCGTGTTGGTCGATACGCCGGCGCGGTCCAGCGTCAGCCATTCCAGGCCGTCGCCGTCGCGCGCGAATCGCCAGTGGCGGAGCTCGCCGGCGGCCGCGGCGCTCATGCGTTCGCGCGCTCGACCAGCATCGCGCCGCCCTGGCCGCCGCCGATGCAGATCGCCGCAATGCCTCGTCTGCCTTTCGTCCGCTGCAGCACGTTGAGCAGGTGCAGCACGATGCGGGCGCCCGAGGCGCCGACCGGATGCCCCAACGCGATCGCGCCGCCGTCGACATTGAGCCTGGCCGGATCGATGCGGCCGAGCGCGCCCGGCAGGCCCAGCGCGCTGCGGCAGTAGTCGTCGCTGTCCCACGCTTGCAGGCAGGCGATCACCTGCGCGGCGAACGCCTCGTTGATCTCCCATGCGTCGACGTCGCCGAGTGCGAGCGCATGTCGTTGCAGCAACGGCGTCGCGGCATGAACCGGCCCCAGACCCATTTCCGCCGGGTCGAGTCCTGCCCATTCGCTGTCGACGATCGTGCCCAGCACCGGCAGCTTGTGCCTCGCCACCGCCGCTTCCGACGCGAGCACCATCCAGGCCGCGCCGTCGGTGATCTGCGAGCTGTTGCCCGCGGTGACGTTGCCGTACTTGCGGTCGAAAAACGGCTTGAGCTTCGCCAGATTCTCCAGTGTCGAGTCTTCGCGCACGCCGTCGTCCGCCGGGTAGAGCTTGCCGCCTTTGTCGTACAGCGGGACGATCTCGCGGTCGAAGTGCCCGGCCTTTTGCGCGGCGAGCACCCGGCGGTGGCTCTCCGCCGCAAACGCGTCCATCTCGCGGCGCGTGATGCCGAAGCGGAAGGCGAGGTTTTCCGCCGTCTGGCCCATCATCAAGCCGACGACCGGATCGGTCAGTCCCTTCATGATGCCGATGACCGGCGTCAGCATTGCCGCCGGACTGAGCTTCAGGAGCGCGCCGGCTTTCTGTCCGAACGTCCGCGCCGCGCTGAACGCGGCGAACCACAGCACCATTTTCTCCGAGTACAGCAGCGGCGCGCGCGACAGCGCGTCGACGCCGCCGGCGAGCACCAGGCTCGAGCGGCCGGCGCGTATGTTGGTCAGCGCGGAATCGAGCGCCTGCATGCCGGACGCGCAATTGCGCATCACCGTCCAGCCGGGAACCTTGAGGCCGCAGCCGATGCGCAGCGCGACGACGCGGCCGATGTTGACTTCGTCGGGCGACGGGCTCGCGCAGCCGAGTATCACTTCGTCCAGCTGTTCCGGCGCGAACGGCATGCGCGACAACAGCGCTCTGCCCGCCTGGACGGCTAAGTCGGAAGCGGCGAACGGCCCGGGCCGGTTGCGCGCCTTGAGGAACGGCGTGCGCGTGCCGTCGACGACGTATACCGGCGCGCTCATCGCTTCCCCATCGTCGGATACCCCGTTTCGGACGTGCGACAATTCATGCGGCGGCGATCTTGCGACTCGCGGTGCCCGCCGGGGCCGATGCGGCCGGCGGCTTGAGCTCCGACGCGCCAAGGTCCTGCGCAAAGTCGTCGACGCGAATCACGCGGGCGGCGAGCTCGCTT
>DATNAR010000154.1:0-7428 GCA_035607385.1 Casimicrobiaceae bacterium
TCGTTCCTGATGGTCATCGCCATCGGCTGGGCGTACGTACGCTATGGCGGGCTGCCCTGGATGCAAGCCGCGTTCTATGGTGTCGGCGCCGCGGTGATCGGCATCATCGCGCTCAGCGCGTACAAGCTCACGGCCAGGAACGTCGGCAGAGATCCGCTGTTGTGGGCGGTCTACCTGACGATCGCGGCCGTGACCGTTTGGACGCAATCGGAAAGCGTCTGGCTGTTCCTCGGCGCCGGTATGCTGGTGTGGTTGACGCGGTCCCCGCCGAAACGGTGGTTCGGCGACCGCGCGGCGCCCGCGCTTCTGGCCTTCGGACCGCCCGGGACCTCGGCGTGTGCGGTGGCGACCGGACTCGATTGGCCGCTGCTCGCGCAACTCGGCGCTTTCTTTGCCAAGGCCGGCGCGTTTGTCTTCGGCAGCGGCCTTGCGATCGTACCCTTCCTGTACGGCGGCGTCGTGCACGACCATCAGTGGCTGAGCGAGCGGCAATTCGTCGATGCGGTGGCCGTCGCGATGATCACGCCGGGCCCCGTCGTGATTACCGTCGGCTTCATCGGTTACCTGATCGCGGGCCTGCCGGGCGCGGTGGTCGCCGCGGTCGGCACCTTCCTGCCGTGCTACGTGTTCACGATTCTCCCGGCGCCCTACTTCAAGAAATATGGCAAGCGTCCCGCGCTGGTGGCTTTCGTCGACGGTGTCACGGCGGCCGCTATCGGTGCCATCACGGGGGCGGTCATTGTTCTGGCGCAGCGATCGATCGTCGACCTGACCACCGCGCTGCTGGCGCTCGTTGTGATCGGACTGCTGTGGAAGGTGAAAAAGCTGCCGGAGCCATTGCTGGTGGCCCTCGCCGCGATCATCGGACTGCTCGTCTTTCCCGGAATGCGTGCCTGAATGCGCAGCGGAAACGAGACCAAGGAGACTACATGATTCGCCGCGCCCTGCCGAACGGTTTGTTCGCATAGGCCACAGCAAAAAAGAAATGCAACGAGGGATCATCCAGGCACTGGTGGCCGCTGCGCTCTTCGGCGCCAGCACGCCGCTGGTCAAGGATCTGGTCGGCAATGTCAATCCGCTGCTTCTCGCCGGCTTGCTCTATGCCGGGTCAGGCGCAGGACTGGCGCTGACGATCGTGGGCCGGAAGTTGTCGTCGCCCCCGGCTTCCGCGTCGATCTTGCCCCGACGAGAGGAGTGGCCGTGGCTGGGCGGCGCCATCCTGTTCGGAGGCGTGTTCGGACCGGTCGGCCTGACGTACGGCCTGCTGACGACCCCGGCATCGAGCGCATCGCTATTGCTCAATCTCGAGGCTGTCTTCACGGCATTGCTGGCATGGCTTCTGTTCGACGAGAACTACGGCAAACGGGTGGTGTTGGGCATGCTGGCCATCGTTGGCGGGGGTGTGCTGCTGGCATTTGCGCCCGGCACGGTCTTCGCATCGCCTTTCGGATGGTTGCTGATTGCACTCGCGTGCCTTTGCTGGGCGCTGGACAACAATCTGACGCGCAAGGTCTCGGCGAGCGATCCCCTGGTGATCGCCAGTCTGAAGGGGCTGGTTGCCGGCGCGGTGAATCTTGCCCTGGCATCGGTGCTTGGACTCGCACTGCCGGCGCCCAGTGCGATCGGCGCCGCAGCCTTCGTCGGGTTTCTCGGTTACGGCGTCAGCCTCGTGCTTTTCGTGCTGGCGCTGCGTCATCTTGGGAGCGCAAGGACGGGCGCCTATTTTTCGGTGGCGCCTTTCTTCGGCGCAGTGCTCGCCGTCCTTTTGCAAGGCGACGCGGTCACCGCACAACTTGTCGGGGCGGGATTGCTGATGGCCGCCGGCGTCTGGCTGCATCTGACCGAGCGGCACGAGCACGTGCACGCGCATGAACCCCAGGAGCACTCGCACGCGCATTTCCATGACGAGCACCACCGGCATCCGCACCCTCACGGCTGGGACGGCCGCGAGCCGCACACCCATAGGCACACCCACGCCCGCCTCGTCCATTCGCATCCACATTACCCGGATGTCGATCACCGCCACCGGCACGACTAGCCCGCGCAGCCGTCGCTTCGCGCCCGCCCAGCGTCTCGCGCCACAGGCCTACTTCGCGCGCATTTCGAGCATCGCCTGGAGCAGCCTCCGGTCGTCCCAAGGCACGTCGGTTCGAGCGATGCGCAGGTACGGACTCGTGGCGTCGCGCAGCCACTCCTGAGGGAACTCCGCTATCAAATGCTCCTCTTCCGCGGGGATGTCCGGTCGCCCTGTATAAACACGATTTTCGAGCGCTGCCGCCAACGCGGCACAGAGATCGACACCAACCAGGCCACCCATCTGCACGCCGTTCGTCACTCGCCGGTTTATTTCGATCAGATAGACGTCTCCGGTGTGCTCGTGTTCGATGAACTCCGGACCAAAGAAGCCGCTGACCCCGAACCCGGACGCGAGCAATTCAGCGAAATGTCGTGCCTCGGGGGCGTGTCGACATCGCACCACCGTTGAAGGCCCCGTTGCGGAACTGCGCATCAGCACTTCGCGCGTCATCCCCGCATAGACGACTCCACCCCACGCGGCGACCGCATGCAAGAGTCCTTTCCCGGGAATCCAGGCCTGAATGAGCAGGTTGGCCGATTTCCAAAGCGTCGCATCACCTTTGGCAATCAGCTTCCGGAAGGCTGGTTCCAACTGCGCCTTTTCCGGAACCACTTCGACCGCCTGCCCCGCGGTGCCGAAGGCGCGCTTTAGCACGATCGGATAGCCTTGCGCATCGGCGAACGTGCGCGCGGCATCTACACCTGAAACGATTTGAAACGGCGGCACGCGCACACCCAGAGCTTCGGCCGCTGGCGGCAACAAGGTCTTGTCGATGCTCGGCCGATAGAATCTGGGATCACCCAGCGATTCGCGAATCAAGGCGAGAATTCGCTCCCGCACAGAATTCTCTATACCCGGCGGCGGCGATTCGACGAATGTCATCATCAACTGCAATGCCATGTCGTCGCAGGGCACGATCAAGCGCGGTGTGTGCTCCCCGAGGCTTGCCGCAAGCATGTACGCCCACTGCATCGGCGTGGCTGCGTCCGGCAGGTGAGTCACGGCGCCTGCATACCGGCTTTTTGCCACCAGCGCGCGTTTCGGCGCGAACACCGACACGTCGAAACCCGCGCGCACCAACTCGCGCGGCAGGCGCGCAGGCCCGGCCCATTCGGTTGCCGTCGCGACCAAAAGCAGCGAAAGTCCCAAGCACACCCCCTCCCGCCAGCCAATCGTCTGCTCGAGCGAGTCTAGCCTCAGGCCGGGCCGAAAGCCACCGGATGACCGGGAACCTGATCCTTTGCAGTTCTGCTGCCGTTGCGCCGCGTTACTTGACCGCGTTGCGGCAGCGCCCGAGAATGCTAGGCCAGCCCACGCGTCAGCAGCGTCTTCCTTTGCCGTCGGCGCCGAACCTGCCGTTGCATCCCGGGCATCGCCGCTCCTTCGAACAGATCGCGCGAGCACGCGCTAACAATCGCTACTTCCCACAATGCATGACGAATACCTGACGCACCTGCGCCGCACGGTCGACGCGATCCGCGCCGACGGGTTCTACAAGGCGGAGCGCGTGATCGAGAGCCCGCAGTCGTCGCAGATCCGGCTGGCCTCGGGCGCCGAGGTGCTCAATTTCTGCGCGAACAATTATCTGGGCCTTGCCGACGATCCGCGGCTGGTCGCGGCGGCGCGCGAGGGACTCGAGCACTGGGGCTTCGGGATGGCGTCGGTGCGTTTCATCTGCGGCACGCAGGCGGTGCACAAGGCGCTCGAGCGGGCGATTTCCGCATTCCTCAGAACCGACGACAGCATCCTCTATTCGAGCTGCTTCGATGCCAACGGCGGCGCGTTCGAAACGCTGCTCGGCGAGGAAGACGCCGTCATCAGCGACGAGTTGAACCACGCCAGCATCGTCGACGGCATTCGCCTGTGCAAGGCGAAGCGCTTTCGCTACCGCAACAACGACATGGCGGACCTCGACGCCCGGCTGAACGAAGCCGAAGCGGCCGGTGCCCGCTTCAAGCTGATCGCGACCGACGGCGTATTCTCGATGGACGGGATCGTCGCCGACCTGAAGGCGATCTGCGATCTGGCCGACCGGCACCGTGCGCTGGTGATGGTCGACGATTCGCACGCCGTCGGGTTTGTCGGCGAAGGCGGACGCGGCACGCCCGAATTCTGCGGCGTCGAAGGGCGGATCGACATCATCACCGGCACGCTGGGGAAGGCGCTGGGCGGGGCGTCGGGCGGCTTCACTTCCGGGCGCAAGGAAATCGTCGAGTTGTTGCGGCAGCGTTCGCGGCCCTATCTGTTCTCGAACACGCTGGCGCCGTCGATCGCGGCGGCATCGCTGCGCGTGCTCGAATTGCTCGCCGGCGACGAGGGGGCGGAACTGCGCCGGCGCGTGCGCCGCAACGGCGAGCGTTTTCGCGCCGCGATGACGGGCCTCGGCTTCGATCTCGTGCCCGGCGCGCACCCGATCATCCCCGTGATGCTCGGCGACGCGGCGCTGGCGACGCGCATGGCCGACGCGCTGCTGGCGGAAGGAGTGTACGTGATCGGGTTTTCATACCCGGTCGTGCCGAAAGGCAAGGCGCGCATTCGCACCCAGATGAGCGCGGCGCATACCGACGATCAGATCGATCGGGCGGTCGCGGCTTTCGCGAAGGTCGGCAAGACGCTGGGCGCGATCAAGGAGAAACGATGAAGGCACTCGCCAAACTCGAGCCTGCGCCGGGATTGAAGCTCACGCAGGTGAAGAAACCCGAGGTCGGCCACAACGACGTGATGATACGGATCCGCAAGACGGCAATCTGCGGCACCGACATGCACATCTGGAACTGGGACGAGTGGGCACGCAACACGATCCCGGTGCCGATGCACGTCGGCCACGAGTACGTGGGCGAGATCGTCGACATGGGCCAGGAAGTGCGCGGTTTCGCGATCGGCGACCGCGTATCGGGCGAAGGCCACATCACCTGCGGCTTCTGCCGCAACTGCCGCGCGGGGCGGCGCCATCTGTGCCGCAACACCGTGGGCGTCGGCGTCAACCGCGCGGGCGCGTTCGCCGAATACCTGGTGATCCCCGCGTTCAATGCGTTCAAGATTCCCGACGACATTTCCGACGACCTGGCGTCGATCTTCGACCCGTTCGGCAATGCGACGCACACGGCGCTGTCGTTCAATCTGGTCGGCGAGGACGTGCTTATCACCGGGGCCGGACCGATCGGCATCATGGCGGCGGCGATCGCCCGCCATGTCGGCGCGCGTCATATCGTGATCACCGACATCAACGAGTACAGGCTTGCGCTGGCCCGGAGGATGGGCGCGTCGCGCGCGGTCAACGTCGAGCGCGAAGACCTGGGCAAGGTGATGGCCGAGCTGCGCATGACCGAGGGCTTCGACGTGGGCCTCGAAATGTCAGGCGTGCCGAAGGCGTTCGGCGACATGCTCCGGCACATGAACCACGGCGGCAAGATAGCGCTTCTGGGCATTCCGCCGGCGAACATGGCGATCGACTGGAATCAGGTTATTTTCAAGGGGCTCGAAATCAAGGGTATCTACGGCCGCGAAATGTTCGAGACCTGGTACAAGATGGTGGCGATGCTGCAGAGCGGGCTCGACCTGTCGCCGATCATCACGCACCACTATGCGGTCGACCAGTTCGAGAAGGCGTTCGCGACGATGCAGTCGGGGCAAAGCGGCAAGGTGATACTCGACTGGGCCGCGTAGCCTTCGTCGCGACCCTGCAAGCGACTTCGCTATCTGCCCTTCATATTACGGTCTGCCCGTACGCTTCGATGCCCGACGACGACATCGCCGCCCAGATTCCCGCGCACCGCGCCTACCTGCTGCGCGTGGCCATGCTGCAGCTTCGCAACAGCGAAGCCGCCGAAGACGTCGTGCAGGAGACGCTGATCGCCGCGCTGCAGGGCGCGGCGGGATTCTCGGGGCGCTCCAGCGTCAAGACCTGGCTGACCGGCATCCTGAAGCACAAGATCGTCGACGCGATACGCCGCAAGGCCCGCGAGCCTGCGTTTGCCCAGCTCGACGATGAATCCCAGATCGAGGATTTCGACGCCTTGTTCGACGCCTCGGGCCACTGGGAAAACCCTCCGGCCGACTGGGGCAACCCGGAGAGCGACCTGTCCCGCCAGGAGTTTTTCGACGTGGTGCAGTTCTGCCTGGAAAAGCTGCCGCCGAATACCGCCCGGGTGTTCATGATGCGGGAAGTGATGGAGCTCGACGGCGACGAAATCTGTAAGGAATTGACGATCACGTCGACCAACCTCTGGGTCATTCTCTATCGGGCCAGGATGGCGCTCCGGCAATGCCTCGAGCAGCACTGGTTTGCCGGTAGCGCCCGTCCCGGCTGACGTCGCCGATTCTCGCTCAAGGCTATGGGCCTCCTTATCCGATGCAAGGACGCGAGCCGGCTGATCTCGCAGATGCAGGACCAGCGGCTGACGCCGGGAAGGCGCTGGCTGGTACGTCTGCACCTGTTGTTTTGCGACGCCTGCCGGAATTTCGAGCGCCAACTGGCGGTCCTCAGGGAAGCGATGCTGCGCTATCGCGGCTAGGCGTTGAGGCGGCCGCGTTCGACCGCGCCAGACCGTTGCGTCCGCGCTTGAACTCGCCCCCCGGAGTGATAATCTCTAGCTCTGTAAAGGCTGGGACGCCGATGGTCTCGATTTCGCTCAATGGCGCAACGTACGTCTGCCGGTCGGCGTCGCCCCGGGTGGCCGATCTCGTCCGCGAGCTGGCGCTCGAGGGCAAGCGCGTCGCGGTAGAAAAGAATGGTCAGATCGTCCCACGCAGCCGGCACGCCGAAACCATGATCAGCGCCGGCGATCGAATCGAAGTGGTTGCCGCCGTCGGCGGCGGTTAGGTACGAAGATGAACGCTCCCACCGAAAAAATCGCCCTTGCCCATGACGACCCGCTGGTCATTGCCGGGCACGCTTACCGCTCGCGCCTCCTCGTCGGTACCGGCAAGTACAAGGACTTCGCCGCGACGCGGTCGGCGATCGTGGCATCCGGCGCAGAGATCGTCACCGTCGCGATTCGCCGCACGAACATCGGCCAGAATGCGAACGAGCCGTCGCTGCTCGACTACCTGCCGCCGTCGGAATTCACGCTGTTGCCCAACACCGCCGGCTGCTACACGGCCGACGACGCCGTGCGTACGCTCAAGCTCGCGCGCGAACTGCTCGACGGCCACAAGCTGGTCAAGCTCGAGGTCCTGGGCGATGCGAATTCGCTGTTCCCCGACGTGCGGCAGACGATACGCGCGGCCGAGACGCTGGTCGCCGACGGTTTCGACGTCATGGTCTACACCTCCGACGATCCGATCGTCGCGCGCGAGCTCGAGGCCGTCGGCTGCGTCGCCATCATGCCGCTGGCGTCGCTGATCGGCTC
>DATNAR010000167.1:0-6508 GCA_035607385.1 Casimicrobiaceae bacterium
GTCAGCGCGATCGTTGATGTGAGTCACGCCGAGGCAGCTCAGCGATTTCACCGCACCGAAGAGACTGTCGAGGACGTAGCGCCAGTGGCAGAGCATGTCGATGATGATCCCGCCGTCGTCCTCCTTGCGATAGTTCCAGGACGGACGCTGCGCCGGCTGCCAGTCGCCTTCGAATACCCAGTAGCCGAACTCGCCGCGCACCGACAGGATGCGTCCGAAAAAACCGGATGCGATCAGCATCCGGAGCTTGAGCAAACCCGGCAGCCAGAGCTTGTCCTGCACGACGCCGTGCTTGACGCCGGCGCGGCGCGCCGCCGCGCAGAGCGCGAGCGCCTGCGCCAAGGTCGGCGCCACCGGCTTTTCAGTGTAGATATGCTTGCCGGCCGCGATCGCCTGCTCGATCAGCTGCGGCCGCAAGCCCGTCGAGGCCGAATCGAAATACAGCGTGTCATCGCGATCGGCCAGTGCCGCGGTGAGGTCCGTCGTCCAGCGCGCGACGCCGTGCGCGCGCGCCAGCTGCTCGAGCTTGTCGCGATTGCGTCCGACCAGGATCGGGTCGGGCATGACGCGGCGCCCGTCGGCCAGTGCGACACCGCCTTGCGCGCGGATGGCGCAAATCGAGCGCACCAGATGCTGATTGGTGCCCATGCGGCCGGTGACGCCGTTCATGATGATGCCGAGTCGTACGGTTTCCACGTTCAATTTCTCCCAGTCGGGCCTGCCGCGTCGTTCATCGCGCCAGCGAAGATGCGAGCGGCGGCGCCGACAGCGGTGCCAGCGATGTCCAGTCGGGCTCGGCGCCCGAGCCGAAGCCGGGTTGGTCGAGTGAGCGCAAGTCTATCGTTCCATTGCGTATCGCCACGCGGACAGTGCCGCCGCCGTCGCGGTAGAGGTCCGGATGCGACGTAAGGAAGGCGCGCTGCTCGGGCGCGCCCGCGCCTTGGCCGGCGAACCCGTCGACGTAGTGGTGACCGTTGCGCTCGACATGCGTGAGGCCGAGCAGCCCGACCAGCGCCAGGTCCTGCTGGATGGCAAGCCCGGCCTGTGCAGTCAGGTCCTCTCCGGAAAGGAAGGCTCTCGGCCCCGGGGCCGCGTTCGCCTGCGCGCAGCGTGCCGCGTTGAGCAGCGACTTGTAGAATCCCTTGCAACTCTTGCTGGAGACGCCGCGGTAGCCGCAGCGCCGCGCCGCCGGGAACGCTTCGAGTGTCGCATCGGATTCGTCGATCAGCAGTGGCAGCGAGGGATCGAGCAGCGAGACGTCGGTGTCCAGCGTCGCGGTGCGCGGCAGCGGCTGCTCGAGGTAGAGCGTGACGGCGGCAAGTCGGTCGAGCGCGCGTTCGGCACCGACGCGGCGCCAGAAATCGTCGATGGCCGCCACCGTTTCGAATTGTTCGTTGCCATCGAGCGTTACTGCGTACCAGGGCAGCCGGTCGAGGATCGAGGCGATCCGCAGCAGTCGCGCAACGTCGGCCTCGACGTTGCCGCCGAGCTTGATCTTGAAATAGCGATTGCCATACGCGGCGATCACCTCGTCGAGCGTCGCCGGCTGGCCGTCGTTCGGGCGCTGCGCAGCGTCGCCATCGTCCAGGGGGTCGACGATGCCGATCGTGTGCCGCGCCGCGATCACCGGCCTCGCGTCCAGGCTGCGCAGATATCGGTCGAGGTCGAACCCGGCGAGCTCGGGCGTCAGGCGGGCATCGATACCGGCAAGATTGGCGCGGATAGCGTTTGCAAACGACAGGTCGAGCGCCCGGCAAAGCGCATCGAAGAGCGCGCGGTCGATCAGCGCCGCACCATAGCTTGCCGTCAGCGGGTTGAGTCCCGCGGCTGCGCCAGCGTCGAGGATCGCGCGGTAATGCTCGGCGGCATGGCCGAATGCGGTCGCCGGACGGCGCTGCGACGTATACGCGGCAGTCGCCGCCGCCAGCGCCGCCCTCAAATCGGCGATGTTGTCGAGATTCGATCGCTGCGCCGACTTGTCGAACCATTTGGGAATCATCAGCTCGGCCGCGGCGCCGGTCGCCTCGGCGTTGCGCGCGCCGTCCGCCAATCTTACGCGCGCGCGGACGAAGGCCTGCTGCGCTTCCGTCACGGTGGCGCCGCCGAAGCGGAACGGCAGGCGCAGCCGAACCGGCCGCTCGTAGAGCTCGATCGCGACTATGCTGAAGCTCGGATGCACTAAAGGCGAGGGCTCGCGTCGACGGCCAGCGGCCTAGACGTCGAGCAGCCCTTTCGAATAGAAATGGGCACGGATCGTCTGGGCGAGGACGGCGAACTCCGGGCTGCCCATCATCGCCAGCGTGCGCGGACGCGGCAGCGCGACCTCGTAGATTGCGGCGATCGACCCGGGACGCTCGCTCATCACCAGGACCCGGTCCGACAGGAAGATCGACTCCGGAATGCTGTGCGTGATCAGAAGCACGGTCTTCTTCGCCGCGGCCCAGATGCGCTGTAATTCGAGATTCATCTTTTCGCGTGTCATCGCATCGAGCGCGCCGAAAGGCTCGTCCATCAGCAGGATCGCCGGATCGTGCACCAGCGCGCGGCAGATCGACGCACGCTGCTGCATGCCACCGGACAACTGCCAGGGAAACTTGTTCTCGAAGCCTTCGAGGCCGACCATCGCGACGAGCTCGCGAGCGCGGGCGAGACTCTGCTCGCGCGGCAGGCCCCGCACCTCCGCCTGCAGCAGGATGTTGGCCAGGACCGTCCGCCACGGCAGCAGCACATGGCTCTGGAACACGATGCCGATGCCGGACGGGGGACCGTCGACGGTCGCGCCGCCGATCTCGATCGAGCCGCGGGACGCGGGCAGCAGACCTCCGATCAGCTTGAGCAGCGTGCTCTTGCCGCAGCCGCTGGGACCGACGACCGAAACGAACTCGCCTTCGCCGACCTCGAATTCGAGCGGCCGCAGCGATTCGACTTCGCCGTCGCCGGTCTGGTACGACTTGGCGACACCGCGCGCATGGATCAGCGTCCGTGGGCGCGCCTTGGCGGGCTCGACGGCAGCGCCGGCCATCACCGCGTCAAGGAAGATAGTCGAGGGTCACCCAATCCTCGGCCTTGCCCTTGGTGGCCGGATCGAGGCCGCCGTACTGCGCCAGGAGGTCGAGCGACTCGGCGACGTTGGCCATCGACACGCGCAGCGGCCGCTGCTTGGCCGTTTCCTTGGTGTGATAGAGCGCCGTCGTCTGTTTGAGGCCGATGATCAGCGTCTCGCGCACGCCGGCCTTCGGATTCGCCTTGAGCATCGCATCGACCGCCGCCTCCGGGTTCTTTTCCGATTCCTCCATCGCCCTGGTGGTCGCGCGCAGGAAGCGGCGGACCATGTCGGGCTTGTCCTTCAGCGTAGCCGTATTGGCGATGATGCCGGAGCTGATCAGGTTGACGCCATAGTCGGCGAAGCGGATCGGATGAACGGCCCGGTGCGTCGCGTCCTGCAGCTTGATCGCCTGGTCCATCACATAACCCAGCAGCAGGTCCGCCTGGCCGTTCATCACCGCGTTGAGCTTGGTTTGCGCGTCGCCCGATACCGTCTTGAATTCGGATTCGTTCAGGCCGGTCTTTTTCAGAAACAGCGGCCAGATCTGCGACATCGAGTCGCCGGGCGTTACCGCGACCGTCTTGCCGACGATATCCTTTGGCGTGCGGATGTTCTTGTCGGCAAAGCCCATGACCGACATCGGCGAAAGCTGCAGCGCGACGCCGATGGCCTTCACGGGCGCGCCTTTGGCCGCCGCCTTGATCATCGTCGCGATGTCGACATAGCCGAAGGTCGCCGTATTGGCGGCGACCGCCTGAACCGAGACGCCCGAGCCGCGTCCTTCTTGAATGTCGAGGTCGATGCCTTCCTGGTCGTAGTAGCCGCGCTCCTTGCCGAGGAAGAACGGCGCGTGCTCGCTGTACAGGTACCAGTTGAGCAGCAAGACGACCTTGTCCTTGGATTGCGCCTGCGCCGTGCCGGCGCCCAGCAACAGCGCCATCCCTGCGATTGCGACTGTCTTCAGCAGCAGTTTCATCGGTTCCTCCTTACGGTGAATGGCGGCAAATCGGTGTCAGGCGGTCGCCCCCATCGCATCCGGCCGCCTCGACTGGTGCCAGGGAATCATCAGCTTCTCGGCAAGGTCGACCAGCGCGAACAGGATGACTCCCATCATCGACAGCACGAACAGCCCCGCGAACATCAGCGGCAGGTCGAAGTTGCCGTTGGCGATCTGCAGCACATACCCGATCCCGGAATTCGATCCTACGAATTCGCCGACGACGGCGCCGACGACGGCCAGTGTCGCGGAGATCTTGAGACCGCTGAAGATACTGGGTAGCGCCTGCGGCAGACTGAACTTGACGAACATCTGCCAGCGCGATGCCCGCATCGAGCGGGCAAGGTCGATCATGTCGGGCTCGATCGATTTGAATCCCATCACGGTGGCGACGACGACGGGGAAAAAGCCGAGCATGAAGGCCGAGATGACCTTCGGGAATATGCCGAAGCCGAACCACACGACGAACAGCGGGGCGATCGCGATCTTGGGCACGCTTTGCGAAAAGACCAGCAGCGGGTAGACGTAGCTTTCGACCAGACGGGAGTACGCGATGACCATCGCGATCGGTATGCCGATGATGATCGACAAGGCGAACCCGCCCAGCGTCGCGTACGCCGTGAACAGCCCGTTCTGCCACAGTCTCGGCCACTCGGCGACCAGCATCTTGGCCACCGCCAGCGGCGCCGGTATCAGGTATGGCGGGATCCGGAAGACGCGAATCACCAGTTCCCACAGCACGAAGAGGGCAACGATCAGCAACAGCGGCCGCGCGATCTGGGATTCGAGGCCCCGGCGGAGCCATGAGCGGGCAACGGCCATCTGCTTTGCTCCTCGTGAGCAATTCCGATTTGCTGGCTTACGAACCGGTCGGCTGACACTCTACCCGGATCGTGCGCACCTAGCTACACGATGCGGCCCGGCACTGTTCGATCGTTATTAGGCGCGGGGAGCGCGGCGCTCAACGAAGGTCGCCGACCCGGACGATCTTGATCGCGTTGGTGCCACCGGATTTGCCCATCGGCTCGCCGATCGTCAGCACGATCAAGTCACCGCGCTGGACCTGCCCGCGCGCGACCAGCAGATCCTCGGCGGCGCGCAGCACCGCGTCGCGATCCTCGCCCTGCTCGAGGTACAGTGGCTGGACGTTGCGGTACAGCGCCATCCTGCGCTGCGAGGAAACCTCCGGCGTCAGCGCGAATATCGGGCAGCCGCAGTTGTGCCGGGACATCCACAGCGCCGTCGATCCGGACTGCGTCAGCGACGCGATCGCCTTAACTTTCAGATGATATGCGGTGAACAGCGCCGCCATCGCGATCGACTGGTCGATGCGGGTGAACGTGCGATTGAGAAAATCGCGGTCGAGCTCGCTCGATTCGGTCTTCTCGGCCTCGGCGCAGATCTGGCTCATCGACTCGATCGTCTCTACCGGGTAGCGGCCCGCCGCCGTCTCGGCGGAAAGCATGACGGCGTCGGTACCGTCGAGAACGGCGTTGGCGACGTCGGATACTTCGGCGCGCGTGGGCACCGGATTCTCGATCATCGACTCCATCATCTGCGTCGCGGTGATCGTCAGCTTGTTGCGCTCGCGGGCGAGCTTGATCATCCGCTTCTGGAGGCCCGGCACGGTGGCGTTGCCCACCTCGACCGCCAGGTCGCCGCGGGCGACCATGATGCCGTCGGACGCATCGATGATCTCCTCCAGCGCGTTGATCGCCTCGGCCCGCTCGATCTTGGCGATCAGGAATGCTCTGCCGCCGGCGGCGCGCAGCAGCTGCCGCGCCATGTACATGTCTTCCTTGTTCTTCGGAAAGGACACGGCGAGATACTCCGCATCGATGGCGACGGCGGTCTTCATGTCGTCCATATCCTTGGGGGTCAGCGCCGGCGCCGTCAGTCCGCCGCCCATGCGGTTGATGCCCTTGTTGTTCGACAGGGCGCCGCCGACCTCGACGCGGGTGGCGATCGCGGTGCCGCGCACCGACTCGACGCGAAGGCGGATCAGCCCGTCGTTGAGCAGCAGGATGACGCCGGGCGCGACGTCCTGGGTCAGCTCCTTGTAGTCGAGGCCGACGCCTTCCTCGTCGCCGAGCTCGCGTGCGGCATCGAGCGTGAATTGCTGCCCCGCCTTCAGGACGACCTTGCCGCTGGCAAACTTGCCGATGCGGATCTTCGGGCCTTGCAGGTCGGCCATGATCGCGACCTCGCGTCCGAGCGATCGCGCCGCTTCGCGCACCATCCGCGCACGCTCCTCGTGGTCCGCCGCGGTGCCGTGCGAAAAATTCAGCCTCATGACATCGACGCCGGCAGCGAGCATTCTCGTCAGCACGTCGGCGGAGCTGCTGGCCGGACCGAGCGTAGCGACTATTTTGGTCGAGCGTTGCATCGAGGGTCTCGCTTGAAAAGGGTCGCCGTCACCGCTGCGATCAGCGTGCGGCGCGCTGCTCGAGGATCGCGACGGCAGG
>DATNAR010000177.1:0-7172 GCA_035607385.1 Casimicrobiaceae bacterium
CGGCGCGCACCGAATCGGCCACCTTGAGCGCGTTGCCGCCCGATTGCAGAAACACCGCGATGCCCACCGTCGGCTTGCCGTCGAGATTGGTGAAGGCGTCGTAGCTGACCGCGCCGAGCTCGATGCGGGCGACATCGCGGACGCGCAGCGCACCGCCGGGCCCGGTCGACCGCAGGACGATATTGCCGAAGTCGTCGGGATCGACCAGCCGGCCCCGCGCGGTGACCGTGTAGACCAGCGACTGGCCGGGCGGCGCGGGCTCGGCGCCTATTTTCCCGGCCGCGTACTGGTTGTTCTGCGCGGCGATCGCCTGCGCGATGTCGGTCGTCGTTACGCCGAGCTGCGACATTTTTGCCGGGTTGAGCCACACCCGCATCGAGTAATCGCGCGCACCGAAGATCGTCGCGTCGGCGACTCCCGGAATGCGTTTCAGCTCGTCGAGCAGGTTGATCGTCGCGTAGTTGGACAGATAAAGCGTGTCGTACCGCGGATCGTTCGATCCCAGCGCGATCACCAGCAGAATGTCGGTCGAGCGCTTTTGCGCGACGACGCCGGTCTGCCGCACGACGTCGGGCAGCCGCGGCAGCGCGATCGCGACCCGGTTGTTGACGTCGATCACCGCCTTGTCGGCGTTCGAGCCGACCTCGAACGTGCAGGCGATCGTCAGCGTGCCGTTGGTCGCCGCCGTCGAGCTGAAGTAGATCAGGTTCTCGACGCCGGAGAGCTGCTCCTCGATCGGCGCGGCCACCGTCAGGGCCAGAGTCTCGGCGCTGGCGCCCGGATAGTTGGCGGTGATGACGACGGTCGGCGGCGCGATTTCAGGATATTGCGCGACCGGAAGCACTTGCGACGCGATCAATCCCGCGAGCGTGATGATGATCGCGATGACGCCGGCAAAGATCGGCCGGTTGATGAAGAACTGCGAAAACAACGTCGCCTCGCGCTATTTCTTGCCGGGGGCGGGCGGCGCGTTCGGCGCCGCTTGGGCCGCCGCCGGCGGCGCCTCGGTGACGGCGACCCCCGGCTGCAGCTTCAGCAGATTGTCGACGACGACCTTGTCTCCCGCATTCAAGCCGGACAGGATCGTCCAGTCCCGGCCTATCCAGTCGCCGGTCTTCACCGGCCGCGCCTGCGCCTTGCCGTCGGCGTCGACGGTGAAAACGAGATTGCCTTTCTCGGTCTGCACGACCGCGGCCTGCGGTACCAGAAATACCTTGTCGCGCTCGCCGGCCGTGATTCGCACCGTGACGAATTGTCCCGGCAGCAGAAGCTGGCGCGGATTGTCGAATTCGGCGCGCAATTGCTGCGTGCCCAGTCGCGTGTCGATCGCGGTCGCCGCGAAGTTGAGGCGGCCCTTGAGCGGATACGGCGATCCATCCGGCAGCAGAAGCTCGATCGCGACCGGCGTCGACCGATTCAGGCGTCCGTCAGGCAGCTTGGCGAGGTCCGCCTCGGCCAGGCTGAAGCGGACCCAGACGGGAGTCACCTGGTTGATCGTCGTCAGCAGGCTGCCATTGGCGTCGGTGGTGATCAGCGTGCCGATCGAGTGCTCGGCGCGCCCGGTGATGCCGGCCAGCGGCGCGACGACCCGCGTGTAAGAAAGATTGAGCTCGGCCTGCCTGATCGACGCGTTGGCCTGTTGAATCGTCGCCTCGGCGAGCTGACGCGTCGATGCCGCGTCGTCGTATTCCTTGCGGCTCACCGCGCGATCCTGCACCAGGGGCTTGAGCCGCGCCTCCTCCCGCCGTGCCTGGTCGATCTGCGCGGTCGCCTGCGCGAGCTGCGCGCGCGCCTGAGCCAGCGCGATCTCGTACGGGGCGCGATCGATTTCGAACAGCGGCGCGCCCTCCTTCACCGCATCGCCCTCGTTGTAGAACTGCTTTTGCAGGATGCCCGACACGCGCGCGCGGACCTCGACCTGCTTCGATCCTTCGATCTGTCCGGCGATGTCGAACCGGATCGGCACCTTGCGCGGCTCGACGGTGAGCATGCGCACCGCGATCGGCGCCGGCGCGCTCGCCGTTGCGGCCGGGGCCGCGGCATCCTTGCCGCACGCGGCAAGGCCAGCGAGCAGCATCAGCGCTGCGCAGCGCTGCACTGCATACGAAAACGACAGGCGAAAAAAGGGCATCGATGCATTCCCGGACGGCGGCATGACAGGGAGCTAAAAAAGGCAAACGCGCAGCGGCTGCAAGCGCGCGAGCGGACGATTATATACAATCGCCGAGAGACCATCAGACGAGGATAACGTCCATGCTTGTTCGCGCGCTGACCGTTACGCTGGCGGGACTTCTGCTGTCGTTGCCGCCGCCGTCGCTGGGCGCCGAGCAGGCTTACCCGTCCCGGCCGATCCGCCTGGTCGTGCCGTTCCCGGCCGGCGGTCCGCTCGACGCGGTGGCGCGTGCGATCGGCCAGAAGCTGTCGATCGCCTGGGGCCAGCCGGTCGTCGTCGACAACCGTCCGGGAGCGGGCGGTAATATCGGCGCCGATCTGGTCGCGAAAAGCGCGCCCGACGGCTACACGATCCTCGAGGGCGCGCTGTCGACGCACGCGGTCAACGTGAGCCTCTACAGCAAGATGCCGTACGACCCGATCAAGGATTTCGCGCCGATCACCCTGGTCGCGGTGACGCCGAACGTGCTGGTGCTCAATCCCTCGGTGCCGGCCAATTCGGTCGCGGAGCTGATCGCTTACGCCAGGGCGAATCCGGGCAAGCTCGCGTTCGGCTCGGGCAGCAACGGCAGCGCCGGCCATCTCGCCGGCGAGCTGTTCAAGACCGAAGCGCACGTCGATATGGTGCACGTGCCGTACAAGGGCGGCGCGCCTGCGATGCAAGACCTGCTCGGCGGCCAGATCCAGCTGATGTTCGACAATCTCGCCAATTCGATGCCGCAGGTCCGCGCCGGCAAGCTCAAGGCGCTCGCGGTGACGACGGCCAAGCGCTCGCCGCTGGTGCCCGATCTGCCGACGCTGGCCGAGGCCGGCCTGCCGGGATTCGACATCTATACCTGGTGGGGTTTCATGGCGCCGGCCGGCACGCCGAAGGAGATCGTCGCCAAGTGGAACGCAGAAGTGACGCGTATCCTCAACACGCCGGAAATGCAGGCCTACTTCGCGCAACAAGGCGCCGAGCCGGCGCCGACCTCGCCCGAGCAATTCGCCGCGCTGATCCGGGGCGAGATCCCAAAGTACGCCAGGATCATCAAGGCGTCGGGAGCCAAGGTCGATTGAGGCTTCAGCGCAGCCAGGCGACCCAGGCCACGACCAGCCACGCCGCGATCGACGCGATGCCGCCGAGCGGCGCGATCGCGCCGAGCCAGCGCGCGCCGGTGAGCGCCAGCAGATAGAGGCTTCCGCAAAACAGGATCAGTCCCGCCAGCAGCAGCCACGCGGCCAGATTCAGCACCGGCGCATCCCACTGCAGCATCAGCACGGCGAGCGCGAACAGGCCGAGCGCGTGCCAGAAATGGTATTGCACGGCGGTCTGGTAGACGGCCAGCAGGTCGGCGCTAAGCCGCGACTTCAGCGCGTGCGCGCCGAATGCGCCGAACGCGACGGCGGCGGCAAGCGCGAGCGAGGCAACGAGAAGGCAGATCTTGCCGTTCATCACGGTCGGGGCGCGGCCTGTATGCGCAATTCGTCTACAATGACGCGCTGGCGCTCCGTTCGAGGGTCCAGGCGGTTCCGGCAAGGATAGCACCATGACGATTCAACGCCATCACGTGGGCAAGCGTCTCGCCGACATGGTCGTGCACGGCGGCACCATCTATCTCGCCGGCCAGGTCGCCGACGATCTGAACGCCGACATCACGACGCAGGCGCGTCAGGTGCTCTCGCGCATCGACCGCCTGCTGGCCGAAGCCGGCAGCGGCAAGGACCGGATGCTGTCGGCGACGATCTATCTGCCCGACATGGCCGATTTCGCGGCGATGAATGCGGTGTGGGAAGCCTGGATCGTGCCGGGACATCCGCCGGCGCGCGCGACGGTGCAGGCGAAGCTTGCCGCCAGCGGCTACAAGATCGAGATCCAGGTCATCGCGGCGCAATAGCCACCACACTCATGACCGTCCCTTCCACTTCGACCGTGTCGCTCCCGGCAGGCACTCGCGCCGCGCCGCTGCCCGTCACCCGCGCGATGTTCGACCAGCTGATGGTTCCATGCTTCGCGCCGGCGCCGTTCATCCCGGTGCGCGCGGAGGGCTCCCGCGTGTGGGACCAGCAGGGACGCATGTACATCGACTTCGCCGCCGGTGTGGCGGTCACCTCGCTCGGTCATTGCCACCCGGCGATGGTGCGCGCGCTGACCGAGCAGGCGAAAACGATCTGGCATGTTTCGAACTGGATGACCAACGAGCCGGCGCTGCGGCTGGCCAAAAAACTGGTCGACGCGACCTTCGCCGAACGCGTCTTCTTCTGCAACTCGGGCGCCGAGGCGAACGAGGCGGCGCTCAAGCTCGCGCGGCGCTATGCGCACGATCATTTCGGGCCGGAGAAGTTTCGCATCGTCTCGACGCTCAACGCGTTCCACGGCCGGACGCTGTTCACGGTGACCGCCGGCGGACAGGCCAAGTACTCGGCCGGCTTCGGGCCGGCGCCGACCGGGTTCACCCATATCCGCTACAACGACGTCGCCGGACTCGAGGCGGCGTTCGCCGAGGAAGGCGGCGACGACATCTGCGCGGTGATCCTGGAACCGATGCAGGGCGAAGGCGGGATGACTCCCGGCACGCCGGAGTTCCTCGGCGCCGCCCGCCGCCTGTGCGACGAGCACGACGCGCTGCTGATCCTGGACGAGATCCAGAGCGGCATGGGTCGCACCGGCGCCTTGTTCTCGTACATGCAAAAAGGCATCGTTCCCGACATCCTGACCAGCGCCAAGGGCCTCGGCGGCGGCTTTCCCGTCGGGGCGATGCTGACCACGACCGAAATCGCCAGCGCGTTTTCGGTCGGTGTGCACGGCACGACCTACGGCGGCAATCCGCTGGCATGCGCGGTGGCCGGTGCCGTATTCGACGTGATCAATACGGTCGAGGTCCTCGATGGCGTCAAGGCACGCCATGCGCTGTTCGTCGAGGGCCTGCGCACGATGAACGGCCGGCGCGAGGTCTTCACCGACATCCGCGGCGAAGGCGTCTGGATCGGATGCGAGCTCGCGCCGCGCTGGCAAGGCAGGGCGGCGGACGTGATGCGCGCCGCCGCGGACGCGGGACTGATCGTGCTGATGGCCGGCCCCGACGTCGTCCGCATCGCGCCGTCGCTGGTGATCAGCCTCGACGAAATCCTCGAGGGACTGGCACGGCTCGAAACCGCGCTGGGCAAGGCGCTCCACTGAGCCTGGCGGCAGGCGGCGCCAGGGTGACGCGAACGCCAGATTCCGCGGCACGCTGATGTTCACCTTCCGTCCGATCGAGCAAGCCGATCTGCCGGCGCTGTTCGCGCTGTCCGAAAAGAGCGGGACCGGTCTCACCAGCCTGCCCGCCAATACCGAGCGCCTCCACTCCCGCATCGAGCGCTCGCTGGCGTCGTTCGCGGGGAACGCGGCCAGCGCCGATGCCTGTTATGTTTTTGTGCTGATCGACGGCACGACGCAGCGAGTCGTCGGCATCAGCGCGATCGAGGCGGCGGTCGGCCTCACCGAGCCCTGGTACAACTATCATGTCGGCACGCAGGTGCATGCCTCGCGCGAGCTCGGTGTCTATACCAGCGCGCCGACGCTGTTCCTGAGCAACGATCACACCGGAAACAGCGAGCTTTGCTCGCTGTTTCTCGACGCCCGGTACCGCCACGGCAAGAACGGGTCGCTGCTTGCCAAGGCGCGCCTGTTGTTCATCGCCGAATTCGCCGATCGCTTCGCCCCGAAAATCATCGCCGAAATGCGCGGCCGGCTCGACGCCGATGGCAAGAGCCCGTTCTGGGAAGGGCTGGGCCGCCATTTTTTCACCATCGAGTACTCGCGCGCCGACTACCTGACCGGCATCGGCCAGAAGGCGTTCATCGCTGAGCTCATGCCCCGCCACCCGGTGTATACGACGCTGCTGCCGGCAGACGCGCGCGCCGCGATCGGCGAAGTCCACGCTGACACGCTGCCGGCGCGCGCATTGCTCGAGTCGGAAGGCTTTCGCTACGAAGGCTACGTCGACATCTTCGATGCCGGCCCGACGCTCGAATGCTTTCGCGACGACATCCACGCGGTGCGGCAATCGCAGGTCCTGCCGGTGGACGTCGGCGAGGCCGACCCGGTGCCGGACAGTTTGAGCGAAGACGTGCTCTGGTTGGTCGCGAGCCGCAATTTCGCCGCGTTCCGCGCGATTCTCTGTCCGGCGCCGGTGCGCATCGCACAGTTTCCGCTGCTGCCGCATGCGGCCGAGGCGCTCGGTGTGCGGGCCGGCGACTCGGTGCGCGCGGTGCCCCTGTCTCCGCGCGATCGCTAGCGCGGCCAAGTCCGGACGACGTCGATGTTGAACCGCCAAGCAGCCGCCGTCGAAGTCAATTTCGACGGGCTGCCCGGCCCGACGCACAACTACAGCGGGCTCGCCACCGGAAACCTCGCATCCGAGCGCAATCGCAGCTCGGTCGCCAACCCCCGGCTCGCCGCGCTGCAGGGACTGGCCAAGATGAAGGCCCTTTCCGACCGCGGCTATCCGCAGGCGGTGCTGCCACCGCACGAGCGCCCCGACCTTGCGGCGCTGCGCGCGCTCGGCTACCGAGGCGACGACGCGGCGGTCATCGCGCGCGCCGCACGCGAAGACTCGCCGCTGCTCGCCGCGTGCTCTTCCGCTGCTGCGATGTGGGCCGCCAACGCCGCGACCGTCAGCCCGTCGGCCGACACCGCCGACTGCCGCGTGCATTTCACGCCGGCCAATCTCTGCTCGCATTTCCATCGCGCGATCGAAGCGCCGACGACGACCCGGGTGCTGCGCGCGATCTTCGCCGACGAGGCTCGCTTTGCCGTACACGATCCGCTGCCGGCCGCGGCCCAATTCGGTGACGAAGGCGCGGCCAACCACACCCGCTTCGCCCCCGATCCGGCGGCACCCGGCATCGAGCTCTTTGTCTACGGCCGGATCGCCTACGCCACGGCCGAGAGATCGCCGTCGCGCTTTCCGGCACGGCAGACGCGCGAAGCCTCGCAAGCGATCGCGCGGCGCCACGAGCTGGATCCGGCACGCACC
>DATNAR010000183.1:0-3733 GCA_035607385.1 Casimicrobiaceae bacterium
CGGCGCACGAGCGCCGATCCGGCGGCAGCGGCCGCAACGGCGATTCGGTCGCCTTCATCCGGGAAAGGCGCGCCGATCGATTTTGCGTGCGCGGCCGACCGCCGCGATCCGACCGGAATTCAAACCAGACCCCATGTGAAAACGTCGGCGACGTCGAAGACCAGATTCGCATCCAGAGTTACATGGGCGCGGCCGCGGATCAGCGGCAGCACCGCATTCGCCGGCAGATCGGGAAGCGCCTGCGGCGGCCGTTGGTAATGCGCGGTGAACACGCTGCCGATCACGCTTTCCTGGCGCCACAAAGCGCCGGGCGCCAGCTTGCCGTCGGCGGCGAGGCACGCGAGCTTGGCGCTGGTTCCCGTGCCGCAGGGCGAGCGATCGTAGGCGCCGCCCGGGCAGAGCACGAAGTTGCACGCGTCGTTGCGCGGATCTGCCGGCGGACCGATCAACTCGACATGGTCGATCTCTGCACCCGCGGCCCCCGTGACGCCGTGCTGCCGAAGCGCGTCGCGCAGCCGCGAAGAAAACTCGGAAAGCTCGGCGACATGGCGCGCTTCGAGGCGCAAGCCGTGGTCGCTGCACAAAAAGAACCAGTTGCCGCCCCACGCCACGTCGCCATGCACCGCCCCATGACCCGGAACATGCACGCGCAGCTGGGTCGCGTGCCGGTAGGCAGGCACGTTGGCGACGGTCACGCTGCCGTCGGCATGCAGCGTCGTGGTGACGACGCCGACGGGGGTTTCGATCCGGTGATCGCCGGCCCTCAATCGGCCGAGATAGGCGAGCGTCGCGACCAGGCCGATCGTGCCATGCCCGCACATGCCGATATAGCCGACATTGTTGAAGTAGATCACCCCGCAGGCATTGCTCGCGTCGACGGGTGCACACAGGAACGCGCCCACCAGCACGTCCGAACCCCGCGGCTCGTTGACGATCGCCCTGCGCCACGCGTCGTACTTGTCGCGAAAGCGCTGGCGGCGCTGTGCCATGTCGCCGCCGCCCAGGTCGGGGCCCCCGCTGACGACCACACGGGTGGGCTCGCCGCCGGTGTGCGAGTCGATGACGCGGACGGGAATGGAAGGATCGAAGTTCACGGTGGGAATCGCGGCGATGCCGAAGTCGATTATAGTCGACGCCTATGAAACGCCCCGCTGTCATGGAGCCCGAGTCGATGCGCGAACCGTCGCGCCATGCGCGCAGTCCTCAGCCATTGCCGGTGGCGATCGCGATGGTCACAGCACTGAGTCTGCTGGCCGCTTCGGCTCTGGCTGCCGATCCGGCAAAAACGCTGCATGTCGTCCTCGCCAGCGCGGAACAGAGCTTCGATCCGCAGTTCTCTGCCGACGGCGGGTCCGACGGCATCATCGACCACATCTACGACGCGATGCTGGACTACGACTACCTGGCGCGTCCGGTGACGCTCGTGCCGAGGACGCTCGAGGCGATGCCGACGGTAGAAGCCGGCGGCGCGACCTACGTTTTCAAGCTGAAGCGAGGCATCTTCTTCACTCCCGATCCGGCCTTCAAAGGCAAGCCGCGCGAGCTGACCGCCGCCGACCAGGCATATGCGCTCAAGCGCCTGCTCGATCCGGCGGTAAAAAGCCCGTGGCTGTGGATGATCGAGGGCAAGATCATCGGGGCGGACGAGGTTCGCGCGCAGGCGCAGAAGTCGGGCCGATTCGATTACGACGCGCCGATCGCTGGCCTCGAGGTCGTCGATCGCTACACGCTGCGCATCCGCCTGAAGCACCCCGACCTGCGCTTTCCCTACGTCTTCGCCGTGCCCAACACCGCCGCGGTCGCACGCGAAGTCGTCGAGGCGTACGGCAGGGATTTCGGCGCGCATCCGGTAGGGACAGGGCCGTACATGCTGGGCGAATACCGGCGCAGCGCCAGGATCGTGCTGCTCGCCAATCCCGGTTTTCGCGCTGCGACTTATGTGCCGGCCGGTCCGGTCCCGCCCGAAGCGCAGCCGATCGCGGCGGCGCTCAAGGGAAAGAAGCTGCCGCTGGTCGGGCGCATCGAGATCTCGGTCATCGTGGAAGGACAGGCGGTGTGGCTCGCATTCGCCAACCGCGAGCTCGACCTTCTCGAGCGGCTTCCGCCGGAATTCGTCGAGCAGGCGCTGGCCGATGGCGTGCTTCGGCCCGAGCTCGCGGCCAAGGGTATCCGGCACGAGGCGCAGCTGCGGCCCAACACGCGATGGACTTATTTCAACATGGAAGACCCGGTGGTCGGCGGCTACACGCCGGAGAAGATCGCGCTGCGGCGGGCGATCGGCATGGGTTTCGATGTGAGCGAGTTCATCCGGGTCATCCTCAAAGGTCGTGCCGTTCCGGCGAAGGGCCCGATCCCGCCCGATATCGCCGGCTACGACCCGCAACTCAAGACCAATGCACAACTTTACGATCCGGTGGCGGCGCGCGCGCTGCTCGATCGGTTCGGTTACAAGGACCGCGACGGCGACGGCTACCGCGAAATGCCCGACGGCAAACCGCTGGTTCTCGAGCGGTGGTCGGCGCCGACCTCGCTCACGCGGCAGGAGGACGAGCAATGGAAGAAGAACATGGATGCGCTCGGCTTGCGGATCGTGTTCAGGAAGGACGCCCTGCAGGAGCTTCGCAAGAATGCGCGACTGGGAAAGATGCGGATGCGCACCGACGGCTGGAACGCCGATTACCCCGACGCCGAAAACTTCATGCAGCTCCTCTACGGTCCGAACGTCGGACAGGAAAACCACGCGCGGTTCAGCTTGCCGGAATTCGACAGACTCTATGACGAAGCCTATCGGCTGCCGGATTCGCCCGAACGCACCCGGCTGTTCGATCGGATGACCGAACTGGTCGTCGCTTACGCCCCCTGGCGGCTGATGGAGCACCGGATGGAGGATCATCTGCTGCAGCCGTGGATCCTCAATTACAAGCCGCACCCGGTTCGAACGGCGCTGTGGCGCTACCTCGACATCGATCCGGCGCAGCATCCGAAATAAGCAGCACTCTCCCGCGGAGGACGGCGGGGCCTTGGCGCAGGCTAGACCGCGGCGGCGACCGATTCCGGCTCGACCTCGCGCAGCGCCTCGAGCAGCAACTCCGGGCCTCCGCTTTGCAGCAGTGCCGCGTCGGAGAGCGTGCGGCGCCAGGCGCGCGCCCCTGGCGAGCCGTGGTAGAGCCCGAGGAGGTGACGGGTTATCGCGCGCAAATGCACGCCGCGCGAGAGCTGCGCCTCGATATACGGCAGCAGCGCCGCGACGATTTCGGCGCGCGAGCGCGGCCGCGCGCCGGGGCCGAAGCAGAGCGCGTCGGCACCGGCGAGCATGTACGGATGGTGGTAAGCGGCACGGCCAAGCATGACGCCGTCGACCTCCGAGAGCTCGCGTGCGACATCGTCAAGCGTCGCGATGCCGCCGTTGATGACGATCGTAAGGGCGGGAAAATCGCGCTTCAGGCGGTGTACGAATCCGTACTTCAGCGGCGGGATCTCGCGGTTCTCCTTCGGCGACAGGCCTTTCAGGACCGCGTTCCTGGCGTGGACGATGAACGCGCTGGCGCCGGCCGCTGCGACGATGCCGACAAAATCGCGCACGAAGGCGTATTCGTCGACCGCATCGATGCCGGTGCGGTGCTTGACCGTCACCGGCAGCGCCACGGCGTCGCACATCGCCGCGACGCAATCGGCGACCAGTGCGGGCTCGGCCATCAGGCAGGCGCCGAAGCTTCCGGTCTGCACGCGCTCG
>DATNAR010000208.1:0-3496 GCA_035607385.1 Casimicrobiaceae bacterium
CATTCATGAGCACGAACATACGTTGCGACTCCGACGGTGGTCGGTTCGCTGGCGCACGGATCGGGGAGCGGCCAACCGCACCAGCCGTCAGCTTATGTGCTGTACCGCACACAAAATCCCCCCGGACCTATAAACTGACGCATTCGCAACGGACCAGCTCGGGGCAGCATGAGGAAATCATCAACCGTGCCGATCGACGAGAAATCGTCGCCGGCTGCGCGCGGGAGTCAGACTCCGCAGCAGAATCATCTGCTCGCGGCGCTGCCAGCAAGCGACTACGAGCGGCTGGCGCCGCATCTGGAACTGATTCCGCTCAAGCTTGGCGAAGTCCTGTACGAGCCTGGAGTGCAGTTGCGCTACGTCTACTTTCCGACGACGTCGATCGTCTCGCTGCTGTACGTGATGGAGGATGGCGCGTCGGCCGAGATCGCCATCGTAGGCAACGAGGGTATCCTGGGCATATCGCTGTTCATGGGTGGCGAAACGACCCCCAGCCGCGCCGTGGTGCAGAGTGCCGGTCATGGCTATCGGCTGAAGGCCCAGTTGCTCAAAGACGAGTTTCAGCGCTTCGGCCCGATGCTGCACCTGTTACTCCGCTACACGCAGGCATTGATCACCCAGATGGCGCAGACGGCAGTGTGCAACCGGCATCATTCGGTCGATCAGCAACTGTGCCGTTGGCTGCTGCTCAGCCTCGATCGCCTGGCATCCAACGAGCTTTCGATGACGCAGGAATTGATCGCCAATATGCTCGGCGTGCGCCGCGAAGGCGTCACCGAAGCCGCCGGCAAGCTTCAGGATGCCGGCCTGATCAGCTATCGCCGCGGCAGAATCACCGTGCTGGATCGCCCGGGACTCGAGGCGCGGTCCTGTGAGTGCTATCAAGTCGTCAAGACGGAGCTCGATCGCCTGCTGCCGTATTCCGCCCGGTAGCTCCGCGGTGACGCACGAATCGATCGCGATGCCGCGGCTGGGGCGTTACGCGCGCTAAAGCGAGGTCCTCTGGTTCGAAGGGCTCGTTTACCGAGCCGCTGGCGCGACAAAACAAACGGAACGGAATCCATTTGTTGCGCTCTATGTCGGCATGAGGACCTGGGGTCTGCTCGTCGGCACGGCGATCCTGGTCGCACTGGCCGCGATCCTGATCGGATCGGTATCCGCGCAGGCGCCGCGACCACCGGCCGGTAACCGCTCGTTCGACGCCGCGCTGATTGCCCGCGGCGCGCAGCTTTCCGCGATCGGCAACTGCGCCAGCTGTCATACGACGCCCGGCGGCAAGTCCTTTGCCGGCGGCGTGGCGCTGACAACACCGTTCGGCACGATTTATTCCACCAATATCACGCCCGATGTCGATACCGGCATCGGCGCCTGGAGCGAAGCCGACTTCCTGCGTGCAATGCACGAAGGTGTCGATCGCAGGGGGCGCAATCTCTACCCGGCATTTCCGTACGACCATTTCGCGCGCGTCGCCGACGACGACGTCAGGGCGATTTATGCCTTTATCATGACGCGTGACGCGGTACGGTCGACGGTACCGCCGAATCGGCTGGTCCCCCCGATGAATTTTCGTCCGCTGCTCTCGGCCTGGAAGGCTTTGTACCTCCGAAGGGGCGTCTACCGCCCCGACCCGGACCGGTCCGCCGAATGGAATCGCGGTGCGTACCTGGTCGACGGGCTGGGCCATTGCGGCGCCTGCCATACCCCGCGCAATGCGATGGGCGCGGAAAAGAAAGATCTCTACCTCGGCGGCGGCGAAGCCGAAGGATGGTATGCGACCGCGCTCAACGCCTCCTCGCCGGCGCCGGTCGCCTGGACAGCCGACCAGCTGACCCGTTATCTCCGACAGGGCTGGGACGACGACCACGGGCACGCCGCTGGTCCGATGGCGCCCGTCGTGCACGAGCTGGCCGATGTACCCGAGGCGGACATCCGGGCGATGGCCACCTACCTGCTGGCCGTGATGGGCGGGAAGGAAGCGGCCGCCGTGCGCACCGTCACGCCAAGCGCGGACGAAGCGCGCTTAGAGAGCGGTGCCGCGATCTTCGCCGGGGCCTGCGCCGCCTGTCACGACGAAGGCGCCGGCGCGGTATCCTCGATCCGCACGGTTCCGCTGGCGCAGACCACGTCGCTTCATGCACCGGATCCGCGCAACGTCTTGCATATCGTGCTCGAAGGCATCTGGCCCGAGCCGGGCGAGAAGGGCGTCGTGATGCCAAGCTTCGCGGGCGCGCTGACCGAGGAGCAACTCGCCTCTCTGCTGGCCTACCTGCGCGTGCACTTCGCCAGCAGTCCGCCTTGGCCCGATGTTCCTCGCCAGGCGCGAGACATCCTCCAGCGCAAGGATGAAAATGAGCGATGATTGAGCTCAACATCAACGGCAGGATGCAAAGCGTCGATGCCGCGCCCGATACGCCGCTGCTCTATGTGCTGCGCGATCATCTGGCGATGAACGGCGCCAAGTTCGGCTGCGGTCTTGGCCAGTGCGGCGCGTGCACGGTGATGGTCGATGGCGATGCGGTGTTTTCCTGCCTGACGCCGATTTCGGTCCTGGCCGGACGCAGGATCAAGACCGTCGAGGGACTAGGCACGATCGAGAACCCCGGCCCGCTGCAGCGCGCCTTCATCGACGAGCAGGCGGCGCAATGTGGTTATTGCATCGCCGGGATGATGATGCGCGCGCAAGCGCTGCTGGAAAAAAATCCTTCGCCGTCCGATGCCGAGATCCGCCGCCACCTGATGCCCAATCTGTGCCGCTGCGGGACTCAGATGCGGATCTTCCGCGCCGTTCGCCGTGCCGCGCAGGCGATGCAGGCCGGGGACGGCGCATCCGAGCGGAGTCGCGCATGAATTCTTGCGGCGCACAACGCAACGCGCTCACACGGCGCGAGTTCCTGGCCGCAGGCGGAGCGCTGATCATCGGCTTTTCGCTGGCGCCGTCGTCGCTGCGTGCGCAAAAGCCGCCGGGCCCGAAGCTGCCCGGAAGCCTCGACGCCAATCCGATGCTGGACGCGTGGCTCCGTATCGACGCCGATGGCGGCATCACCTTGTTCACCGGCAAGGCCGAGCTGGGGCAGGGCGTCAAGACCGCGCTGATCCAGATCGCCGCCGAACAATTGTACGTGTCGCCGCAGCGGATCCGCCTGATCACCGCCGACACGCGGCAGACGCCGGACGAGGGCTATACGGCAGGCAGCAACTCGATGAAGGACAGCGGCACGGCGATCATGAACGCGGCCGCCCAGGTGCGCGAGATCCTCATCGCCCGCGCGGCCGAGCGGCTCGGCGTGCCGGCCGATCGACTCAAAGCGCAGGAAGGCGCCGTCGTCGCTGACGACGGCAGGCGCCTCGGCTTCGGCGAGCTCGTCGTCGATGGCCTGACGAAGGTTCGCGCGGACGGGCAATCGAAGCTCAAGGACCCGGCAGCCTATTCGGTCATTGGCAAGTCGATGTCGCGGGTCGACATCCCCGCCAAAGTGACCGGCGGCGCGGCATACGT
>DATNAR010000335.1:0-4106 GCA_035607385.1 Casimicrobiaceae bacterium
GCACCCGCTGGCGCACGCGCTCGAAATCGTCGATCGACCACTCGACCTCGGCCGCGGCGGCGATGGCGAGGTAATGCAGCACCGCGTTGGTCGAGCCTCCGGTCGCCATCACCAGCGCGATGGCGTTCTCGATCGAGCGGCGCGTGATGATGTCGCGCGGCTTCAGATTGAGCTCGATCGCGTGGACCAGCGCGCGCGCCGACGCGGCGGCGCTGTCGGCCTTTTCCGGATCGGGCGAGGCGAGCTGCGAGCTGCCGAGCAGGCTCATCCCCAGCGCCTCGAACGACGAGGACATCGTGTTGGCCGTGTACTGCCCGCCACAGGCGCCGACGGTCGGACAGGCATTTTTTTCGATGCCGTCCAAGTCCTCCTTCGACATCTTGCCCGCGGTGAAGGCGCCGACCGCCTCGAACGGGCTGACGATGGTCAGCGTCTGGCCCTTCCAGTGTCCCGGCTTGATCGTGCCGGCGTAGACGAAGATCGCCGGCACGTTCATTCGCGCCATCGCCATCATCGAGCCTGGCATGTTCTTGTCGCATCCGCCGACGCAGACGACGCCGTCCATGCACTGTCCCATCACCGCGACCTCGATCGAGTCGGCGATGACCTCGCGCGATACCAGCGAGTATTTCATTCCTTCGGTGCCCATGCCGATGCCGTCGGTCACCGTCGGGAAGCCGAACACCTGCGGCTTCGCGCCGGCTTCGGCCAGCGCGGCCATTGCGCGATCGACCAGCGGCTGGATCCCGGCATTGCAGGGATTCATCGTGCTATGGCCATTGGCCACGCCGACGATCGGCTTGTCGAAGTCGTCGTCGCCGAACCCGACGGCGCGCAGCATCGCGCGATTCGGCGAGCGGGCGACGCCCTGCGTGATGATGCGGCTGCGTCGGTTATTGGCCATGGCGCCTCGCGATCCTGCTAAAGATGTCGGTGATATGGAGCGGCTGCGTCTTGCGCGGCGCGCGATGGGCTCAGCACCTCGGCGCGACGACCGCGGCGCGCCGCGCCTGGACTATGCCGGACAGCACCAGCGCCATGCCGATCAGATGCTGCCAGCCCGGGCGCTCGGCGAGAAAGGCGATCGCGAGCAGACTGCCGAACAGCGGCACCAGGTGGATGAACAGGCTCGCGTGCACCGGCCCGACGCGGTCGACGGCGTTGTTGTAGCAAAGCGTCGCGGCGAGGCTGGAAAACAGCGCGAAATAACCGATCGCGGCGAGCGCCTGCCACGACAGATCGGGCGTTGCCGACAGGGCGTGGTCGAGCAGAAATACGGGCGTCGCGATCACGGTGCCGATGACGGCGGTGACGAAAACATAACCGAGCGGCGAGAGCTCGGCCGGACGATAGCGCAGCAGCACCGCGTAGAACCCCCAGAGGAACAGCGCGAGCAGTATGATCAGATCGCCGACATTGGGCGCCAGCGTGAAAAGCGTTCCGGGATGGCCGTGCGCGACGATGAACAGCACGCCGGCGAGCGAGATCAGGAAGCCCAGCAGCGCTCGCGCCGGCGGCAGGTGCTTGAGCAGGATCCACGACGCGACCGTCACCCAGATCGGAATCGTCGAGTTCAGCAGCGTCGTGTTGGTCGCCGTCGTATAGTGCAGCGACCAGTAGGTCAACGCACTGTAGAGCCCGGTGCTCATCACGCTGAGCAGCAACAGGATGCGCCACGAGCGCAGCAGCACCGCGCGCCGCGCCACCACCTCGCGCCAGCAGAACGGCGCCAGCACCCCGATGACGATGATCCAGCGCCAGTACGCCAGCGCTATCGGCGACATCGCATCGGCGACCGCGCGGCCGATGACCATGTTGCCCGCCCAGAACAGCGAGGTCAGTGCCAGCAGGGTTGCCGGGGAGGTGCGGTCGAGGATCGAAGGGCGCATCGGGAATGCCGGGTCGAGGGTAGGCTTTTTATAGCGCCGGCGCTGTGATACTGTCCAATACACTTTATCGCTATAATTGATGCAGAAAAGGTATCGATGATCGAGCTGCGCCGCCTGCGCTATTTCGTCGCCGTCGCCGAGTCGCTCCACTTCGGGCGCGCCGCGGCACGCCTGCACATGTCGCAGCCGCCGCTGTCGCGCCAGATCCAGCAGCTCGAGCGGGAGATCGGCGTGCTGCTGCTACGCCGCAGCAAGCGGCGCGTCGAGTTGACCGACGCCGGCGCCTACCTGCTGGATCAGGCGCGCGCGATGCTGGCCGAAGCCGAAACGCTGCCCGTCCGGACACGGCGAGTCGAGTCCGGCGAGACTGGCCGCCTGGCGCTCGGCTTCATCAGCACCGTCGATTACAGCGTCCTGCCGGGATTGCTGAGCGCCTATCGCGCGGCGCATCCGGGTGTCACGCTGGAGCTGCGCGAGTTGACCGGCGACGTCCAGCTGCGCGAGCTGCACGAGGGACGCATCGACGCCGGCATGCTGCTGGCGCCGGTCGATGACGCTGCGCTGGCGATGCTGCCGCTGCTGCGCGAGCCGCTGGTCGCCGCCTTGCCGGCGGACGATCTTCTGGCACGATCGCGCGCTCCGCTCTCGCTGGCGTCGCTGGCGGGTCGGCCGTTCGTCATCTTTCCCCGCTCGGCCGCGGCGGGGCTGTACGACGCGATCATCGAATTCTGCCGGCAGGCCGGGTTCACGCCGCGCATCGCGCAGGAAGCGATCCAGATGCAGACGATCGTCAGCCTGGTCTCGGCGGGCCTGGGCGTAGCGCTGGTGCCGGCGTCGCTGCGCCACATGCGCCGGCGCGGCGTCGTCTACCGGCGGCTGCGGCAGGCCTCGCCGCTGTTGACCATCCTGCTGGCGTGGCGCGCAGCCAGCCGCAGCGCGTGTCTTGCGCAATTCGTGGCGACGGCGCGGGCATCGGTCCGCGGCGGGACGCGGCGGGTTGCCGCGACGGCAATGTCATAATCATCCGATGCTGGTCCATCCGCAATTCGATCCGGTCGCCATCCACCTGGGCCCCCTCGCGGTGCGCTGGTACGGGCTGATGTACCTGATCGGGTTCGTGCTGTTCGTCGTTTTCGGCAAGATACGAGCGCGCCAAAATCTCCTGACCGGCTGGCATCCGCGCGACGTCGACGACATGCTCTTCTATGGCGTTTTCGGCGTGATCCTGGGCGGCCGTCTCGGCTACATCCTGTTCTACAAGCCGATGTACTACCTGGCGCACCCGATCGAAACGCTCGCGATCTGGCAGGGCGGCATGAGCTTTCACGGCGGATTCCTGGGCGTGCTGATCGCGCTGTGGGTCTATGCGCGGGCCCGGCACAAGCGCTGGCTGGACGTGACCGACTTCGTCGCGCCGCTGATTCCGCTGGGCCTCGCGTTCGGACGGCTGGGCAATTTCATCAACGGGGAGCTGTGGGGCCGTGTGACGGATCCCGGTGCGCCATGGGCGGTGCTTTTTCCACAGGCGGCGGACGAGGACAAAGCCTGGATGGCCGCGCACGCGCAGCAAGCGCTCGCGCGCAGTCTGTCCGAAATCTATGAGCGCACCGGCATGCTGCCCCGCCACCCGTCGCAACTCTACGAGGCCGGCCTGGAGGGTCTCGCCCTGTTCGTGCTGCTCTGGTTGTATGCCCGCCACCGGCGCCCGCTGGGCGCGGTGTCAGGTCTTTTCCTCGTCGGCTATGGCGTGTTTCGCTTCATCGTCGAGTTCGCGCGCGAGCCCGACAGCTTCCTCGGACTCCTGGCGCTGGGATGGTCGATGGGGCAGTGGCTGTCGCTGCCGATGATCGTCGCCGGCGGCACATTGATGATCTGGGCGTACGCGCGGGCGCGACGAAGCGAGCAGACGATCGTAGGCTAGTTCCCAGCCGGCCCTGCAGCGAGCGGCCGGCCTAGTCGACGCGGCGGTAGTCGCCGTCCAGCGGGTCGCCGAATCCGCTGCCGGCGGTGGCAAGCTGGCGACCCAGGTTGATCGGCAGCAGCAGCAACGCGATCGCGAGCAGGTCGGACAGGATGCCCGGAAGTATGAACAGCATCCCTGCCAGCACTTTGCGGCCGCTGTCGACCAGGCCGCGCATCAGCGGCTGATCGCCGCGCAGCGCGCCGAGCGTCCGGGCGCGAAAGCCGCCGCGCTCGTGCCGCAGGAGCAAGGTCCCG